>CAKZMO010000293.1 GCA_937128595.1 uncultured cyanobacterium | reverse complement strand
AAATCACTGTCACGATTGAAGTATGCAATGGCAGGGCGTTCATCATTCACTTAACTCATATTGCCATTGTCTGAAATGACGATTATGCTGACGACTCCAGCAACTTCTAGCCTATAACCTTGCGGAACATGAAGAGTAATGGAGGCTCTCGTCCCTACCGGCGACCAGAGAAGCGGTAAGAGAAATAGATACCAGGGAACCCAGCTGGAGGCAAAGAGGAAAACCCCAAAGGTAAAAATCGTCGCAGGGCAAGGATTGACACGGTAGATTTCAAAAACAGAGAAGAATTGTTCGACGGTGAACGGTAACTGCATCATCGAAAAATCTTTCAAGAGATATCTATCAAAATTCGCAACCCACGCCTGACTTGCTCTTACTAGAGTTAATAGGAAAGAACCCCTTGTGCCATTCACTTTGACGCTTAGGGAAGAGGAGCCGTCTGACGATTCAAGCTGAGACGAATCACCGACAAAATCAAAATGATGATGAACAGCGCCAATCCTACGGTGCAAGCGTAGCTGATTTCCAGATTCGTCGGGTCAAAGGCTTGCTCGTAGACATAGTACACAATCGTTTTCGAGCTGTTGAGCGGCCCCCCACGGGTCATGATGTAGATTTCTTCGAAGACTTTAGTCGCAGAGATTGAGGAAATGACAGCCACCAAAAATAGGTAGGGCTTCATCAGCGGGATCGTCAGATCCCAATGCTTCGTCCAGCCATCGGAGCCGTCGATCGCACCTGCCTCATAAAGCTCTGCCGGAATGGCCTGCAAGCCTGCTAGATAAATCACCATGTAATATCCCAGGCCTTTCCAGATGGTGACCGCCATAACGCTGAACAAAGCGAGCTTTGGACTTGTGAGCCAAGGCACTCCCGATTCTGAAATCCCTATCCCTTTCAATAGTTGGTTAAACAAACCCGTTTCTGCATAAAGCCAACGCCATGCAATACCTGCCACCACCATCGAAATGACCACCGGAGTATAGTAAGCCGTGCGAAACCACTGAATGCCGGGTAATACCTGGTTGACCAAAATTGCTAGAAACAACGGCGCGATTACCAAAATTGGCACCACCACCACCAAGTACAGCAGCGTATTTCCCATCGTGATCCAAAAAACTTGGTCGGAAAGAAGTCTCTGAAAATTGGCAAGACCGACCCACTCTGGAGGTTGGGTGATGTCATAGCCATACTGGGTCATGCTCAAGTACAGCGCATTGAGCGACGGCCAAAACACCGTTAACCCCAGCACTAGAAGGGCAGGCAAGAGAAACAAATAGGGCGTGGCCTGCTGCTGAAATTGGCTCCAGCGAGGATGCGGCAAGGACTGCGAAGGACGGGACATAGAACTTTAGATGAAGTTTGGTGGAGAGACAAAAAGAGTCTGCAAAAAATTCAACGAGAAAATACTATCAATTTGGAAACCCAATATAGTACAATTGTATTAAATTAGTGCTTGTCAGAATTCTTGCACCTCAGTTCGTCCTTGTGACTCTAGCTGAAAAGCAGTGAATTTGTTTCGAAAGGATTCATCATGCAGTCAAACGCTCCTTTCCTTCATCGGCGAAAGAGACGACTAGGCGATCGCTCCCCTTCCGGCTCTTTCTTTGACTCCAATAATAGAAGTCATTTTCATGGGTCTCCTCCTATTCCATCTTTCTCTTTTGACCGATTGCCGTCCCAGCGGCTGCCGCTGAGTCATTCTTCCGAGCCTACCTATTGTCACTCCTTTAAGGTCTCATCTCATCTTCGTCGTCATAACTTTTTGTCTGCCTCTGTAGCGTTGAGGTCTCCATCAGCCACATCTCCCCAAATTGCCTCTCCGCGAATGAGTCCGCGACATCAGGCTGTCTCCTCCCCGACTTTAGATAAACAGAACCGTTTGAGGCAACCAACCCCTCGGCAGTTCCGTAGAGCGCGGATACGACGGGCAAGATCTCTGCGTCACCCTAAGCCATTGCGGCGACTGGGGACAGCAGGGTTGAAAGCGATCGCCTGGATTGTTCTCGCCCTGCTGCTGCGATGGTTCTTAGAAGCGGTGATGGTTGTGACTTCTCAGTTTTGGTTGTTAGGAACCCTCTTGGCGATCGCCCCTGCCGTCACTGCGGTGTGGTTGACCCAGACTTCCCCTCGCACTGGACTCAAGATTGGCTATCGCTGCTTACTCGTCATGGTTGGACTGCTGTTGGGTGGAAAAGTTGGAGGCTTGTGATGATATCGACTCTATTTCTCGGTGTTTTGTGGATTGCTCTCGTTGTTTCGTGTTTGTTGTCAGCTTATCGAGGTCATGATGATGGCGCACTCTAATCAACCCTTTGCTTCGCCGGAGTCCTATGGGTACCCGGAGAATCCGCCTACGGTGAAGTTGTTCGACCCCTATGGGGCAGGGCAACAAAGGCGATCGCCCCAGACCGATGAGCAAAACTATTCTAGGCTCCCTTCTGTAGGTGGAATTCCACCATTATCAAATCCGTCATCCGCGTCGCGACCATCAGATATTCCGGCTTCAGTCCAGGCACGGGCAGGCGTCATTCCTCGGACATTCCATTCGGAGGTCTCCCAATCTCACGAAGCCCCAAATTCCTGTTCGCCACCGCCGATTCCTCAACGCCGAAAACCTCGGCGATCGCGTCAGCCTGTCTCTACTAGGCGATCGTCTCCAGAGGGAATGCGATCAATCGATTTTCGCTTTCTGCTTGCAGGTAGTTCAGTTTTGGCGGGGTTAGTCCTGGTAGGAGATGTCAGTGCTGTTTTTCAGGAAAAAGCGTCTGCTACTACCGAATGCCAGGAAGTTGTTCAGCAAGATGTGGCGCTGTCGCGTGACAACCTATCTAAACTGCTCACAGTTCCCGAACGCCAAGACAAAGCAGCAGTGCGCGAGATTGTTAGCGATCCTTACTGCCTCATGCCCGATCTTGAGGTGAGGGCAGGAGTGACAGCTCAGCGAGAAGCTTATCCTTTAGCGTTTGATCCAGATACTTGGCTGGTCGTTTTATATGAAGGAGAGGAATACGCTGGCTATGCTTTTAGCTTTCAGCCCTGACTTGAGTCTTGTCACCAAATCCACATCGAGAATGCCACTCGTACGAACCATTGGTATCGGCAGTTTGTTAGGCAGCCTTTTGGGGGGAGTGCTGAGCTGTGGGCGATCGCCCCAATCGGTGCAGCCGCAAAACATAGAAATCCAGCAACAGTGGCAGCTGCAACCCGGTACTCAAGTCGCAGGTTATCTGATCAGTGGTGGCTTAGGAGATATTTCCGTAGAGCTGGAAGGAGCGGCTATCCATGCTCCTTTTAGAGGTGATGTTCAACCCTTGAACGATGGCTGTGCGCTGTATTCCAGCCCTGATGTGCCCGCCTACGTGTTTCGATTGTGCGGTCTCGACCGGATTCAGTTCGGAGCCGTCGCTCAAGGAGACCCAATCGGACGCGGACAACGCCTCCAGTTTGCGGCACTTCGTAAGCAACCAGAGGGACAGTGGGCCATGGTGGAACCATCCCGCACGATATTGGAGCAAATGCTCACTCCACCTTGATGCGTTGGCTCTAATATGCCGTCGTCAAGCGCGATGTGGGTTATACAATGCGGGAGGACACCTGGGTTAAGGCGCGATTCTCCATGACAAATGTTTTCCGTCAAGATGCTGACCTCAGTATCGAATCTGCATCAAGCAACCAAACTCCGACTCACGACATTCGGTTACTGGTGCTGGATATTGATGGCACCATGGCTGGAGAATCAAACACGATTCGGCCTGAGGTTGTGGATGCTGTGCAAGCTGTAAAGTCAAAAGGCATCGCTGTGGCGATCGCCACCGGTCGAATGTATTGCTCAGCCCTGCGGTTTTATCAGCAGTTGCAGCTCTCGTTGCCGTTGCTCGCCTATCAAGGCGCGATGATCAAGAACCCAGCAACAGGTGAAGTCATTCGCCACTGGCCTGTACCCAAGCAAATCGCATTGAAGCTGTTAGACGATTTTGAACAAACGGAGCGCGCTCATCTGCTGTCGATTCACTTCTATATCAACGATCAGCTCTATGTGCGCGAAGTGACGGCTGAAACGGCAGCCTATTCGCAACGGTCGGGCGTGACGCCGATCGCGGTAGGAGATTTGCGAAATGTACTCGACCAAGACCCGACAAAAGTTCTCGCTCTGAGTCAAAACACTGATTTAATCGATTACTTGCTGGATTCTTTCAAGCAGCAATACACGCCCGCAGAGCTTTATTTTACGAAGTCCGTCGCGACCTTCTTCGAAGCAGCAAATCCCAATGTTAATAAAGGGATTGCCGTTCGCTATCTGGCAGAAGAAAAGCTCGGCTTGTCTGCGGCTAATGTTATGGCCATCGGCGACAACTTCAACGACTTAGAAATGCTGCAATACAGCGGTCTTGGAATCGCGATGGGCAACGCCCCCGACGATGTTAAAGCTCAGTCCAACTGGGTCGCTCCCGATGTAGAGGTAGACGGGGTGGCGATCGCCATCAAAAAATTCTTGCTCTAGTCTAAGGGTTTTACCATCTTGCTATTTGTCCTAGAACTTCAAATTCGTGCAGCATGAAGTCAGCAAGTCAGGTCAAATATAGTTACATTCTTTTGTAATTATAGTGCTACGCGCTGATATAAAACCAATAGTTGATGGAGAAGCCACGCGGTGCGTGGCTTCTCCATCAATATCTGTCCTAAAAACATCTGTCCTAACCTATCTGCGCATTGCTATAAGTCGAGAGAGTCATATGACTTGAGACAATGCACACTGAGCACTCAGACTTCACAATGTTTTGAGACTCTTAAGCTCGAGACTTCTTGGAAAAAAGATTCAGAAAGCAGAAAGAGCGCCGACGACTGACCGTGTTTCGTCTCGGCGCTCTTGCTGGTTCGCTCCTCACACAAGATTAAGCTATCACATCCTTTTGGAAATGTCACCTGTTTTAAGGATTTTTTCTGCCAGCCCTAACTTCTCAACGACACACCGAGTTGTTTGACCAAGGCATCTCGCACTTTTTGGTGAACCGGGTCAACGTCTTCGTCCTTCAGGGTGCGATCGCTCGTTCGATACACCAGTCGAAAGGCAAGACTGCGCTGTCCCTCAGGCACCTTTTCGCCCTGATATTCATCAAACAGCGTGATCGATTCTAAAAGGGATTTGCCAGCTTTGCGGGCGATCGCCTCAATGTCTGCCACCGCTACCGATGTTGGCGCATAGAAGGCTAAATCTCGATCAGACGCTGGGAAACTAGAGAACGGCTGAAACACAATCGCGCCCTGACTCGGATTGTGAATCGTTTGAACCAACACATCAAAGGCTAGGTCGAAAACATAGACTTCGTTCGGCAGATCCCGTTCTTGACAGAGCTGAGGATGCAACTGTCCAAATACACCCAGTTGCTGCTGACCCACCCACAGAGACGCGGTGCGCCCTGGATGCAATCGCTCCACATCAGAGGCTGGCTGATAGGTGACAGTCAAAGCTAGTCGCTCAAACACGCATTCCAACACACCTTTTGCTTCAAACCATGTCATAGACTGCTCTTTGTCACTGTTGACCCATTGTCCTTGACTTGGGTCTCCTCCCAAAATTCCGGCCACACGATCGGTTTCTTGAAAGGTGTTGTCAGAGCGCCAAAAAATGCGGCCAATCTCGAAGCCATTGAGAGCGCCGTTGCCCTGCTCTAAATTATATTGAAACGCGTCAATCAGGGCGCTGAGCATCTCTGTTCGAAGCGCCGAGTACTCCTCAAACAACGGATTAGAGAGGGTAATTTGGCGATCGCCCGTCGGTTTCACCAGTGAGTAATGAATCACTTCTGTGAGTCCCAGAGCACGAAACGCGGTTTTGATTTCACGGATGACTTGCTGTTCTAAAGACAGAACGCCTCTAGCCGTTTTTGCTGGCAGCGTGTCCGTAAAGCGATCGTATCCATAAAGTCGCGCGACTTCTTCGATCAGGTCGATTTCTCTCTCTAAATCGCGGTAGCGATACGGAGGAACTGTGACTTGCCATACTGTCGAGGCACCGTCCGAGGCATCGTCATCAAGGGTTTGAGGGGCGAGAGGCTTAAGTGTGCAACCTAGTGTCGTGAGAATTTCTTCAACATCGTGAGCAGAAAGAGTGCCTAGTCGAGGCTCTGTGTTAGACGGGCTGCTTGGCTCTAATACAATGGCCCCCAAGATGTGATTGACCCGTTCTAAGCGAAGCTCAACGGTGCGGCTAAAGCTCGCCTGACTCGGCCGATGATCCTCGACAGACTGAGTCGTGATGGTACCTCCTGCCAGTTCTGTAATCAGGTGCAGTGCCCGACGACAAGCCAGATCGAGTTCAGCCTGGTTTACGCCCCGCTCGTAGCGGGCAGAAGCTTCAGTGCGGAGTCCCTGACTTCGAGCCGATCGCCGAATGGACGCTGGATCAAACCAAGCCGCTTCGAGCATAATGTTTGTCGTGGCATTTGACACTTCCGTCTCTGCGCCCCCCATCACCCCGGCGAGGGCAACGGGCTGGTTGTTTGCCGTAATCAGCAGCGCCTGGTCAGATAGCTGTCGAGATTGGCTGTCGAGTGTTGTTAATGTCTCTTTGGAGTTGGCATATCTCACTCCAATCTGAAGTGAGTCTTGACCCGTTACCGCTTGGAGGCGATCGCCATCGAATGCGTGGAGAGGCTGTCCCCATTCCAGCAAGACATAGTTGGTGACATCGACAATATTGTTAATAGGACGAGTCCCGGCTGCTTTAAGTCGCTGCTGCAGCCATTGAGGAGACGGTTGCACCTGAACTCCGTGAACGACAGTCCCAATGTAGACGGGACAAGCCTTTGGCTGTTCCAGCTTCACGGTTAGCGCTTGCGCATCCGTTTTGGCCTCAAATTCTGGAATCTCAGGTAGCTTCAGTGGGTTTCCGGTCAGTGCCGCGACTTCGCGAGCAATCCCCACCATGCTCAATGCGTCCGCACGATTAGCCGTAGAGGTCAGATCGAGCACAACATCATCCAGCCCCAAATGAGGACGTGCGTCATCACCAGGTTTGAGGGTGCTATCTTCGAAGATGTGAATGCCTTCTGAGTCCTTTGTCAGCCCCAATTCCGCTAGGGAGCAAATCATGCCTGCTGAAGCAACCCCTCGAAGCTTGCGGGGGCTAATTTTGAGATCGACGATGGGTAGGTAAGAGCCCACTGTAGCCACAGGCACAAAACTGTCTGCTCGTACATTTGCTGCACCGCAAACGATCGTAGAAGGCTCATTCGCTCCAATGTCAACCGTGCAAACGCTCAGCTTGTCCGCGTTTGGATGGGGCGATCGCTCTAAAACGCGACCAACGACTACTCCGTCAGCCCAGGTTTTCCGATCTTCAATTTCCTCCACCTCAAACCCTGCCATAGTCAGCTTTTCAGCCAACTCTTCTGGCGTCATGTCGATATTAATGAGGTCGTTTAACCAGCTTAAAGAAATACGCATCTCGGAAAAGTCTTAAATGGGGTAAGCGCTTGATTTACTAAAATCTTATCGCTCAACTTGATTTCTTTAAGCCCTAATGACCAAATAGGGTCGTTTCGAAGCGGAACCAACCATGATGACGGACAATCAGTGGGCGATCGCCCGATTCAGATCCATCCTTTTCTAAACCAAGCTATGCTGGTTCGGGTCAAATTGGTTGATTTTGCAGGTGAATCCTAGTCCTAAATGTCTGAATATGGATGTAGAGAGTTCCAGAAGCGAGATTTTGTTTACCAGGCTAATCCTGTGACCCGACACAAGCAAATATGATAAGCCTCGATTATGATAAGTCTCAGTACAGTGCCCAGTTCCTGAACTGCCAGCGAAACCCTAGGTTTTTACAGAAGTTTCAATCACAATGAGAGTAGCTTTAGTAAGTCTTTAAATCATTTTGACAACGATGGCGCTACAGAGCGCGGGTTTTGCCGAGATAATAAAGATAGGTAAATTACGGGCGATTTTGTTGTTTGCGATACGTGTTCGTCCTCAAACCTGGCTAACAATCGTTGCGCCTAAGGGTGAAACCATCCTGCATCACTACAGATTCGCACCTGACGTTCGATAGAGCGAGAGTTGGCATGAGCTACTGCTTGAATCCGACATGTCCTCATCCAGAAAACCTGACCCATACTCAACGGTGTCATGCCTGTGGATCGAGCTTATTAATTAACGATCGATACCGAATCCTACAGGAGTTGGGGCACGGCGGATTTGGTGCAACGTTTTTGGCTACGGATGAGTCGTTGCCAGGCAAACCCCACTGCGTCATTAAGCAGTTGCGTCCTGCGGCATCATCGCCCCATGTCTTGCAAATGGCGAGAGATTTGTTTAAGCGCGAAGCGAAGACCCTGGGCAAGATTGGTGACCATCCTCAAATCCCGCGACTGCTCGACTACTTCGACCGAGACCAGGAGTTTTACCTAGTTCAGGAATACATCAGCGGATCGACCCTTCAGCAGGAAGTCAAGCGATCGGGGCCGTTCAGTGAGGCTGGGGTCAAGCAGTTTCTCAGCGAAATTCTGCCCATGATTCAATACATTCACAGCCAACAGGTCATTCATCGCGACATCAAACCCGCTAATCTTATCCGTCGCAGTCAAGATAAAAAGCTGGTGTTGATTGACTTTGGTGCAGTGAAAGACAAGGTCAGTCCAACTCGTGCAGAAGCTTCAGAAGAAACAGCCCTCACAGCTTATGCCATCGGCACACCAGGCTATGCGCCTCCAGAGCAGATGGCGATGCGACCCATCTATGCGAGTGATGTGTATGCCTTGGGCGTGACTTCCATTTACTTGCTGACAGGAAAATCTCCTAAGGATATGGCCTACGATCCAACGACAGGCGAAATTCTTTGGCGAGATCATGTTCATATCAGTGAACACTTTTCGGGCGTCTTGGGACAGATGCTAGAAGTGTCTGTGCGTCATCGCTTTCAGACTGCTGGAGACGTCATGCGTGCTCTTGACCTAGTACCCTACATGGATAGTCTAGCTGAGGGAATGGTCATGACGAATTTGCAAAAGCCTGGAACTCAGCCTCCACCTTCTACCCGATATTCTGTTGGAGGAGATTCGGGGCCTCGTTCAGAATCGATGCATTCTTCTCAAACAGCCCGCATGGCGGCGCAGATTCGAGCACGACGCTCTCGCAATGGCCCAGATAGCACCAATCTGAATACAACGGGACGTAGTCGGCGATCGCCCTCTGGCATGACAGACCCTCTCTCTGGTCCTCGCTCAACTGGACGCAGGCGGTCTTCATCTCCGAAAGTTGATATCAAACATGTGTTAGATGCCTATGCGAGGGGGCATCGGAGCTTTGTATCCTACGACTTTAGCTCCATGAATCTCAACAAGGTTGACTTGTCAGGTGCAAATTTTCACGAAGCAAAGTTTTTCCAAACGAAACTGATCCGTGCAAACTTTCAGAAGACTGACTTGGGTGGAGCCGACCTAGCCCAAGCCAATTTGCAAGAAGCTGTGCTGAGAGATGCCAATTTAGTGGGTGCATTTCTCAACAACGCCGATTTGTTGAAGGCCGACTTGCGTGGAGCAAACCTTAGCTATGCCAACCTGAGCAATGCTAACCTTCGGGGCACAAACCTATGCGGCTCTGATTTGACCGGAGCAAAAATCTCAGACGACCAGCTTGCAATGGCACGAACAAACTGGAAAACCGTTCGGCCTCGTCGTAAACGAGGATTGTGGTAACTCTAGAAAAAAGCTGTTTCGCATTTTTGCATGACTCTACAGACTGCTTTAAAAGCAAGGCTGTCATGTGAAGCCCCTAATGGACGTGACTTTGTTTGCGCAACATGTCACGCTTCACGCTGATCGTTCTATCAAATCTAAGGATGCCATGGGTTCGCCTAATTCGAAGTCTAAGAAGCCTCGTTCTCAGTCCCAAGACTCATCACGGCGATCGCTCCAAAATCGCCGCGCCAATATGGATCCTGAACTCTATGCTCGACTTCAATCTGAGGCGAAAGCCCCCTATCGAGGACTCAGGCGTTTCATCTACGTTGCCTTTACCGCTTCTGGTGTCATTGGAGGTGTTGTCTTTTTAGCTCAAATTGCCTCTGGCGATATGGGGACTACCACACTCTCCAATTTTGCAATTCAGCTCGGTGTTATAGGGCTGATGGTGTTTTTACTGCGGATTGACCGCGCCAAAGATTAGGAAGCAGTTCCGAAACCCACGACAACTCTTCTGCTCACCGAATCCCGCAGAAAATTTTAGAAATATTCGCAAAACGTTACAAGAACACAACTTTCGAAATCCTAAGAAAACATTACGGCACAAAAAAGATAGCTCTGTTTACTGACATAATTGACTTAAGTTGAAATGGGGTCAGCAAATATAAAGACCTTAAACATAAATCACTTAAATATCAGCGAGGGGCGCAACTTTCAATCGATGAAAGCTGCGCCCCTCGTTTATTCTGGCTATATTAACAGGGAGGTTCATCCACGGGCTGACCTAGCCAAGGTTGCTCAATTGATTAGCCAGGGCTGCTAGGAATCAATCAACGATTCTGAAACGGGATCGCTGTCAAAAGGTGCAATGGTGTGATCGCTGAGCTGGTACGCCTGTCCTTCATCAGCAGGCGCGACGTAGCTGTAGTCAGAGTAGTAACCAGAATAATTCTGAGACATCTGCGTCATTGTTGCGATGCTACTACTCATTAGCACATATACGCCAACGAGGGCAGCCGCAGCGCTTGAAACGAGAAGCCCTGCAAGCATAAGCGAAAACTCTCGTTCATCAATGGCTTGCTGCATCAGATGCAGCGCCCATGAAACTAAAGCGACAACAACAACAAGGATAAAAAGCATTTTTAAGACTTCATGTTACGAAATGTAATATTCACGTATCTTAACACTGTAAAGCGAAAATTGACGAGCCTCGCAAAGCAAGTTCTATAGAGGCATCGGAGAATTATCGGGATTGGCCTGTTTGACAAACCCTTTAAAGTATTCTTTTGTCAATCCCTATAAGGATTGATTCAACCGGACTGGGACTTTGTGTTCTGCAAGGTGGCGCTTGACTTCATCCACTGTTAGCTGACCGTAGTGCAGCAGTGACGCGAGTAATGCGGCTTCGGCTTGCCCCGTTGTCAGAGCTTCACGGATGTGGTCACAGGTTCCGGCTCCTCCAGACGCAATCACTGGGACATCAACAGCTTGGGCGATCGCCCCCGTCAATTCCAAGTCGTATCCAGCTTGAGTGCCGTCAGCGTCCATGCTGGTAAGCAAAATTTCTCCTGCTCCACGTTGCGCCGCTTCCTTAGCCCACGACAGTGCATCTAGTCCCGTATTCTCCCGACCGCCACGGACATATACATCCCATCCTGGATTGGCAAGGTCGGAACGACGACGAGCATCAATTGCAACGACAATGCACTGAACTCCAAAGCGATCGCTCGCAGCGTTGATGAAATCTGGATTCCGGACAGCCGACGAGTTAATGCTAATTTTGTCAGCTCCAGCACGTAACAATTTTTTAATTGTTTCTAAGGATTGAATGCCACCGCCAACAGTGAGCGGAATGAACACTTGCTCGGCAGTGCGATACACCACATCGAAAATAATGTTGCGGTCTTCGTGAGTGGCTGTGATGTCGAGAAAAACCAGTTCATCCGCGCCAGCGTCGTTGTAGGCTTGGGCAAGCTCTACTGGGTCACCTGCATCCCGGAGGTTGACGAAGTTGACCCCTTTGACGACACGACCAGCTTTGACGTCTAGACAAGGTACGATGCGCTTTGCCAACATAATGAAACTGTGCTCCGCTAGATCTTCTAGAGTTTTTTTAGACGATTTTAGGCGAATGTTGTGCAAATATGCGTGGGCGATCGCAGGTCATGCCCAGCCTCAGTGCAGAAAGACCGCAAGCGAGTCTTCTCATCAGATTCAGATCTTATTTAAATCCGCTATACAGAATAACCTAATAGGCTACAAGACACTGATACACTCTAGATTGGTCTTTTATTCTCAACGTAGAGACCTTGGCTGTTGAGTCCGAGAGATGCATCAATTCTGACTAGAATTGTCTTGCGCATCCTTCGTCATCTTTATCTATTGCCAAGGAGCTTTGCATGGGTCTAGTGAAGATCGTGTTCAGCTTAGTTGTGGATAAGTTGGGGTTGTAATGGAGATTGGTCAAAAGGTAAAAGTTCGTCGTTTGCGCGATCGCACTTCTCAGGATGTGATTGGTCGATTGGGTCAGACTGGAACTGTCCAAGAGTTTAAAATGGTGGACGGTAGCGACGTAGGCATGGTGGTGAAGTTTGAAGACCAGTATGCCACTTGGTTTTTCGAAGATGAGCTAGAAGCAGTTTAAACAAGTGGAGACTGATGAGATATGGCCTTTATCCTCACATTTTTGGGAAAGGGAGGAACAGGGCGTACAACGTTAGCACTGGCCGCTGCCCATAAATTCGCGGCCTCAGGGCAACGAGTGTTGCTGATGAGTCAGGATGCTGGTCCAGCCCTTGAAAACTTGATGGGTCAATCTATTGAGGGAAAGTCGCAGAAGATCGCTCCCAACCTGCAGGTCATGAACTTGAGATCGGCTCAGCTTTTAGAAGAGAGCTGGGACGAGGTTAAAAAGCAGGAAGCCCAATATCTGAAAACACCATTCTTCAAAGAGGTTTATGGTCAGGAGTTGGGAGTCTTGCCGGGTATGGATCCGGCACTTGCACTCAACGCGGTGCGAGAGCAGGATGCTAGCGGTCAGTATGATGTCATTCTCTACGATGGTGACGGGTATCAAAGCACGTTGCGAATGTTTGGAATGCCCGAAATTCTTAGCTGGTATGCCCGTCGCTTTCAAAAAGTATTTTCTGAGTCTGACTTGGGGCGTAGCATTAGCCCTTTTATCCAACCTATCGCTAGTTCCGTTTTGAACGTCGATTGGTCAGGCGATCTGATGTCTTCTCAACCTGCCAATCAGGCTAAATCCATTCTGGAACAAGGAAAAGAAGCGATCGCCAATCCTCAGCGAGTCATGGCCTATCTCGTTACGACAGAGCGTTCTGAAGCGATCGCTACGGCGCGTTATTTGTGGGGAGCGGCTCAGCAGGTAGGACTGTCTGTGGGAGGGGTGTTGGTTAATCAATCAAGCGATGCCTCATCTGTGGGTGAATCGTTTTCTCCCATTGCTGCTACGGCTGTGCCGCACCAAGAAGAAAGCAACTGGGCTGACTTGGCTGATGCGCTGCCCGATTTTCGTCAGGCCGTTCCTCCTGCTCCTATCTCACTCGATTTGCAGGCTCGGCAAGTGCGCCTGTTCTTGCCTGGTTTTACCAAGCAGCAAGTCAAGCTCACCCAATACGGCCCAGAGGTGACGATCGAAGCGGGCGACCAGCGCCGCAATATTTTTCTCCCTTCTGAACTCCGAGGAAGAGCCGTGGCAGGAGCAAAGTTTCAAGATGGTTACTTAATCATCACCTTTGCCTAGCTCAAAGAGCTGCGGGTTTACGAGGAAGTTGTTCGCTGATATTCTTCAAGGGCAGCAATAATTTTTTCGTTGGCTTTGGGAAATGGGTAGGTGTGGATTTCGTCCATGCTTACCCATTTAATTTCGTCGCATTCGAGTGGCTGAGGTTCTCCTGAAACATACTGACAATGGTGAACGTTGAGTGTCACTCGAAAATGGCTGTAGGTATGCTCAATCGTAATCAGGCGATCGCCCACCGATACTTCAATATCTAGTTCTTCTTTGATTTCCCTTCGAATGCAGTCTTCTACGGATTCATTCGGTTCAATCTTTCCGCCTGGAAACTCCCAAAGACCACCTAGGAGTCCTTCTGGTTTGCGTCGGTCGATGAGAACTAAACCATCGCCATCCCAAATGACAGCGACGCCAATTTGTTTGTGGGGAAGTTCAGACCGTGATTCTGTCATAGGAATTTGATGTTGAAGATGGGTTGCATAGGCTCGGCAGTGAACCGTCCAGGGACATGCTGTACACTGCGGTGACTTGGGAGTGCAGACCGTCGCGCCCAAATCCATGAGCGCTTGATTGAAATCGCGCGGATGATGCACATCAAGCAACCGCTCAGAGATTTTCCAAAGTTCGGGTTGGGCACGGTTTGGAGGCATGGATAAGGCCGTGAGTCGTGCTAATACTCGCTTCACATTACCATCCAAAATGGCTGTGGACTGATTGAACGCTGCGCTTAAAATACCGCCAGCGGTGGTGCGCCCAATCCCAGGGAGGGCGATCGCTTCATCCAGCGTTTGAGGAAACATACCGTCTCTCTGATCCGCAACAATCTGAGCAGATCGATGGAGGTTTCGGGCACGGGCATAGTACCCTAAGCCTTGCCATGCCTTTAGAATCGTTTGCTGATCCGCTTGAGCTAGGGATTTAATTGTTGGAAACTGCTCAACCCAGCGCTGATAGTAAGGAATTACAGTTTTGACCTGGGTTTGCTGCAGCATGACCTCAGACACCCAGATCTTGTAGGGATCTCGGGTCGTTCTCCAAGGAAGATCACGCCCTTGTTGCTGATACCACTGCAGGAGCGATCGCCTCAATTCAGGAAGAGATGTCTGATCGGCGAACAAGGACGAACCGGAAGTATTGCGGTTCAAGTCTGAATATTGCGAATATTGATTTCCCTGGTCTCGAACCTTGGGCATGAGTGGATGCTGTGTCTGCAAATCGAACTTTACGGCTTCTTACTTTATCATCTCTTTTCATCGAAAAGCCGCAGGGTTGGTTCCCTACGGCTTTCAAGTTCTGACTGTTCTAATGAATGAAGTGATTTTAGAGAAGCGCAGAACCGCTGAGAGATAGACCCGTCTTATCCAATTGCATCCATAACCTTAAACATCGGCAAATACATGGCTACAAGAATAGAACCAACCATGCCTCCCAGTACAACGATCATGATGGGTTCCATAATCGAAGTCAGCGCTTTAACGGCTTGCTCGACCTCATCTTCATAAAAGTCGGCAACTTTCATTAACATCGTGTCAATTTCTCCCGTTTCTTCTCCAATGCTGATCATCTGGATGGCCATAATGGGAAACACTTGCTCTCTCTGAATCGCAATGCTAATCATTCCTCCCGTTTGAATTTCCCGTCGGGCAGCGTCTACAGCATTTGCGATCACCTGATTACCTGCCGTATCACGAACAATTTCCAGCGCGGTCAAAATAGGAACACCCGAGCGAGAAAGAGCACCGAAGGTTCGGCAGAATCGTGCTACAGCAGTTTTTTGAATCAAGTCGCCGAAGAGGGGCATTTTGAGGTAAAAACGATCCAGCGTTTCCCGTCCGACACGAGTTGCGTAATAGCGGCGATACGCAAATGCTAGTAAGACAACCGTCGCAATAATTCCCAAGACGTAAACAGGAGTTCGTAAAAAATCACTAATATTCAGCATGATCTGCGTAAATATTGGCAGTTCTGCATCGAGTTCTTCGAAAATATTAGCGAAGGTCGGTAGCAGAAACACAGTCATTCCAATAAATACTGCGGTTGCAATAACACCAACCGCAATTGGATAGGTCATTGCTGATTTAATTTGGTTATTGAGCCGTGCTACGTCTTCTAATAGCTTGGCAAGACGGTTCATCACTTCGTCGAGAACACCACCAACCTCGCCTGCTTGAACCATGCTGACGTAAAGTCCATCGAAACAGGCAGGATGCTTTCTCATCGAGTCAGACAAGTTCGTTCCTTGCTGTACGTCTGAGTTGATTTCTAATAACGCTTTTTTTAGCTTAGGATTGCTGCACTGCTCAGACAGCACGCCAAGTCCTCGGACAAGGGCAACTCCCGCATTAATCAACACTGCAAACTGACGAGAAAAGACTGCTTTGTCTTTAACCGTCACCTTCGTCATCGCATTAGAAATGAAGCTGAAGTCGAGATTGTTGGGGTCAAAACTTTGAGCTTCTTTTAGGTCTTGTACGAACAAACCCTGTTCTCTAAGTGTTGAGCGTGCCTCGGCGGGTGATCCTGCCGAGATTTTTTGCTTTTTGGGGTTGCCCTTTGAATCTCGGGCTTTTACGACATAGGTCGGCATGGCTTAAACCTGTTCAGTGACGAAACGATAGTTGAGCAATGAATTAAGAGGTTTTCAAGAGTTAAAGCGTTGAGATTGATATCGAAAACTAATATAGTCTGCATCAATTTAAGCATTTTTTTATTAATTCAGCCCGAGGCTCTAACTTAAAAATCAGATGTAATGGTGCGACCCCCTTCATTTGGTAGATCCTATGTCGCGCCGCTACGGTAGCAGAAGGTTGTCCAAGAATTTTGACAGTCAGCGCTCAGACAGAAACGACCTCTAGAATGGTGCTTGGGTAAAGTACACTCCAGAAGTCGCCTCATTTGCTCGAACTGAGCTTTTTGACTTTTGGAAACAGTAGCCTATCGACGAGCTGGGGTAGCCGTGTAGCCTCCCGGTCGTGTTTTGCCTTTTGCGCCAGCAGTGGTTCCCCCTGCATTGATCAGACGCTGAAGTTCATCAGTTTTCGATGTCTTGGACATGGCAGATTCAAAAGAAATCTGTCCTGACTTGTAGAGGTCTGCCAGCACCCTTTCGAGGGTGCGCATACCCAAGTTGCCGCCAGTCTGAATCGCTGAATAAATCTGGGACGTTTTGCCCTCCCGAATCAGGTTGGCGATCGCAGGGGTGACGACCATGATTTCTTGAGCCATCACTCGACCAAATTCGCCGGGCTTGGGATTCTTCTTTGGAATAAGCGTCTGGCTAAATACTGATACGAGAGAGTTAGATAGCTGAACTCGAACCTGGGTTTGCTTCTCTGCCGGGAAAACGTCGATCACTCGATCTACCGTTTGAGCAGCAGAGCTGGTGTGCAGGGTACCAAAAACGAGGTGCCCCGTTTCGGCTGCAGTGATAGCCAGAGAGATCGTTTCGAGGTCTCTCATCTCACCCACAAGGATGATGTCAGGGTCTTCTCGCAAAGCTGCTCTCAGAGCGTTTGCGAAACTTTTAGTGTCTTCCCCTAGCTGTCTTTGGTGAATGAGACTCTTAATAGGCTCATAAACAAATTCAATCGGATCTTCAACCGTCAGGATATGCTCTGCACGAGTGCGGTTAATTAGATCGATCATGGCCGCGAGGGTAGTGGTCTTACCCGATCCTGTTGGCCCCGTTACAAGAATGAGACCTCTGGGTTTCTCGGCCATTTCTTTGACGATGTCAGGCAAACCGAGCTTGTCAAAATTGGGAATCTTGGAGCTAAGTGCTCGCAAGCACGCTGCGTAGGTTCCCCGATCCTTATAGACGTTGACTCGAAATCGTGCAAGCCCCCTCACCCCATAGGAGCAGTCAAGTTCCCACTCTTGCTCTAGAGTCTTGCGCTGAGTATTGTTGAGCATACTGAAGATGAGTCGCTGACACTGCTCAGATGACAAGGGCTCATCACCAATAGGTGTCAGCTTACCGCTGATTCGGAAGTAGGGAGGTAGACCTGCTGAGAGGTGTAGGTCAGATCCCCCCATCTCAACGAGCTGTTCCATCAGGTCTTCAATCATCAAATCCATAGTGCGCTGCTCCTATTCAAAAGCTTGAATTTTTGGACGTGGTCTGAGCGTAATTCTAAGGAAATATAGAGTTTTGACTGCAAACGGCTAGGCTACGAAGATAGCTAATCTTGGAATCTGGGGGTAGTGCAGTATGGGCAGTCTAACCACTCAGGCTTGAGGTCTGCTCCACACGTTCGACAAATCAAAGATGTTTTTCGCTTCGCCTTAAGCTCGGCTTCCAAACCTGTATCAGTGAAAGTGACTCGTTCAACTTCTTCCAAGGTCGTAAGACCTTGGCGAACAAGATTGAGGCTGTATGCGAGGAGGGTGTTCATTCCTTCTTCAACAGCAACTTCTTTAATTCGTTCGGTAGGGGCACCGTCGGTAATCAGGGTTTGAATCGTCTCAGTGACACGCATGACTTCATAAACCCCACAACGTCCCTTATAGCCTGAGCCTGAACATTTAGGACAAAGAGTTCCGGCTTGCTTTGCCGACAATAGCTGTTCATTGGATAGGGTCACTGCCCGATAAAAAGTATGCTCGGATTCGCGAGATGACGTGAGACCAAATCGAGCGAGCTCTTCCGTGGTAGGAGAATAAGGTTGGCTGCATTCGTCACAAACCTTCCGCATAAGCCGCTGAGCCAAGACTCCAAGCAACGCTCCCGAAACCATGAAAGGCTCTACACCCATCTCGTCAAGGCGGGCGATCGCACCAGCGGCATCATTTGTGTGGAGGGTTGTCAAAACCAGGTGCCCTGTGAGTGCCGCTTCAATTGCTGTTTTGGCGGTTTCTCTGTCGCGAGTCTCACCAACGAGAATCACATCCGGATCTTGGCGCAGAAATGCTCGAAGGATAGAAGCAAAGTCCATGCCCTTTTCCCGAATGACCTGCACCTGAGTGATCCCTGGGAGAGAATATTCAATTGGATCCTCTGCTGTACTGATATTGACTCCCGGTGTGTTGCGTTCTGCGAGAGCGGAATATAGTGTCGTCGTTTTACCTGACCCGGTAGGGCCTGTGACCAAAATTAGACCGAAGGGGCGGGCGACCATCTCTTGAACAACTTCGAGGGTTGGGTTGTCTGTAATCAGCTTGTTTAACCCTAGCTGAGTCGCTGAGTTGTCGAGGATCCGAAGACAAACTTTTTCTCCATAGCGACTAGGCAAAGTGTTGACCCGAAAATCGACCTTACGGTTATCAAATATGCGGCGAATGCGACCATCTTGGGGTAGACGACGCTCAGAAATATCCAAGGTGGCAATAATTTTCAGACGTGCTGTGACGGCTGGAATAATCTTCTTCGGAAAAGTCTCGAACGCCTGACGTAGCACGCCGTCTTTTCGGAATCGAACCCTGAGGCCTTCTTCTTGGGGTTCAACGTGAATATCGGACACACCTTCTTGAAGAGCTTTTACAAGGATTTTATTAACGAGAGCAATAACAGGAGCTGCTTCAGCATCTTGCAGGGCTGCTCCTAAATCGACCTCCAAATCATCGGGATCGTCTTCTAAGCTAAGATGCTCTAGCCCTTCTAAGTCGGATTTGACATCGACTTGAGACTCAAGAGCCTCCTGCTTTTGACGTTCTACCTGCTCATCTAGATACTGCGAAATTAATCGCTGATAGTCTTCAGGGGTGATGACCATGCGCTTGAGCGCGAGCCCCTTAGGACGCAAGATACGATTGAGGTCATCCTGAGCTGCAAGGTCATCAGGATTGACCATTGCGACTAAGACAGAGGGAGGCTCGGTATCGTCGTAGCGCTCCAAAGGAACCAATCTGTAGCGTCGGCAAGTATCAACTGGAATCAGGGTGTCGATGAGACTGCTGACATGAGTTGCCGGAATTTCTGTTAGCTCTGGATCGAGGGACTCTACCCCATACAGAATCTTGAGTTCAAATAGCTGTTGCTTTTTATACTGTCGCAGAAGATCAGGCGGCAAAAGCTTATTGGTGATGTTCTGGATAACATCGGGCAGCGATCGCCCTGTCTTGCGGCTCTCAACCAATGCCTGCTGTATCTGATCAGAGTCAGCATAGCCTGACTGTACAAGCTTGTTCCCAAAAGGAGAGAGAGTATTTTGGCGGACAAGAGCACGACGATTTGAAGAGTTGGTCATAGCCGAATGCTGGTGAGTCTCCGTGTACGGGTTAGTGTTCCCATCTAGCGAACAAAACTTGCGGGGATCACGCTTTTGTCTTAATCCCCTCGTTGATATAGCTGAGTCTTAAGTAATCTTGCAGCTACATGTCCAGAAATGCGCATGACTAGGTTGACGAGCGTCTCTGAGTAGACCGTGCCTCTGCAAATTATGCTTTAAAATCGATCCCTTAGATTTCTCGCGACATAGATTCTCGCCGGAGAAATTACGTGTCGAGAGATTTTTATATCAATGACTTGTGTAAACGGTAAAAGCACGAGCCAAGTGTTTAGGACGCTGCGCATCTAGCAATTCAGTTTTCAACTGTTCTCTAAACCTATTTCCTTGGCAGTATTACAGATACTGTAGCTTACTAAACTCAGAGTTAGGTTGATGGATGCTCAGTTTAAGTTTTCAAGGTTAACTTAATCCTGTAGTCATGCTTCAATTGCGAGGCTTTTGCTCAAGAATCTAGATTGTAGCTTTGACAAAAGTCGAATTCCTGTAGGAACTCTTAACACTTGAGTCGGGTTGATTATCGCGAGAACTTCAATTCGACTTAGATTGAATCTAAATCTTTGAAAGACGTGGGCGATCGCCCATGTGTTCCGTATTGCAGACTTCTGGGGACGAGTCATATGGTGCTACGCGCTGATATAAAATCAATAGTTGATGGAGAAGCCGCACGGTGCGCGGCTTCTCCATCAATATCTGTCCTAACCTATCTGCGCATTGCTATAGCAACGAAGCCAATAAATTAGCCGACGTGCAGTGCCAACGTGCAGTGTTGACAGTTCTGTCATCTGAATCAGAAAAAGCTTGCCTTAGATATCTTGCCTCAGATATTCAGTCAGGGATTGCCCCTTAACTTAATATTGGTAGGTTCGATGCGAAGCTTTACGGCGAATACAGCTTGCAAAATCGCTTCGAGAAGAACAAGCTCGAACAGCAAAGTTGGAGGGAAAGCTCTATTCTGTGTAGCATAGTCTAAGACCTAAGGTTGGTGTTCTTAGACTTCGCCCTCATAATAGGGATTGATAGACTAAGGTCGGCAAGCCACAGTCGTCTATGTTCATGATGAAGAGTGCTGAGGATATTTGAGGTGAACGACAACCAGGATGTAATGGCTACTGACAATCCAGAAGTTGAAAACAATCCTTCGCCCAATGAGGATGAGCAGCCCATAGATGTTTCTGAACAACCCGTAGAAGCAGAAACATCAAGTCCCGATGACGCGGCTCCGACATGGGACGAAGTTTCAATTAAGGAAGACGGTGATGAGAATGAGCAACCTGTTTCGACACCTTCATCAGTAGAAGCCGAACCTGTCGTCACGGGCGTTGATCCTGCGATTCTGGAATCTATGCAGCAACAGCTTGATGCAGCCAAGGCTCAACTTGAGGATCGTGTAGCTCAGTACGTCAGGATTGCCGCAGATTTCGAAAACTTTCGTAAGCGAACTCAAAAAGAACGTGAAGGTGCTGAACAGCAAATCAAGTGCGCGACAATCGGTGAGCTTCTCTCTGTTGTAGATAACTTCGAGCGAGCACGGTCACAGATTAAGCCGCAGACTGAGGCTGAGATGACGATTCACAAAAGTTATCAAAGCGTCTACAAGCAACTTGTAGATTCTATGAAGCGCCTTGGAGTATCTCCCATGCGAGCAGAGGGCGTCGAGTTTGACCCGAATTTGCATGAAGCCGTTATGCGCGAGCCGACAGACCAGTATCCTGAGGGTACGGTTGTCGAAGAGTTGATGCGCGGCTATATGATGGGCGATCGCGTGCTTCGGCATGCCATGGTAAAAGTTGCTGCTGAACCTGAACAGTCATCTGGTGGGGGATCTACAGGTTCAGAATCTCCAGAGCCGCCAAGTTCCGGTGATGCTTAATCATCTCTGTATTGTTGAAGGAGATGCTTCAGAGGCGATCGCTCGCATCTCCGATTTTTTGAGGTCAGTTACAGCAGTCTTTACTCCTCAAAACAAGTGTGTTTACGCAAATTAAAAGACTTGATGTTCGAAGATAAATAAGTTTAGCCTCTTACCTTGAAGCAAGTTTTCTCCAGATTAAAGCAACTCAATTATTTAATTTTTACAAAAATAAGTGATCGTTTTGTGGAAAATTGAGGAATACTTGCTCAAAGAATGGGCATGGCAAGGCTTCACGAGAGAATTAAACATCTGTTGTTTAGCTCGCCAAAATTTTAGTTGAACGCTTTCACGGCCGTTAAATCATGGGAAAAGTCATCGGCATTGATCTCGGCACTACAAATAGCTGCGTTGCTGTTCTAGAGGGTGGTCAGCCCGTTGTTATTACGAATTCTGAAGGGGGGCGAACAACTCCGAGTATTGTTGGATTTGGCAAAGGCGGAGAGCGTCTAGTCGGTCAGCTAGCGAAGCGCCAAGCTGTAACAAATGCCGAGAATACAGTGTTTAGTATCAAGCGCTTTATCGGTCGTCGTTGGGATGATACCGATTTGGAGCGGAGTCGTGTTTCTTACGCTTGCATAAGGGGCAAAGATGACACTGTTGATGTCCAGATTCGCGATGAAGTTCACACGCCTCAGCAGATCTCTTACATGATCCTGCAGAAACTCAAAGAAGATGCCGAAAGCTATCTCAATGAGACAGTCGATAAAGCAGTGATAACGGTTCCAGCGTATTTTACCGACGCACAACGCCAAGCCACAAAAGATGCCGGAACGATTGCTGGACTTGAAGTTTTAAGAATTATTAATGAGCCCACTGCTGCAGCGTTATCTTATGGTTTGGATAAGCAAGATCAGGATCAGGTGATTCTGGTTTTTGACTTAGGTGGTGGAACGTTTGATGTCTCTGTTTTGCAGCTTGGAGATGGTGTTTTCGAAGTTAAGTCCACTTCCGGCAACAACCACTTGGGTGGTGATGACTTCGATAACGTTCTTGTCGAATGGATGATTGATTCATTCCGGGACACAGAAAGTATCGATTTGTCGAGTGACAAAATGGCTCTTCAACGTCTGCGAGAAGCTGGTGAAAAAGCCAAAATCGAGCTGTCAAGCATGCTTTCAACTTCCATCAATCTTCCGTTCATCACTGCAGATGAAACGGGGCCAAAACATTTGGAAATGGAGTTGACTCGTGCCAAGTTCGAAGAATTAGCGAGTTCGCTAGTAGAAGAGACGATAAAACCTGTAGAGCAAGCACTGAAAGATTCTGCCCTGTCTGCAGAAGACATCGATCGGATTATTCTTGTCGGAGGTTCTACTCGTATTCCGGCCGTGCAGCAGGCGATCGCAGAATACTTCGACGGCAAGTCTCCAGATAAGTCAGTGAACCCCGACGAAGCCGTAGCATTAGGTGCTGCTATCCTGGCTGGAGTCCTGAGTGATGAAGTCAAAGACATTCTTCTTCTTGATGTTACGCCTCTGTCTTTAGGAATTGAAACTCTAGGTGAAGTCTTCACCAAGATCATTGAACGAAATACAACAGTTCCTACTAGCAAAACTCAAACTTTCTCAACTGCAACCGATGGTCAAACATCGGTTGAAATCCATGCGCTCCAAGGCGAGCGAGCTATGGCGAAGGACAATAAGAGTCTGGGTAAATTTCAGCTTACGGGAATCCCCCCCGCTCCCAGAGGTGTTCCGCAGATTGAAGTAGCGTTTGAAATTGATGCTAACGGTATTCTGCAGATTGCAGCTAGAGACAAAGGTACCGGAAGAGAACAGAGCATCAGTATTCGCAACACAGGAGGACTGAGCCCAACTGAGCTAGAACGAATGCGACAAGAAGCGGAAGTCTATGCACGAGAAGACGAGCTTCGACGCCAGCTTGTAGAGCTGAGGAACCAGGCAGACTCTCTCTTTGCTAGCTATGAAACTACGATGCGAGATAATGTAGAGTTCATTCCTGAAAATCTGAAGGTTCAAGCCAATGAGCATGTTGCATCTTTGAGAGCTGCGATCAGTCAGAGAGATATTGGCACTGTTCGCGAGAAGGTTGGTGTTTTAGAGCAAACTCTCTTAGCGATAGGAACAGCGGTATATCAACAAGCTGGTAGTAGTTCCGATTCACAAGATGCAACGCAATTTGCCGAGCCTGAATCATATGCTGAGACGAGGACAGAAGAAAATTTGACAGCCCCAGGCAATGGTCATTCTGCGCCTGCTTATGACGAGGATGATGACGACGACTATAACCTTGACGAGGATGCAACAATAGAAGCAGGATATGAGGCAATTGAGGGGAGTTGATGGGTTTAGTTTAGGATAGGAAAAGCAGGTCTACGACTTTAGCTGGATCGATCTGCGCTGGATATTCAATATCTGTTTTTGTTAACTCCATCAAAGCAGCACTCTATGGCTCGTGATTATTACGAAATCTTGGGCGTTTCACGTAGCGCTGATAAAGACGAACTCAAACGGGCATATCGTCGTTTAGCTCGAAAATATCATCCTGACGTCAACAAAGAAGACGGCGCAGAAGAGACGTTCAAGGAAATTAACCGCGCTTACGAAGTATTGTCAGAGCCGGAAGCTCGAACACGATACGATCGGTTTGGTGAAGCGGGTATCGGTTCGGCCGCTGGCGGAGCGGGGGGCTACCAAGATTTCAGTGATTTTGGCGGCTTTGCCGATATTTTTGAAAGCTTCTTCAGCGGATTTTCTGGTGGTATGGGTCAGTCTGGGCGTCGTCGTGGCGGCCCTGTACGAGGCGATGACCTGAGGCTAGACCTGAAGCTAGATTTCAGGGAAGCCGTTTTCGGTGGTGATAAGGAAATTCGCATCAGCCATCTAGAAACGTGTTCCACTTGCGGTGGCACTGGCGCAAAGCCTGGAACAAGCCCGACCAACTGTTCTACATGTACTGGAAGTGGACAAGTCCGGCGGGCAACGCGCACTCCTTTTGGAAGTTTTACGCAAGTTGCTGTGTGTCCGACCTGTTCAGGCACAGGGCAGATGATTGAGCAGAAGTGTGACGTATGCGAGGGAAGTGGGCAGAAACAGGAAACCAAGAAGCTGAAAATTTCGATTCCTGCTGGAGTTGATAATGGAACTCGACTTCGTGTTTCTGGGGAAGGAGATGCTGGAAAGCGAAGTGGCCCCCCTGGGGACTTGTATGTTTATTTATTTGTTAACGAAGATTCTGAATTCCGTCGTGACGGAATCAATATTCTTTCAGAACTTCAAGTCAGCTATCTCCAAGCTATTTTGGGATGCCGGACAGACGTCAATACCGTCGATGGCCCCAAGGAAGTAACTATTGCGCCTGGGACTCAGCCTGATACTGTCATTACTCTTGAGAATAGCGGGGTGCCTCGTTTAGGGAATCCGGTCAGTCGTGGTGACCATCTCATTACGGTGCGAATTCAAATTCCGACAAAGGTAAGTACTGACGAAAGGGAATTGTTGGAGAAGCTAGCGGAAATTAGCGGAGCCCGTGCAGGCAAGGGCGGAGGGCTTGAAGGTTTCTTGGGAGGCTTGTTCCGAGGATGACTTCGACAAACGTAACGCTTCACCCTCCCGATGATCAGCTAGATCTAAGGGGAACTCCCTGCCCTATCAATTTTGTTAGGACAAAACTGCGGCTTGAGAAAATGTCTCCAGGTTCCCTGTTAGAAGTTTGGCTAGATCCAGGTGAGCCGATAGAGCAAGTCCCAGATAGCCTTGTAATGGAGGGGCATAGGATTGAGCAAATCGCTGAGCAAGACGGATTTTATTCGCTTCGAGTACGGCGGGCGATTGATTAGTCATGGGTGACGATCGCACAACGACACAGCAAGCCATATCTGAGCAGTCTCATCCTGCCCCATTATTGGAACATTTTGTTGCAGGCTCTTATGAGTTGGGCGATCGCTCCTACGATTCACCCATTGAGGGGTTGGGAACGGTGTTGGCTGTTCAGGCCAATTTTTACTCCGTTCGCTTGGATGGATTACCGCAGTCTGTAAGCAATAATGTTGCTGCACCAGACTCGAACTCAAGTCGAACTGATGCACAGCCGCTTTTGCTCTGTACGCGGCGTTCGCGCCTCAAGAAGGTGGGACAAGATGTGTGTGTTGGCGATCGCGTCCGCATAGAAGAGCCTGACTGGCAAGGAGGTCGTGGTGCGATTGCTGATGTACTGCCCCGTCAAACTGAGTTGGATCGACCGCCTATTGCAAATGCCGATCAGATTTTCCTAGTTTTTGCCTTAGCTGAACCTGATCTAGAACCGATTCAGATGAGCCGATTCTTGGTTAAGGCCGAATCGACAAAGCTACAGGTTTGTTTAGGCTTGAATAAGAGCGATCTTGTTTCTGCAAACCAGCAGCAACAATGGCGCGATCGCCTTCAACAGTGGGGATATGAGCCGCTGATCTTCAGTCTGCAAACCGATCCGTACGGAGCTGCAATTCATCGCCAGCTTCAAAATCGTGTCACGGTGGTCTCAGGGCCATCTGGCGTAGGCAAATCTAGTCTCATCAATCATCTGATTCCTGCTGTTGATCTGCGAGTAGGAGCAGTATCTGGAAAGCTTGGGCGGGGTCGTCACACAACCCGCCACGTAGAGCTATTTGAATTGCCAACAGGAGGGTTGCTAGCTGATACTCCAGGATTTAATCAGCCTGATTTGTCACTATCGCCACAGGAGCTTGCTCGCTGTTTTCCAGAAATTCGTCAGCGGACTCAAGACAAGAGCTGTCAGTTCAAAAATTGCCTACATCGCGATGAACCTAACTGTGTCGTGAAAGGAGATTGGGAGCGATACGACCACTATTTGTCTCTGCTTGAGGAGGCGATCGCCCATGAGCAATCTCAGGCGCGGATTGGCTCTGAAGAATCTACCTTGAAGCTCAAAGCAGGAGAATCAGGTCAGTCGTGCTTTGAACCTAAACTAGCCACAAACAAATACCGCCGTCCATCTCGCCGAAGTCAGAAGCAAGCTCTTCAAAACATGTATCAGGATCTTGATGCCTTTTTGGATGAAGAGGACAGTGATGACAGTTGGGATGATGACTCTGACGATTCAGCGATTGATTGAGATTGATTGAAGCTATTTCGTACAGACTATATTCTCAAACAATCGAATTGTGAACGAACGAAGATTAATACGAAGCGTTTATGGTCCATCGTCCGATTTATCTCGATTGTCATGCGACGACTCCGGTCGATCCGCGAGTTGTGGAGGTGATGCTGCCCTATTGGACAGAGTCGATGGGAAATCCGTCTAGCGTCGGACATCTCTACGGCTGGGAAGCCACTTCAGCCGTTTCTCACGCGCGCGATTGCCTTGCTCAAGCCATTCACGCGACACCAGAAGAACTGATCTTCACCAGTGGAGCCACTGAAGCCAACAACTTAGCCATCAAGGGCGTAGCAGAGGCTTATTTTTCGAAAGGACAGCATATTATCACTGTCACCACAGAGCACAGTGCAGTTTTAGAGCCCTGTCGCTATCTAAAGACTTTAGGATTTGAAATTACGGAATTACCTGTGCAGACGGATGGGATTGTCGATCTGGCTGTGCTGGAGCAAGCTCTTCGATCCGACACGGTGCTTGTCTCCGTCATGGCCGCGAATAATGAGATTGGAGTTTTACAACCTCTTGCGGAGATTGGTGCACTCTGCCATGAGCGAGG
This sequence comes from uncultured cyanobacterium, assembly GCA_937128595.1. Lineage (GTDB taxonomy): Bacteria > Cyanobacteriota > Cyanobacteriia > CAKZMO01 > CAKZMO01 > CAKZMO01. The sequence goes on along the minus strand of CAKZMO010000293.1, from coordinate 2,069 downwards.
GATTCTGCTTCACTCGGATGCAGCTCAGGCTTTAGGCAAGATTCCGCTTGATGTGGAGACTATGCAGATTGACTTGCTGTCGATGACAGCTCACAAAGTCTATGGGCCTAAGGGGATTGGCGCACTTTATGTTCGACGACGCAATCCTAGAGTACAGCTTGCGCCTCAGCTTCATGGTGGTGGACAAGAAAAAGGTCTTCGCTCCGGTACTTTGTATCCACCTCAAATCGTTGGATTCGCTCAGGCCGTTGATTTAGCGATCGCCGAGCTGGAAGACGAATCTGAGCGATTGACTCAGTTGCGCGATCGCCTGTGGCATTCACTTCAGTCCTTAGGCGACGTGCATCTCAATGGTCATCTTCACCAGCGGCTTCCAGGCAACTTGAACATCAGCATCGAAGGAGTCGATCCTCAAGGACTGATGTTAGGAATTCGAGGAGACATTGCGGTCTCATCAGGGTCTGCCTGTGCCTCAGCGGCTGCACAGCCTTCCCATGTCTTGAAAGCGATTGGACGATCCGATCGACTTGCTCAGGCTTCGCTTCGATTTGGACTTGGGCGTTTCACCACAGAATCTGAAGTGGACACCGCAACAACGGTTGTGTTAGAAACGGTGCGTTCGCTTCGCGAGATTTGCTCACAGGTTCAACACAAAACTTCCAAGCTTTCACCGTAACTTGATGAAGTTTGGACTTTGTAAAGAGAAGCCATGATCGAATGGAGCAATGCTGACCCAGCCAGGGATTGGCGCGACTTGAACTGATAATTCTGACTCAATGTGGCTTTCATATTTCGAGATGAGATTATGTATTTTCTCTAAAGTTCAGTCAAATGAGTAGGCATCGGTGAGACAGCTTTAATATGCTTCATTTAGAACGAACATTAAGCATTCCCAAATCAGGGGGCGTCCAACACATAACGTTTCGTTTCAATGAGATGAGCTAACTCTCTGACGCAAGGTGGTTCAATGACAGCATCGCAAGGCTCTCTTCGGTCACGCAGCATGGAAATGTTGTTGGCCTATCAGAAAAATCCTTCTCCGCAACTAAGAAATCGACTCGTCCAACTCAATGCAGGTCTCGTCCGCAAGGTGGCTCATAGAATTAGCCATCAGTGTGCCGAACCCTATGATGATCTGGAGCAGATTGGCTACCTCGGACTCATGCATGCCATCGAGCGGTTCAATCCTCAGCAAGGTTGTGCATTTAGTTCTTTTGCAGTCCCTTATATTCGAGGGGAAATCCTGCATTTTTTGCGCGATCGCAGTAGCATCGTTAGGGTTCCTCGCCGCTGGCAAGAAATGCAGCAGGAAGGGCAACGGGTCAAACGTCAACTCGCAAATGAGCTGAATCGACAACCGAGCGATCGCGAAATCGCTGAACGAATGGGAATTGACCTAAAGGACTGGCACGAAGCTCAAATGGCATATGCCAATCGAATGCCTATCAGTTTAGATGGTGTCATGGGGCAAAATATGGACTCCCCAATCACACTGGGTGACATGTTGCCCGACGTTCATGGTCAAACATTGCAGCGATTAGAAGAAGATCGTCAACTGTTGCAAAGTGCTCTCAATCAGCTAGAAGAAAAGACTCGCTGTGCAGTCGAGTATGTCTTCCTAAGCGGGTTGTCTCGAAAAGAAGTCGCAGAGCGAATCGGCGTTAGTCCGGTAACGGTCACGCGCCGAGTTCAGCGAGGTCTGAATGAAATGATGACCCTACTCAGTCATCAACAATTGCAGGCCGATTGATCGGTTGCAAGGCTTGCTTCAACCAAACAGGTTTCCTAAATGTCAAACCCGCATGTTCTCGAAATGAGAAGTGCGGGTTTTTTTAATGCCATTGCTCTTTTACTTGTGAAGATCTTCGCGAGTCAGCACCACCTTTCAATGTTTCGAATGGACTGGGTTGAGTGCGTGGTCTATAGCAATCTCCAATGATTAGTGTCTATAGCAATCTCCAATGATTAGTGTCTGTAGCAATCTCCAATGATTTGTGAGAAGAGGGGCGAACAGGGCGATCGCATCTTTATCCAACAAGTACCTTAAGCAGATAAGTAGGTCGTCTTAT
>CAKZMO010000292.1 GCA_937128595.1 uncultured cyanobacterium | reverse complement strand
GAGCAACTCGTCCAGCGCCAACTCGCTAGTGGCAAATACCAATCGGCGATTGAGGTCATTTCAGGCGCTGTTCGCCCGTCCGCGAATCAATTGCGGACTAGGATGAAAAGCCCACTGGAAGTGGGCTGATGACCTTGCAAAAATATCTCAGTCCGTTTTAACGGACTTTTTGTCTGTAGCCCACCATTGATTTGTGGGCGTTGCATCTGCGGAAACAAAGCCTTTCGGTACAAATCCATTCACATCAACCGTAGATGCTGGAATCTTCTAGCGAAGCGAAGCGCTATCCAAAATCTGTATAAGTTGTCTGGCCTCAGAACTATATGCTGATGTCAGCCTAGTGAACGGAGTCTTTCTCGATGCGTTACCCTCTTCGATTGTTGAGTTACGGCAACACTACTGTCTGCTGTTGAGCGTCCAAGTATGGCTCGGAGTTTTCCAGCACAGCGTCGGGCTGCTGCTGAGACGAAGCAGGTTGATGAAGCCTTTGCGGTGTTGTTTGAGGTGGAGGGTGTCCTAGAAGAGGGCGATCGCAATCATCCTCTAAGTGAACTGCAGAAGGACGAGAATCGAGAGCGGTCAAAGATTCGGGCTCGCATCGAACATGTTTTTGGCAGATGGGTGATGACAATGGGCGGCAAGAAGCTGCGTTCCATCGGCCTGGAGCGAGCCAAAACCTATCTCGGACTCACGCATTTGACCTACAACCTCAAGCGATTTGTCTTTTGGCAGGTGAATTCTGTCTCCATGCCTGAATGTTGATGGGCATGGACGCCTTCCCCTCACGAATATGCCACCACGATGACCGTTTTCATCGGTTCAGCTCAGAACGACAACCACGGCTGATGCGCAATCCTCTCTGATGAGACTGAGATGAGACTGCTTGCTCAGTAAAAATTGTGTTTTTCGAGGTGTCCTTCAAATGTCTTTCTTTATGATTTTTTAGGATAAAGAGGAAAAGAAATGACGTAGCCGAACAAAGGACAATGCTCTTCTAAATGTCTCTAAATAGCTCTGAGAAATTTTAATTAAAATTTATTAAAAAGAAAATCAGCCTAGTCGAAATCGAAGAAATTTATTTAGTCATTAATTATAAAACTGGTAGGTGTGAGACATAGTGTGACGACTAAAAGGTGTGCAAGATGATAATGCTCTATAGAAATTTTAATTCTGATCATCTTGCTTCTCATAGTTTTGACTTTGATATAATCATGGCTTGATAGCCGTCAACGAGTCGAACGACTATGGGAATAGTTCTTCTTGGCAAATTTAAATCTTTTTAGGATCGAAGTGACGGCGAAATTGAGGAAGCGTGTCTCTTTTATCCCCTCATCATTCAGCTGAGCGTTTGACTGATCTCACGCTGAAGTCTAGTTCACACCAAAGACTCGCGCTGAAGCTCTAAGCTCTTCTCCTATTGGGAAAAAGAAATTTTAATTTTCTCCTTTTATCCTAGAAATGAAAAAAAGGGCTTTGGGATAAGATAACTTTAAAATCATTGAAAATTTAATATGCTCCCAAATTTGAAGAGATATTAAGTTTGGCAAAAGTCTAATAAAACTATGCTTGAGCTAGTTTTTAGATATTAGATTTCTTGCTACTTTTCTGATTAAATTATTATTGGAAAAGGAAAATTTTATGGTGCGCTCTTAATCGAATGCAAGTCTAATGGCAACGCTTACTTCTATTATGTTTCCAATATTTCACTAGTCTCAATAGAATTATAATATCCCCAAAAGAATGACTAGTTTATTGTGTGAAACGGGTCGAATGATATAGGCAGTAATAGCTCAAAAGACTGACGAACATTAGTGAGTATCTTAGTAGTTTAAAGGAGTACACCTAAACCCGGAGGGTCGCACTATATGGCTCTTTACAAGCTCCATGACTACTACCCTAACTATCGAGAAACTTTTGGTGACGGTAAGCTTGCCACTGTAGAAAATTACTCCGTTTATACCCAGGGAGAAGACAAAGTTGGCGATGCTAAGAATCTCCTAGTAGATGATTCGGGTCGTTTTCGCTACGTCGTTGTAGACACTGGCCCTTGGATTTTTGGCAAGAATGTCTTGCTGCCCGTCGGTCTCGCCAAGTTTGACTACAACCGCGATCGCATCTTTGTAGACGGTTTGACAAGGCAGCAGATTGAGAATCTGCCTGCATACAAGGACGATCAAGCCGTCGATCAGCGGTATGAGGATCAAGTACGAGACCAGTATCGTTCCTTAGGAAAGCGTCGCAATCAGCAGAAATTTATGGATCGTCCCCATAGCTCTGAGACGCAAAGCCGAAAATATGACAGCACATCATACGACAGAGAACCTACACTCTACGGCATGAGTGAAGAGGATAACCACGGCACACTGAAGCTCTATGAAGAGCGCTTAGTGACAAACCGCAATCGCGTCAAGACTGGTGAAGTGGCGATCGGTAAGCATGTTGAGACCGAAACAGCCGAAGCCTCTGTCCCCCTGGAAAAAGAGCGCGTCGTTGTTGAACGCCACAGCACTAATGGCAAGCCAGTTGGCAGCCATTCACCTCAGTTTAAGGAAGGTGAAGTGGCTCGTATGGACGTCTACGAAGACGAAGCCACCATTGAAAAAGAGGCTTATGCTCGTGAAGAAGTTTCTGTACGCAAGGAAACTGAGCGCGATGTGGCTAAAGCCAAAGAGACTGTACGTCGAGAAGAACTCGATGTCAACACTGACGGTAAGGTTCGAGTAGAGCGCTAACCAATGGTATTCCCTCTAGTTGACAACCCTTGATTGCAATCTAACTATATGGCTTTTGAAGAACCAAAATCTATTTCGACGCAGAGGCTGATTGGTAGTGCTGTTTATAGCCAACATGGTAACTATATCGGCATGATGGTCGAAGTAAACCGCGAGACTGCTCAAGAATGGTCTTTTGTGGTGCAGCAAGATAAGCTCCAATCACAGCCTAGTAAGCTGCGGATTAATAGTAAGGCAATTCAGAAAATTGATGTTGATTGCAAAAAGGTTTACGTCAACTTAGAGAGCCATCTACCCCACTCGATGGGAATTGAAGCCCTACCCCTCTGGCAAGAACGATTGGTTGTCAATCGCCGCCGTCGTAAAGTCGGTGAAGTGAGTGTCCGCAAAGTCGTTGATGTTCACACTGTGGAGGTTCCTATCCGCAGCGAGAGATTAGTTATCGAAAATGTCGCAGATGGCCATATCTTGGCAGAGGTCGGGCTTTCCACAACGCACATCACTCAGGACAAACACCCGGATGGAGCTGCAACAAGCGCGGATTTAGCAAGCCCAGTTGCTGAAGGTCATTTGTCTGGATTCCATGAAACCATTCGCTTTCTAGAAAGCGTCAACCGCTTTCCTAAAGAGAGCTGTAGAAAACTGCAAATTGCTCTGAGCCTACAAGGCAATCAGCCTGAAACCGTCATTCAAACTTTTGAGTCAGTTCAGATGGCATTAGAGGTGCTGATCAGTACAGCAAGCGTTTTGGCTCATCGTACCAGTGTCGTTCGCTTGAAGATACACGTCGATGATCGTCAGCGAGCAGAGACCTATCAAGGCTACCTGTCTCGTTACGCCCAGTCATCACTCCATCCAAAACATTCCAAAACTGCTCAGCCTAGTCACCCATAGCTTTTCAGCTAAAAGCGGATTGGCCTTGCGGACTACAAGGATAACTTTCTGGTCGCGGCAATTCAACTGCAAACTTCTGACTTTTAGGCTTTGAGCTTCTGTCGCTATCTAAAACTATCACTATGCATGATTATCCTGCTGTCCAATGGCTACGTAAAGCCAGTTTGGGGTTAGGTATCCTCACCCTTAGCAGCGGTGCTTTGCTGCTACCCGCCTGCAGTAATCCCGTCGAAGAAATTACAGAAGACAACAGCAATGTTGTGACTGAAGAAGGATATGAGGATTATGAGGCAACTTCTCCAGTTTCTGAAAGCATTGGTGAGGCCGCAACCGTTCGCAGTCCAATCCAGACAACTCTAGATGAGAATGGAGTGCTGCTGGAAAGTAACGGTGGAGAACCTATTCTGGTTCTGGATGTATCACCAGCTAATCTAAACTTCCCAGGTGAAGGAGTTCCCATCCAGGTCACGGGTCAAGTGGTGGAGTTCACCATTGCTGATGTTGAGTCTGAGTTTGGATTGAACCTTGATGAAGATCTCTATGTAGATTACGAGCAACAGCCAGCTATTCTAGCGAGCGCTTGGGCCTTAGCACCTACACCTGAGATGCTGGCCGAAAATTCCGATGCCTTCTACAACCAGACTATTGCCTTAGAAGGTGATGCTAGAGTCCTCTCAGAAGATGCTTTAGCTGTCTACGAGGACGGTTGGATTGATGATGTCGGCATTCTAGTAGTAGGTGTCCAACAAGGCATTCAGGGCACTGAAGATGTGATTCAAGACAACGAGAGCGTGGCTATAACAGGCACTGCCCAGCCATTCGATCCCAATGCTTTAGACCAGTACAATCTTGGCCTCAGCGAATCAGAACTTAGCGAATTCGCTGAGCGCTACACGGGACGACCCATCATTATCGCAGATGATATTTATCCTTCTGCCGTTGACGATTAGTCACGCAGGTTTGGACTATCTCCCAGTATTGCAAGTCGGTATCACAAGCCGATGCTGCAAGTTTGAAGAAAACAATAGGAAGAAATTATGGAACGCAGAGACGTAACAGCAACCCCAAACAACCACTATACCAAGCGGGCTGTCAGCATTTTCAAAAAGCGTGAGCATGTTGAAAATGCAATTCGGGCACTCAAAGATAACAACTTTGATATGAGTCGAGTTTCCTTACTGGCTCGCAATGTTGACGATGTTGCAGGGGGGCGGGAAGTAAATGAGACCCATGGCAATGAAGCCAGTGAAGGAGCTGGTATAGGAGCCACCACAGGTACTTTATTGGGTGGTGTCACTGGCTTTCTGATCGGAGTTGGTGTGCTGGCTATTCCTGGCATCGGGCCGATTCTAGCGGCAGGTGCTGAAATTTCAGCCCTTGGCTCTACTTTGGCAGGCGCAGGTATCGGTGCGGCTACTGGCGGTATCGTAGGCGCGCTCATTGGTTTGGGTATTCCTGAAGAAAACGCCAGAATCTACGAAGATCGCATCAAAGCGGGTGACTATTTACTGATGGTCAGCGGCAATGATGATGACATCATGAGCCGTACAGAGTCAATCATGGGTAACCACCATGTGGACGACTTCAAAGTCTTTACAACCCCTGCCCAGAAAACTCCCGCTGAGAAAATTAACCATCGTTCAACTGAACCGATTTCTACCGCTGGGAAAAATGTGCCTACCACTCAAGGCACCCGAGGAGAGCATGTCAATCATCCCCCTGCCCTGAATCGCAAGGATCATTCGAACAGCAATTCGAACAGGAATATGAATACTACCTCGAACGCTGACCGTTTAAACCATGGCACATCTTCGGAAGTCGTGGTGGATAAAAGCACATCACCAGAAGTCATTGTTGAAGACAAGCGCACTCCTAGCAATCGTAGCTAGTCCCATCGGCTAACGGTCGGTATTGCTAATTGGCTTCTAAGGCTCTATCCACAACGATGGGATAGAGCTTTACGTTTTGGAGTCTAAGAGGATGTTTGAGAAGTCGTCAATGCTACTTCAGATCCCCCCTAGCCCC
>CAKZMO010000291.1 GCA_937128595.1 uncultured cyanobacterium | reverse complement strand
CTAGATATTGACACTACTAGATATTGACACTACGGAGGATCGCCTCTCGACCTCCGCATCCTAAAGCTTGAGGGACGGATAAGATTTCTCTGGAACCTGATTTGCTGCACCTGAGTCAGAGAATATCAGCGACAAGAAGACTTTCGCTTGTAGTCTTGGTTTTTGGTTTTGCGCTCAAAAGATTGACGGTAGGCAGCGCCATCGCTGATGATGACACTGGCTGTCTGCAAATGATTTCACACCCACGTTCTCTGTTTATTTTTTTATCTAGCCCTATGCCTAGTCGAGGTTGTTTTCTTTCATCGGTTTCTGCGGCTACCGTGTTGACTACAGCCGTAAGCTTTTGGGCTGCTTCGGCGAGTGAGGCTCAAAGCTATCGGTTTGGCACTGCGCCACCGTTGTTTGAAGATGTGATTCTGACCCCAACTCTTGTGTCTCCTGATACGACTGTGCGCGGGTTGAGCGGCGGTCCTGTGGAGTCGAGTGAGTTGGCGGGGCGTCCTGAAACGAACACGGGGCCATGCTCAGGCTTTATGGACACCGATCCTGATCACCAGATCACTCTGACTGGATTTTTCGACTACCTCAGCCTCGAAATTCAAAGTCCTGAAGATACGACGTTGCTGGTACGAGGGCCTGGAGGCAGTTGGTGCAGTGATGATGTTTATGGGTTCAATCCGGCGATCGCCGGACAGTGGTTTTCAGGCACATATGATGTTTGGGTAGGTTCCTACCGTCCTGGAACCTACCATCCTTACGTGATTCGGATTTCAGAAATTCCTACAGAACCGATCAATCCGTCCCAGCCTGTTGTCCCACCGCTCGATCTGGCTCCTGTATCTCCGGCAGATCCTGCCTCTGACGTTCGTCCAGCACCGGTCAGTCCGTTGCCTGCTGTGTCGCCTCTGGATGTTGCGCCTGTTGTTCCAGCAACGCCTGCTGCCGATCCGTTTCCCGATACCCCAACAAATTAGTGCTTTACTCCCATTGATGCCTGTCCTAACGAGCCATTCCAGATACAATCTGTGAATGTCGAGTGTTTGAATCAGGTAACTTATGGCCCCTACTCTGCAACGCCGTATTCAAGAGTTCTACGATGCCTCTTCTGGCCTGTGGGAAGACATCTGGGGCGAGCATATGCATCACGGCTACTACGGAGCCGATGGCAGAGATCGCAAGTCTCGTTATCAAGCCCAGGTTGATTTAATTGAAGAACTGCTGCGCTGGGGTGGGGTTGAGCAGGCGAGCCAGATTCTGGATGTGGGCTGCGGCATTGGCGGTAGCGCTCTCCATCTGGCGGAAAAATATGGGGCGATCGCCACAGGCATTACCCTCAGCCCAGTGCAGGCAAACCGCGCTCAAGAACGAGCAAAGGTGGCAGGATTAGAGGCTCATTTTGAAGTAGCCGATGCTTTAGCAATGCCCTTTGAAGACGAGACGTTTGACTTGGTGTGGTCGTTGGAAAGTGGCGAACACATGCCTGACAAGGCGCAGTTTATGGCGGAATGCTGTCGAGTACTGAAACCGGGCGGCACGTTTCTGATGGCGGCTTGGTGTCACCGTCCCGACGAGCCTCCCCACGATCCTCTGACTCTTGACGAAAAACAGCATCTTGAACGGATTTATCAGGTCTACTGTCTGCCCTACGTGATTTCGCTACCCGCATTTGAGGCGATCGCCCACGACTTGCCATTCCAAGATATTCACACCGAAGACTGGTCTGATGCGGTGGCTCCGTTTTGGCGTGAAGTGATTGGCTCAGCTTTTAGTCTGCGCGCCGTGATGGGATTGTTGAAGGCAGGGCCAAAAATCATCAAAGCGGCCACATCTCTTGGACTGATGCAGCAAGGCTATCAGCGAGGACTAATGAAGCTCGGGGTCATGCGGGCAACGAAGACTGGTTCATAGCAGCGATTCTCATCGTGGTTACGCTTCAACACCCGCGATTTATTCGCGGACGAGTCGGAAGCGCAGTCAGATAGCCCACTCGCCAACCTGAGAAATTGCTGGGTTCGCTGGGTTCACAGAGTCAGACTCTCGTAATCTTTTATGGTTCGAGATGATAGGCTTGTGCGCTTTCCTGTTGGTTGGAATCGGTACGAATTATTTTCTTGAAGGTGTTTCGTCTTCATCCAAATAGACGGTCTGATTAGCTTTGGGTGCAGATGACTTGTTGGGGGATGAGTCAAGTCTTGGACTAGACGGAGAGCCATTGAACAGCACTGACGTTTCTGTGCGATTTTGTCGCAGGAAACTCGTCACTGCATCATGGTCTTTTTGAGTCGTGTAGCCTCGATAGGCCACCACTGCACCTCCGGTAGCAACAGCGGCGATCGCAGGTGTTACGACCGGAATCCAGCCCTGGTTAGAGAAAACAAAGAAGGCGGCACCCGAAATTACCAACACCAAAGTCATGGTGCCAATCCCTAGCAAAATGGGATGGCGCAGAAATATAGCGACAACCCCACCTGCGATCGCCCAGCCCAGAATCCACAAAATTTCGCCCCATTCCGGCCAATACCAGATGAGGGCGCGATCGCCCATGCCAATACTGAGAATTTGACTCAGCATCTGAGCGTGGATTTCAACTCCTGCCATCTCATAATCTGTGCTTCGTCCAGCACTGTAAGGAGTCGGAAAAAAGTCACGGCTGCTTTCTGCGGTTGTTCCAACCAATACAATGCGATCGCGCACGAGTTCAGGATCGACATTACCATTCAGCACGTCTGTAAAAGACACCATCGGAGCTGCCTGATCGGCTGAACGATAGTGGAGCATGATCTGATAGCCACCCATGTCTTCTTTGACGTAGCCACCTGCATTGGGATCAAGACGAGGAATTGGGGTTTCGCCTAGCTGGATTTGGTTGGGATCATCTGGATTGTTTCTCAGCTCAATATTTTCTTGTTCAAGATAAAGGATGGCAGATTGAAACGCGAGAGAATGAAAGGCATCTCCCGCTTCCGTCGTGCCAATGAGGACGCTGCGTCGAACTGTGCCATCACCATCAATGGGAAAATCGTTAAACCCCACCCGGTCTGATGGCATGTTAGGCGGAGGTGGGATCAGTGCTTCTCCGCTGTCTGACGTGCCCAAATTCATCATGGCGACGACATTCGGCACATCTAGCGCTTGCAACAACTGTTCACGCCCTTCGCCTTCACCAATATCTCGATAAAGCGCCAGACTGATGAGCTTAGGATCATAGCCTTGGAGCGTATTAAGCACTTGGGCTACGGATTCATCTGAAGGAGTGCTGCGCTGTAGTTCCCTCAAGGACTCTTCATCAATGCCGACCAACAGCAGCCGCGAATCGACGCCCTGACCGCTGGAAAGCTGCGTCATCCGGTCATAGGCCACCAGCTCCAATCGCTGCAGCCAGCCTAAATATCGAGCCCCCAGAGATGCCGCGAAAACAGCAGCAGTGGCGATCGCCACTGCTTTGATATTTCGCAACAGTTTTCGCTTCCACGGAGTACTGGTCTGATGGGTTGGCGCTAGGAGAGTTGGGCTTAGCTTGAGAGCTTCGTGAAGATCATCCTCAGGAATGTCGGTAATATCTGTGGGCAAGGATTCCAGCATCTCTAGCGACTTCAGCACCTCAGTCGCCGATTGATAGCGGTTATTGAAATGAAACCGCACCATGCCATCTAAAATCAGCGCTAGCCCGATGCTGATAGCGGTATGCTCCCGCCATATCAGTTCGCCGGTGTTCAAGTCTTCTCTTAGTTGATAAGGCTGGAACCCGGTCAGGGCCTGAATAGCCGTTATGCCTAAGGCATAGATGTCGCTGCAATAACGGGGTTTTCCTGCCAACTGCTCAGACGGCGTATAGCCCTCTGTGCCAATGCCAACCGTGAGCTGCGTTTGCCCGTCCGTGTTCATAACCTGAGTGCGAATTTCTTTGACTGCACCGAAGTCAATCAGCACAAACTTGCGATCGCGATGACGCCGAATCAGATTTTCTGGCTTGATGTCTCGGTGAATGACTCGCTTCTCGTGGACAAATTCCAGTATGGGTAAGATATCGCGCAACAAGTCGATAATTTCAAACTCAGTCATGTGATGAAGCTGATCTAGTTCATCACTCAAAGCATCACCATCGACAAATTCTTGAACTAAATAAAACTCGTTTTCTTCCTCAAATGAGCCATAAAAGGAAGGAATTTGGTCATGCTGGCTTAGCCGCTCTAAGGTCTCGACTTCCGTATCAAAGAGACGACGAGCGATCTTGAGAAACTTTTCGTCTCGGCTCGCAGGCTTAAACTGTTTGATGACGCAGGGAGAAATCTCAGGCCGCTGAAGGTCATCTGCCAGATACGTCTGGCCAAATCCACCCGCCCCTAAGACTCGAATGATTCTGTATCGTCCATTCAGCAAGGTTCCCTGCATCAAACACCGACACAATTTTGCACTTCGATTGTGCCACACAATTTAAGTGACAGGGCACCTATCCGTCGGAGATTTGAGGTCATTTCACAGAGTCTTTTCATGTTGGTGGTTAAGAAGGGATTAAGGTTTGACAGATTAGGCGACTAAACAGTCTTCTCATATCAAGAATGAACGGTCTGTTACGGCTTTCGTTTAAGACATCGCTAGTTCGCTGGAATGCATCTACAAGAGGCAATGACACCTCTTAGCCAGGCATCACCCAGTGCCTCGATGCTCAACAAACACTGACAGTAAGAGCATAACGGCCTGTTGTAACTCTTAATGTAATCCGCGCCTTCTCTCCCCAAGTGCTTGGTAGACTTTATGAGAAATGCGCGATAGTGATATCTAGAACGTCATGTCTAGATACCCAAGCCTAGAGAAGAACCGTACATCTGACTGTTTAGAATATCTAGCTGTTCAGACATATAGGTTTAATGCTCTCAGGGTGGGCTGATGTAATTAGGCTGTTCATATCGAGTGAGCACGAGTAGCAATGGTAGATTCTCTTAAGAAACCCGCTTTTGATGAAATTCGTCCAGGCGTTAAAAGTCCGGCAAAAGATACGATTCTAACTCCTCGCTTTTATACGACCGATTTTGACGAGATGGCCAAAATGGACATCTCAATTAATGAAGATGAGCTGAACGCTATTTTGGAGGAGTTTCGGGTTGACTACAACCGCCACCACTTTGTGCGCGATGAGCAGTTCGAGCAATCCTGGGATCACATTGATGGTGAAACTCGAAGCCTCTTTATTGAGTTTTTAGAGCGCTCTTGCACGGCAGAATTTTCTGGCTTTCTGCTCTACAAGGAGCTATCCCGAAAGCTGAAAGATAAAAGCCCTATGCTGGCGGAGTGCTTCTTGCTCATGTCTCGCGATGAGGCTCGTCATGCAGGCTTTTTGAACAAAGCGATGGCTGACTTTAATCTCCAGCTTGACTTAGGCTTTTTGACGAAGAGCAAAAAATACACCTTCTTCAAACCTAAGTTCATCTTTTACGCGACCTATCTGTCCGAGAAGATTGGCTACTGGCGCTACATCACGATTTATCGCCATCTTGAGTCTCACCCTGAAAATCGGGTGTATCCTATCTTCAATTTCTTTGAGAACTGGTGTCAAGACGAAAACCGTCATGGTGACTTCTTTGATGCCATCATGCGGGCTCAGCCTGATATCCTCAAAGACTGGAAAGCACGGCTCTGGTGTCGTTTCTTCTTGCTATCCGTCTTTGCGACCATGTTCCTCAACGATATCCAGCGTGCTGACTTTTACGCGGCTTTGGGTTTAGATGCGCGTGAATATGACATCCATGTCATTAAGAAAACGAATGAAACAGCAGCACGGGTATTCCCAGTCATGCTCAATGTGGAGCATCCTGAGTTCTTCCAACGGCTCGACACCTGCACCGAGAACAACGTAAAGCTGTCTAAGATTGCAAACTCTAACGCTCCTGGCGTTGTGAAATTCTTCCAGAAGCTACCGCTGTATCTGTCTAGTGGAACTCAGCTAGCGCGTCTCTACTTCATGAAGCCAATTAATACGGCTGCATGGGAAGGCAGCGT
>CAKZMO010000290.1 GCA_937128595.1 uncultured cyanobacterium | reverse complement strand
GCCAAGGTCTTGAGTTCTGAACTAAGCCATCGGGAAAGACAGCTTAATCAAAGAGGATACGCATACAGTCGGTCTAAGTCAACCGTAGAGGAAGAGAGTTGGGGAAGAAAAGGGGGCGTTGGAGTAACTTGTATCGCCCCGATTCTCAACATTAGGCATTTACGAGATGGCAATTTGCGTCAAAGAGGGAGTTTTGCAATGCGATTGACCCATTCTTCGGCACTAGATGCTGACCAAATCAGCAACAGTTTTTCAATAGCAACCTCAACTCGTAGCTTCCTGGAAACGATAATAAGCCCAGGGCTTTGATTGCTGATGATGAACTCAGCAAACTCTGACGGCATTGTTCTCCGGTCATGGCTAATAAGAATCCGTTGCTGTTGAGCTGCGATCGCCAATACGTCAAAGTCTTTGACGCCTGCCAAATTAGCAGCGAACGCCGTTTGAAAATCAACTTTGGGCTCGCGTCGTAAAACTCCTGTAACGATCGCCTGATTCAAGTCAGCATCGGCTTGGTAACGAACAGTCACGACTCGCCCTGTAGTTTTGCCGTTTTAGCTGCCATGAGTTTGTTATACAAAGCAGGCGCATCGGTTTGTAGAGGCTGAGGCATCGCATCGAATGCCTTTTCTTCTGCTAATAAATAAGCATCGATTTCAGCGCGGTTAGCGAGATAAAAGGCGATCGCCCCATAAACTTGCTCAAGGGTTAGGAGCGGAAAAGACTGAACAATGCTTTCAGGTGAGGAACCTTGCTGAAAAGCATAAACAATCGAGTCGAGAGAAACCCGAGTTCCTTCTATCCAATACGCATCGCTTCGATACTCGATGTAAGATTTGGGCGCTAAGACTGTCATAGATTTTAGTTTGACTCCCGCCAATTTAATCATAAGCGGATCTAACGGCGCTAAGGAGAGTTCAGCCTGCCTCAGAATTAATTCGTCCCATCCATAAAATTGATGACAATCTTTTTGTACTCATTATGAGTAATATGAGTTAAAGTGAGTACAAACAATGGAGGTGTTAATGATGACCCGTTCACGTCCTCGCTTACAAGTTGTCCAGAATGAAGAGATTGCCAAAGCAATTGAGACAATTCGCAAACATCGCCCCGGACTTATTAGTGATTCGATGGTGGTTACATCAGCCTTAATAGAACATGCGCTGGCTTTAGAGTCAGACGAACACCGACAAATCAATTATCAAACCCCCTACGGCATGACGATTGTCAGAACGGGTAACGTGGACGAAACCGGAATTTTTCAATTTCTGATTCGAAATTTTAGCCGAATCGCCGCCGTTTTCGCGCATATCGACGATGAACATAATGACTTTATGGATTATGTCTCACGGGGTAAGAAGCCTGTTTATACCTTTGTTTTGAAGGGAGAGAGATTTACTGATTTTGAATTCATCCACGTAGCAACAGACGGGGAACTGTTCGAGGAGTGCTTGACGCTGCTTGTCTTGGATTTTGAGCACCATAACAGTGATATCCGCTTCAACGTTATTTACGCTGAACAGTTTGGGGAGAAATATGGGGAGAAATCAGTTTATGACTATGTGCCATCTCTAGATAAAATGGCGAGAAAGTTTTTTAAGGATGAAGAATACTTGTTTGGTGGTGGAGGCGGAGAAACTTCACGTACCTGGGATTTAGGTTGGGAAGCTGACTCCACCCCATATCAAGGGTTTGAGATGGAAGATACACGGTATGTTGACTATTCACATGCACTTGTAGGGTTGAAACTATCTTCCCTTGGAACAGAAAAATACGGCGCAGGTGGATTAGTCCGTTCTGGCGTGCTAGCTGTTAAGCGAGAGTTACTACATTGTCGTTTTCGATGTATGTGTGATGGATGGACAGAAGAACAACAAGATCTAGATTTTTACGAACTCGGGCGTATATTTGGTCAACACTTTGGATATGACGCTATCTTTTCACCTGCGCACTTTCTTGTCGGGATTGATATTGGCACAACCGAAACTACTCCTAACGCGACTGTATATATTGAGAAGAGTAAGCGCATTGAAGTATTGCCGATGAAGTGGGAAAGTTCGTGGTTTACGTGCCATATTGATGGGAAAGCCAGCAACCGAGGATGGAGTCTATTAGACGATGATCCTAACCCTTTTAGACTCTATGATATGAATGATTTTTTCCCTGACCATTTAGAGCGATATAAGCAAAAGAAAAAGAAACCTAAACAATAAGTTGCTCCCGGTTACCGATAACTGAGCCACATAACTAAAAATCTTGCGATTGTACAAAATGTTGTGGGACGCAAGATTTTTTCTCGTATCGTTTCAAATCCAGTAAAGCGTAGAATTTTCCGTTGAAAATATCGTTTGGATAGTATGAGAACTTGATTTAGGGTTGTTTTGTTAGCGGACTGGCCATGCTAATCGCTTATTCTTTCAATAGTAAAGACAACAGCTGTTTGAGCGACTGATAGTCAATAGACGAGAGCTGTCCAAGTTTCTTAACAACCAAATCTTGCTGAATCGTTGTAATGACGGGCTTTACCACTGACGGTTTGAGCAAACCTGCTGCTTGCCAATTGGCAATTGCCATTTCTCCAAACATCAGAGGCGTTTTGACCTGACTCGTGACCGCAACGAGAATCAAATCTGGACGACTTGTATTGTAATCCTGCGAGCTAATCACAGCCGATGGCCGTTTCTTCGAAGTCGTTTGATCTGTAAACGGGAACGGAACTAATAGAATTTCGCCAAATTCATAGGTCATCGTAAACCGCATCCTCTGGGTTATCCCATACCTGAGCAAATGACGGTTCAGATGCCGCAGTCGCAGCCGCGACAATTTGTCTATCGCGATAACGTTGACTTAGAAAGTCAATAAAATCTTCTATCTCAGCCAACTGCGTTGGAGAGCATTGACGAATTTTGGCAAGAATATGCTTTTCCTTATCTGATAGTGCTTGCATGATGATTCTGTCCTCGCATCCTCGATAAGACAATCGATTATCACTAAGATATTGCTGTGAGCAGGTTTTTGCTCAAAGAGCGATCGCCCTTCCTCTAAGCAGTCAACAAATCTTGGGGCACCAGCATTTCGATCACTTTTGACGTAGCTGTTTGAGAATAGTGCTCAATAGTAATGCCTACAGCTTGCCCCGCTGCATCGCGATCAATGATGAGGTTGTCATTGATGACTTCAGATTCAACACTGGGTCGATTCGCCAGATCGATATAGAGCGTATCCGTATCAGAAAAATACATCAACTTCATTATCTTGTTAGCTCAAGGAATCTAGAAAGGCTTTGAACCGCTTGATGTCTGGCGGATAAGAGTTCCGAAGCCGCTGGGCTTGAGCAATGACAATCGCGACTCGCTGAGGATCAAGTTCAATGGTATACGCATTACGGAACACATGACGAAATCGACGCAGTTCGTCCAAGCATTGGTAAACTTCATCACTCAGCAATTTGGGTCGCAAGCCTTCAACATCAAGAGTCATACGCCTGAGTAAGATGGCATGCCACTGGCCGCGATCGTCAATCTGATTCTCAAAGGCTTTAGATACGTTGAGACAGATATTTTCAAAGGCGTTGTACAAATTATGTAAATAGTAACCCGCTAAAATCGCTTGCTCAGTCGTCGTGGCAGTAGCATAATCCGAAAGCCGTGCATACAAAGACTCTATTTCCCGAAGATCAGCATCAATGTTTGCCTTTAAGAGAGCTGCTTGTGGATTCATAGACAAGTTCTCCGGTTTGGCGAACGGTATCGGTAAAGTGGCAGGGTTGGTTCATGATCTCTCGCAGATCGATCGCCCAGTTAGGACAGGCGGCCTCCAGGTCACGCCAGAGAGCAAAGTAGGTGGCAGCATTAGTGCCTGCAACCGCAATATCAATGTCGGAGCGATCGCGGAATTGTCCGGGCTGAGTGACGGAACCAAATAAGTAAATCTGGGTGATTTGAGGATAGTGGGGGACAACTTGGGTAATCGTGGCGATCGCCTCATCACGGGCTTGCTGACGCAAGATTTCCCGCTGGGTTTGCTGCATAGCTGCCCGCTGCCTAAAGTTATCTCGACATTGCTGAAGGTCAATCGTCATGGGTTAAGGTTTGACGTGTTGCTTATGCTTCTACAACGCTCTACAAAACTACAAGACCTATGCGCTAAAGTACTTGGCCGCAGGATGATAGGCCACGATCGCCGTTGTCGATTGTTCTGGATAGAGCTGTTCGCTTTCATCCATTACTAAATTAATGCGCTGAGCCTCTAGCAACTCTAGCAGCGTGTACTGATCTGGAATATGAGGACAGGCCGGATAGCCAAAGCTGTAGCGCGAGCCGCGATAGCGCTGAGCCAAAATATCGCGAATATTTTCGGGGTCTTCTGCACCAAAGCCCAACTCCCGCCGAATGCGGGCGTGAGTCCATTCCGCTAAAGCTTCCGCCATCTGCACCGCTAGCCCGTGGTAGTAGAGATAGTCGGTGTATTGATCCGAGTCAAACAGCTTCTTGGCGAACTCGGTGGCAACATCGCCCACCGTCACCGCCTGCATCGGGAATACATCGAACTGTTGAGGGTCTGACTCTTGGGGCACAAAGTAATCAGCGATGCAGAGGCGTCGCAGAGATTTTTGTCGGGGAAACTTGAAGGTCGCCACCGGATCGGGTAAGGGCGAATGGCCATTCGCCCCAACAGCCGGATCATAGAGATGCAAAGCATTGCCCTCCGCCAAACAAGGGAAATAGCCGTAAACCACCTGAGGATGCAGCAGATTTTCCTCCACAACCCGCCGCTTCCATTCGTCGAGAATAGGGTAGACCTTTTCAGCTAAAAATTCGTCGTACTCTTCGCGAGATTGGCCTTTGGGCTTGCGAAACTGCCACTGTCCGGCAACCAGAGCCTGCAGGTCGAGATAGCTGAAGACTTCCTCAATCGGGATATCGTCGGGCGTGAGAATCTGCGACCCCCAGAAAGGTGGAGTGGGGCGATCGCTGTCGAGCGCAATGGCTTCTGACCGGGTGGTGTCTTCAGGAATCGGCTCACTTGTGGTTACAGACGGTGCTGCGTCTTCTTTAGCCTGGATTTCAGCCTCATGACCTGACTCAGCTTTGTGGGATGCAACCTTGCCGTTGGCGACCTCTTCACCCAAGAAGCCACTCAAATCATCCCACTCGCCAGAGTGCTTGGCGGGCATCAGCTTGTCCATGAAGTGGAGGTCAGCGAAGGCGTCTTTGCCGTAAATCACTTTGCCGTTGTAGACCTTCTGACAGTCTTCATAGACAAATTTGGGGGTCAGGGCTGCGCCGCCGAGAATCACGGGCACGGTGATGCCCTTCTCGTTAAATACAGCCAGGTTTTCTTTCATGAACGCCGTGGATTTAACCAGCAACCCGCTCATGGCGATGCAGTCGGCGTTGTGCTGCTTGTAGGCGTCGATGATGGCGTCTACAGGCTGCTTGATGCCCAGATTGACGACCTTGTAGCCGTTGTTTGACAAGATGATATCGACCAGATTTTTGCCGATGTCGTGGACATCGCCTTTCACCGTGGCAATCAGGAAGCTGCCTTTGCCCGCATCGCCCTCCGACTTCTCCATGTAAGGCTCCAAATGAGCCACAGCAGACTTCATGGTTTCGGCAGACTGGAGCACAAAAGGAAGCTGCATCTGACCCGAACCAAACAATTCGCCAACGGTCTTCATGCCGTCGAGCAGATAGATGTTGATGATGTCGAGGGGGGGGTGTTGTTGGAGCGCTTTTTCCAGCAACTCTTCCAAGCCCTGGCGCTCACCGTCGATAATGTGCTGCTTAAGCTGCTCCTCTAGGGGCAAATCTTTGGTAGGGGTGCGCTTAATAGCGTCTTTTTTAACGCCTTCAAACAGAGTGGTGAGTTTGGTCAGGGGGTCATAGGTGCAGATGCCCGCATCGTCATATTCGCGGCGATCGTAGATCAGGTCGCGGCAGATTTTTTGGTGGTCGGGTTCGATTTTAGCCAGGGGCAAAATTTTGGCAGCACTGACGATCGCCGCATCCAGACCCACCTGAATCGACTCGTGCAAAAACATGGAGTTGAGCACAATCCGAGCGACGGGGTTGAGGCCAAAGGAGACGTTCGACACTCCCAAGACAATGTGAACCCCAGGCAAATTCTCCCGAATCATCCGCATCGACTCGATGGTCTCGCGCCCATTGACCCGGTCTTCTTCGATGCCCGTAGAGATCGGCAGCGCTAGGGGATCGTAGAAAATTTCGTGAGCCGGGATGCCGTATTCCAAAATATCGCGGTAGGCGCGTTGGGCGATCGCAAACTTCTGCTCTGCCGTGCGAGCCATGCCGTCTTCGTCGATGGTGCCGACCACCACGCCTGCGCCATACTTCTTGGCCAGGTCGATCACTTGGAAGAAGCGCTCGTTCCCATCCTCATAGTTGGTGGAGTTGAGGAGACACTTACCGCCTGCAACCTTGAGTCCGGCTTCCATCTTCGTCCACTCGGTGGAGTCGAGCATCAGAGGCAGGGTAATGTTGGTGACGAGCCGCGACACCAGCTCGTGCATGTCCTTTTCACCATCGCGTCCGACATAATCCACGTTTACGTCGAGAATATGGGCTCCCTCTTTCACCTGAGATTTGCCCAGAGCCACTAGGCCATCCCAGTCTTCGGCGTTGAGCATTTCGCGGCACTTTTTAGAGCCGCTGGCGTTGAGCCGTTCGCCAATGATCAGGAAGGAGTTGTCTTGGTCGTAGGGCTGGGGGGCGTAGATAGAGGCAGCGGCGGGGATGTAGTTTAGCGCTTCGCGTGCCATGGACTGTCGGGGCGAATGGCCATTCGCCCTTACATCAGCAGCATCAGATATGGTCGATACATCGGATGCAAACATAATGGGCGATCGCCGCACAGGACGTTCCTTGGGCGTCAGGTCTTTCGACATCTCCGCCAACTGCTGAATATGGTCAGGACGAGTGCCACAGCAGCCGCCGATCACCTGCACACCCAAATCTTCTACAAAATGCATCAGCGACATCC
>CAKZMO010000289.1 GCA_937128595.1 uncultured cyanobacterium | reverse complement strand
TGCGATGCCCCTACCAAAATCATTCTTCGAATGTGCAACGCCCTCCTGGAGAAGTTCTGGTGGTTATGAGATCAGCCTGAGTGTAGCAACCGTCTTTGGCTGGTTGTTGGATGAGGGAGTAATACGAGTTACGCCCAAGCAAGCCAACACCCTTCTCTCTTCTTCATAGGGGCGATCGCAGGAAAATTCAGCCAAAAGGTTAAGTATTAATTCTATTGCGAGGAGAAATATCTTTCCAATACTTTCGGTTTCCACGGGTAGTAGACCGCACACGCCCACAACAGACGCGAGTTTGAAGCGTATCAGGCAATTATGAAATTCATCGATCCCTAAGAGATACAAGATTTGTCTCTGCTGAAATTGGGATGACTTTCGGGTTAGTCTGCCGTTAGATGAGAGTGAGTAGGATACGTGTTGGTGCGTTTGCATAATGGTGGAAACCGATGTCAGACCAAGGAAATGAAGGACTATACATCGCTCTAATCAGTATTCATGGCTTAATCCGAGGCAAAGAGCTAGAGCTAGGACGCGATGCTGATACGGGTGGGCAGACCAAATACGTTGTTGAGTTAGCTCGTGCCTTAGTTCGACAGCCTGAAGTTGCAGCAGTCGATCTGTTTACCCGCCTGATTACTGATCCCGATGTTGATTTATCTTACGGCGAAGAAATTGAACCGTTGGGAGAAGGAGCACGCATTGTTCGAGTCACAGCAGGGCCATCAGAAGAATACATTCACAAAGAAGCCTTGTGGGATCATTTGGACAGCTTTGTGGATAATATGCTGGCCTTTATCCGGGAGACAGGCAGGGTACCTGACCTCATTCACAGCCACTATGCTGATGCGGGATATGTCGGCAGCCGTCTATCGCATTTTCTCGACGTTCCTTTGGTGCATACGGGACATTCTCTAGGCCGAGTGAAACGGCGTCGCTTGCTAGCAAGCGGTCTGTCGTCTGATGAAATCGACCGTCGCTACAACATGCTGCGTCGCATCGAAGCAGAAGAAATCACCCTGACGAGTGCAGATCGGGTGATTACAAGCACTCATCAGGAAATTGAAGAGCAGTACGAATTTTACGACTGCTACCAACCCAATCGGATGCGTGTTATTCCTCCAGGGACTGATCTCGCATTGTTTTATCCGCCTAAGGGAAATGAATGGCAAACCCATATCGGTGATGAAATTCGTCGCTTTCTCCGAGAGCCAGACAAACCTGTTATTTTGGCGCTGTCTCGCCCTGACACGCGTAAAAATATCGGTGCATTGGTCGATGCTTATGGAGGCTCGCCTCAGCTTCAGAAATTAGCCAATTTGGTGATCATTGCAGGCAATCGCAATGATATCAACGATATGGACGAAGGCGCGCAAGAAGTTCTCACCGATCTATTTTTGTCGATCGATCGTTATGATCTCTACGGTCGAGTTGCTTATCCTAAGCATCACAAGTCTGACGAAGTTTCCGAAATCTATCGCATTGCTGCTCTGTCGGGTGGCGTATTCGTCAATCCAGCTCTGACAGAACCCTTTGGACTGACTCTGATCGAAGCAGCAGCTAGCGGCTTACCTCTTGTTGCAACAGAAGACGGTGGCCCTCGTGATATTACTCGCAACTGCAATAACGGCATTCTTATCGATCCCCTCAACAGTGATGCGATCGCCAAAGCACTGCTTGCGCTGCTAGAAAATCCTGAAAAATGGCAGCAATTAGTGGATAACGGGCTGCGCGGCGTCCGCAAAAACTATTCCTGGGAGGCTCATGTCAAAAACTATCTAGAAACCATCCGTCCACTAGTCGATCAGACTGAAATTGTCGAGTCGGTTCCTTTAACCCGTCGCCTTATGGTCTATCACGATCGCGCAATCTTCAGCGACCTCGATCAAAACCTTTTGGGTGAACCTGAACGGCTGCCCGATTTTATCGAACTTCTTCGCGAGCACCGCAGAGCGGCAACTTTTGGAATTGCGACAGGCCGACGATTGGATACAGCTCTCCAGACCCTACGTGCGTATAACATTCCTGAACCGGACATTCTCATCACCAGTTGCGGCACGGCCATCTACTACAGTCCAGAGCTGCTTGAAGATAAATGGTGGGCTCAGCACATCGATCGTCGCTGGACTCCCCCCGAAGTGCGGCGAGCCTTGTCAGATTTGCCCGGTCTTGAATTGCAGCCTAGAGAGCATCAGAGCCGGTTTAAAATTAGCTATTTCTACCATGCTGGTGTTGCGCCTACAGTCGATGAAATCAACAGTCTGCTGCACCAAGAAGATCTAGCAGTGAATGTGCTCCTCTCATTTGGTCAGTATCTTGACATTGTTCCAATTCGAGCGTCCAAAGGGCAGGCATTGCGCTATGTAGCCGATCGCCGTGGCATTCCTCTAGAGAAAATCCTGGTTGCAGGTGGCTCTGGTGCTGATGAAGACATGATGCGCGGCAATACTCTAGCGGTGGTTGTCGCGAACCGTCACCACGAAGAACTCTCGCATCTGATGGATACTGACCAAATCTACTACGCCCAAGAAGCCTATGCTTTGGGAATCTTAGAAGCCATCGAACACTTTGATTTCTTCGAGGGCGCTTCAGTCGAGGAAGTTAAGAAACCTGTTATGTCCAATAGCGATTCGTAACACTGGTTTCATTTACGCTCTGCTATTACCCGATTCTTTTAATATTTTCTGATCACATTACTTTTGCTTTGTTGGCGAAGATTGGTCAGGATCGTTTTCAGCATCCAAACGACGAAGAGCAGCTAGAACTTGACTGAGCGGATTGGCAGAGCTATCCCCTGTCATGTTCTCTTCTGCTGCGACTTGCAATTCCCTGGCGTCATATTCCCAACGCCGTAGAACCTCAATCTTCTGGGAACGCGTCAGATTTGATTCGTCGCAGACAGCGTCTGGTGTTGGGAATACGCTAGCCGGATCGAGCAATGCTTTGTCGAAATTCATGTAACCCACCTCTGATACTAAGCAGTCCGACCCTATCCTATCGTTGGTTTTGAAAGTGTTGAATTTGAAACAGTAGCCCCTTGCGGACGAGCACCCATCAGATTTGAGAAGGTGTTCCTTCTCAAAAATTTACCTTAAGCGATGTGTTTAGACCCTATGCTCTAACATTGCCACGTCGGGCTTTGAGCTGACTACGCTTGGCTTTACTATCGAGTCGCTTTTGACGAGCAGTACGAGAAGGCTTAGTCGGCTTTCGCTTTTTTGGAGTTACGGTGATGCTTTTGATCAGCGTCCGCAAACGGTTCAGTGCATCTTCTCTGTTCAGTTCTTGAGTCCGATGCTGCTGAGCTTTAATAATGATCACACCGTCTTTAGTGATGCGGCTGTCACCCAAGTTGAGCAGACGATTTTTGTAAAGAGGCGAGAGAGAAGAATTGTGAATATCGAATCGTAAGTGGATAGCGGTAGCCACTTTGTTCACATTTTGCCCCCCAGCCCCTTGAGAGCGGACAGCACTGAGATCAATTTCGTTTAGGGGAATTTTAATAGAATGGGTAATTTGCAACATGGCATAGATGTTTGAATTTTATACAGTCTTATTTCTATTCTAAGTTACCCACAGTTGCACCACTTGAAAATCCAGATAAGTAGGTGGACAAGAACAAATATAGATATAGGTAGCAACATGGCAGGACAAGGTTTTCAAGAGTTTTGTCCATTAATCAGGTGGAGAATCAGCCTTGCTTGAAGTACCAATCGTTGCGATCGCAGAAGATTCTATTGATCGGAGATACCTTGCGTTCCGTTAGGGCAGACAAACTGTCTGTTAGTTATTGTGGGCGTGGGTGGGGTTGTCGTGTGAGTGTTGCTTTCGCAGATGAGGGACATGAGGCGATCGCCACTCTGATTCACCGCAACAATCCCGGTATAGCTGCGTAAGGGTTCAAACTTAGGGATTGAGTAGATAAGCGCTTGGGGTTCTTCGTCACTCAGTTCGATCTGGTAGGTGTAGGCATCGCTGTCGAGATCTACAAGAATCCCAAGGGCATCAGGCGACGAACCAAATCTCTTGCGCTCTAGATAGTAGGCTTGCTGTGCCCTCTGGAGAGTATTGACGGTTTGGATGGCCTGGGCTTCAAACGCTCGCGGATATTCGGCCACTTCTTCCGCCAAAGGTCGAATTTCTGTATCCGTTGGAGGGCGAGCTGTTGT
>CAKZMO010000288.1 GCA_937128595.1 uncultured cyanobacterium | reverse complement strand
CACCTTGTAATCGCAACGTCTAGAGTCACCCTATCGAGACAACACCTCTAAACTTACCTTGGTCTATCTCTATCTTGCAATTGCTGCCTTCATGATTTAGCTTCACCTAAATCATTTCAACAAAAACATTCCTATCTGTTCGACACCTGCCCAGCATTCATCGCTGATCCAATACTGTTGATGGACTGTCCAGTCCGTCAACGGATGCTGCTCTATATCCTGATATTCGTCATGGCGGTTTCAGCATTGGCTTTCAATCCCGATAGCAGACGTTATCCAACGCTTGCAAGCTGTGTACAACCACTGGCTTATCGTATTTTCTTCTCACTGTTAACCCTTAACTAAGGATATCAATCATGGCTATTAACGTCGAAAAACTCAACACTGTTCTCCAAAACTTCGTGACCGGAACCAGTGATGTTGAAGGCGCTGCCCTCGTTACACCAGATGGTCTTCCCCTTGCCAATAGCTTACCTATTGGAATGGACGAAGAAAGGGTATCGGCAATGTCCGCTGCCATGCTGTCCTTGGGTGAACGCATTGGTAGCGAACTCGCTCGCGGCAGCATCGATCGCATTTATGTCGAAGGCGACGCTGGCTATGGTGTGTTAACCAGTTGTGCCGAAGATGCTGTTCTTCTAGTCTTGGCGAGCAAAGCCGTTAAGCAAGGCGTACTTATGCTTGAAATCAAGCGCGTAATTTCTGAGTTAAAGCTGATTCTCATCTAGACTTGCTTCCAGGGTTTTCGCCCGCTTAATAATGCTCCAGATAGCCGGAATGTGGTGACTTACTCATGGAAATTATGCGCCTCGTTGTCACTGGCCCCGTCAGTGCAGGGAAATCAACATTTATCCGCTCTGTTAGCGAAATCGAAGTCGTCGATACAGACCGACGGGCAACCGACGAAGCAATGCTGCTCAAACATAAAACAACCGTGGCATTTGACTTTGGGCGACTCCAATTTTCACCAAATATGGCGCTCCATCTGTACGGAACACCGGGACAATCTCGGTTTGATTTCATGTGGGATATTCTGATTCATCAGGCTCATGCCTATATCTTGCTCGTGGCTGCCCATCGACCCCAAGAATTTCGATATGCACGTCGAATCTTAACGTTCATGCGGCGGCGATCGCAGGCACCCGTTCTGATTGGACTAACCCATACGGATCAACCGGATCCGTGGGATGCAGAAAATATCCTGATTGCATTGGGATATCTCACCGACCAACACCCGCCAGTGATCGCCGTCAACCCCACTCAACCTGAATCCGTCGCCCAATCTGTTATGGCTCTGATCCAACAATACTGTGAATCACAAGCCAGCGTCACACAGCCATCTATGCGATAAAGCGGCTGTACCATCGCTTCATCATCCGGGCGCTCTACCATTCACTGACATTTGACATTCAGAAGGGAACATCATGGCCATTACTGGACACCTAATCGAGTTTTCCCTCGCCGAAATCTTCCAGTTTTTAGAGCAGGGGCATAAAACAGGGTTGTTAACTGTCTTTGAACAACCCGAACCAACCACTCCCAAAAATCAAGTTCACTACATCTGGTTTAACCAAGGCCGGATTGTCGCAGCCGCGAATCGTTCCGATCACCATGGATTAATTAGCATCATCAGCCATCGCGGATGGCTAGGCGATCATGCTGCCAGTCGCTTTGCTCAACAATGTGGCACCAAAGTTCCACTCGGCTTATATCTGAAATCCCAAGGAATTCTCAACGCTGAGCAAATCAAGTTGTTATTCTACACTCAGGTTATGCGGCGGGTCTGCGCCTTATTCACATTGTTGGATGGATGGTTCCATTTTGACAGCAAGGTCATCTTGCCGATGGACGAAATGACCGGACTAAGCGCTCCGGCCACTGAAGTTACCCTGGCCGGGTTACGGGTTTTGAAAGACTGGTCTGCACTAGAAAGTAAGCTACCTGATCCACTGTCAACCATTGTCAGCGTGGTTGAAGGTAAACCGCATCTCCATCTCAACTCTACTGAATGGCAGATTTGGGAATACACCAACGGAAACGAGACCCTCTTATCCATTGCCAAACAACTACAAAAGCCAATTCGGCAAATTCAACAGATTGTATTTCGACTAAGCGTTGTAGGTTTAATCGAAGATGTGCCGATGGTGCTTTCGCCTGTGCCAGACTCTACCTCCAAAAAGGCGGCGGCAATGGGTTCTGATGCGATCGCGCCATCATCAGACAATTCTATACCACCCAACGCAGCCGACAATCAAGCATCTGCACCCAATCAGATGAGCCATTCCTTCTTGAATAATCTAATGGGATTCCTCAAGAATAAGTCTTAGATATCAGTCGCCTCAAAATGCCATAACGGCTTATCTAAGAAACTTCTGAATTGCCATACAGCTTAGTTTGTTATCTATTACCCCTTGCTGCACCACAATTGTTTCACTCATATTACTGCTTATCATAGAGGTCATTACTATGGCTACCGACGAACAAAAGAAACTCAATCAAGTTCGCCTCGCAAACATGGCAC
>CAKZMO010000287.1 GCA_937128595.1 uncultured cyanobacterium | reverse complement strand
GGGATCAGTCTTGTTCCAGCGTGTTGTCTAATACTTTTCAAACATCCTCTAAGAAGTTGGTGGCAAATCCCTTCAGGTTAGCAATGACTATCAGCAAAGTATATCAATGAATCTTAATTTAGTTGTGTCTGTCTTTTTCATCAGCATCCTTACTCTTGGCGGTGTTGCTCTGGCTATCAATGCTGTCGCTTTCTTTTTACTCATTCTTGGTATTAGTACCGCTGCCGCTGCCGCAACCACTCAGGCCATAAACATATTGCCCCGGAATACTCGCAATAAGCTGGTTAGTTTAGACGTTGTACCAGAGCCAGAGAATCGGTTTTGTAATCCAGAACTCGCGATGCTCAACATGCAAATCGCTCACCAAATACAAGAGTTAAGTGACTGAGGCCAGCCTGACTGCCTGACACATCTATATCAAACCCTTGAATTCTCGTGAACTTTAGTTCTGGTGAGTGTGTCAAGTTAAGGCTTTCAGCTATCGCTTTCAACCTCGCGACTCAGGTACGCAGATCAACGACAGAGTGAGGATTTGAGGCACTTGTGTCAGGCAGCCAGGCAGCTCCCTTGGAGTTTGGAATTTGGCGGTCAATTCTAATGAGGTGTGGAGAGAAGGCGATCGCCCCTATGAAGAAGAGAGAAGGGCGTTGGCTTGCCTGGGCTGGGCTTAGCCCGTATCGCTCCCTAATCCAACAACCAGTCAAAGACAGTTGCTACACTCAGGCTAATCTCATGGGCAAACGATGGAACCGTGATGATGCGTTCTGGCTCGTCAAAAACATCGGGTTGAGCTTTGGGTAAAAAGACTAATACCGTTTGCTCCGCTAGATCAATCAGCCAACCTATCTGAGTTCCATGATTTAGACAATGCAGAATATTTTTGGTGATTCTGGTCTGACTTTGATCGGGCGAGAGAATCTCAATCATCCAGTCAGGGGGACTCGAAAAAGTATAGTGCTATGCGCTGATATAAAACCAATAGTTGATGGAGAAGCCGCGCGGTGCGCGGCCTCTCCATCAATATCTGTCCTAACCTATCTGCGCAGTACTATATTAGCGATTTCACCATTAGCCTCACGAGGAATTCTTTCCCAGGTAAATAGGATACGTCTGGAACAGTGGAGCGATCGCCAAATGTGCAGCGTAACTCTGAAAAGGCGCGAGCAATGTGCTGAGGGCGCAAAACACTATTAATTACGCCAATTCAGTTTGAATGGTGCTGTGCTTTCCCTGGGGCGTTGATTGAACTATTATGCCGCTTCAACCTCGCCGAGGTTTGACAACTCTATCTTTCGATAAAAAAAGCCCAGCACCCCTAAAAGAGCACTGAGCTATTAAAAAAGAATCACCTAAACTTGGGCAAGCAACGAATCTAGCCGACCAGTTCCTTCACTTTCTTCATGATGCCGTCGGGGTCGATGCCCTGATGGGGAAACTGTTCCCACAGCCCACCACAGCCCTCTTCGTGAGTACCAAGGTGAGCAAACTTCGGCGTGTAGCCTCGCTCCAACAGCCAAGACCCGAAACGGCTACCAAGTCCAGTTCGACGGTTGAAGGCTTCCGTAACAAGAACAAACGGAGCTTTGCCAATTTTGGCCATCATCTCTTCATCGATCACATTAAGAGTGGACTTGTTAATCAAACCCACCTCAATGCCTTCCTGCTTCAGACGCTCAACTGCATCCAATGCGCGATAGAGAGAGTCACCGAAAGTCACGATATAGCCCGCCGATCCTTCGCGAATGACCTCATCTTTACCAGGCGTGAAAGTGTAATCTCCTGCAAACATCTCGTTTCCTTCTGCGTCCAGCACCATAGGCACTTTCGAACGAGTGGAGAAGATAAACCGCATTCCCGGATCATGGAAAATAGACTTGACCACGGCCTTCATTTGATTCGCATCTGCGGGGAAATAGAGGCGAGTTTCATAACTGTCGTCTAGGCCATTGTCGGCAAACATATTGTTGATGCCGAAGTGGCAGGTGTTGTCTGCCATGTCGTCGATGCCGGCGTGAGAAAAGTGACACAGCAAGTTGGAATTGTTGAGCCGCGCCATCGTGATTTCAGAGATGCACATTTCTAGAAACGCGCTAAACGTTCCGTAGATTCCCTGCTTGCCTTCGGCCATGCCGAATCCTGCGGCCGCAGAGAGATTGCCCCGCTCCATGATGCCGCCGCTCACAAATACCTCAGGGTGTGCCTTGCGAATTTGAGTGAGGCCACAGGAACCTTCCAAGTCATTGTCCACTACCAAAACGCTGGCTTTGCGATCGGCTTCACTCATGCCACCGAGAACTTCGACAACCGCTTCTCCAAACACGTTGCGGTTAGACCCAACTTTGTCCGATGAGCCCATAAACTTGTAAGAGTTTTTCGGCTTTTCAATGCTCTTAAGGGTTTCAACCGCAGCACTTTGTCCCCGAGCTTCCAGGTATTTGAGGGCAGCATCCACAGGAATCACGTCATGTCCGTGGGTTGAGCCTTCGATTCCTTCAATCCCGACCGCCATCGAGCGCTTATTGATGACAGCGACAGGGCCAGGAGTGTTGATGGCTTCGCAGATGCGAGCGTAGAGACCATCGATATCCTCACCGTCGCCTTCTAAGACTTTGAGGCCATGGCCTTCGAGGGTTTTGCGGACGCTGAAGCCAGGTAAATAAGAGGAGGGGTGTCCGGCAATGGTGACATCGTTGTCGTCAATCAGCAGCTTGACATTCAGGTGCTGAGCCGCAGCGAGACGAGCTGCTTCTGCATCGTTTCCTTCTTGCTGAGAGCCATCGGAGCCGAGACAGAAGACCGCTTTGCCAGGATTCGCTAGAGCCACTCCGTTGACGTAGGGCCACATGTGCCCCAGCCGCCCAGAGCTAAACTTGACGCCAGGGGTCAGTCCTAGTTCTGGGTGTCCAGGAAGTTTATGGTTTGCGGCTCGATACTGCATGAGCTGCTCGACTGGGAGATCGCCATTGAGAGCAGCCATCAAATACTGGGTTGCCACCCGGTGTCCCGCTTCATCAAAAAAGGTCGGTACAAATTTATCTGGCTGTCCTCGAAACAGCGCATCCATGATCATCACTTCGGGCACGGTGTCGTAGGGGCCACCGGTATGACCGCCAACGCCTCTAGCTGCCCCTGTCGCAGTAAAGAAAACAATTGCATCGCGACAGAGTTGAATGTTTGCTTTCAGGGCGGCGCGCTGTTCGTCGGTTAAGGTAGAATTCGATGGATCGAGGGCGATCGCCTGATATTTACCAAGATCGATGGGGAAACTAGCGGTCATATTCATAGGTGGATTTCCTCTTCAGTAAAGCGGGTCTGCTTGCTTAGGCGTGAATCGAAGGTCAACGGTGTTTGGGTATACAGTCTACAGAACGATATTCAGTTGATGATTGCAGTCACAAAGCGAATCTTAGATAGCGTTTGTTCTTGCAATAAATAGCGTTTGTTCTTGCAATAACAAGTGTCGTCAGGTTCATCGAGTGTGAATTGCAGGTTCGCGTTCCGGCAGTCCTGCAAGTACAGCACGGTTATTCTTAAGCCTTAGCAGAACTTTACAGCTTAATGGTGTGCCCTGAAAAGACCTAAAGGGCGAAGTCGAGTCGATCAGTGTAGCCAAAATGGTAGCTTTCCATAAGTTGGCATTGAACAAAATGTTTGTTTGAACGACAGGCTAATTCAGCACGAAGCCTCTCAGAAGGAAACAAACCAGCATCAAAAGTTGTTCGCTTGGTTTTCCTGGTATCGCCCTCATCTATAGGCTTGACCCACTCCGCCCAATGGAATGCAATCGTTTGTGCAGGAACAAGCCAGTACGGACTTCAACTCACTTACTGGCTTGTTCCTGACTTTATTTTGCTCAGATGATTCCGAGGCTTTTATATGATCGCCTTTAAGTGGTACTGCAAAAACTCAAGGGTTCGCTTCCATGATAGTTCTGCCGCTTCTTCGTTGTAGCGAGTGCCGGAAGGATTCGCGAACGCATGGTCAGCAGATCCATAGATGTAGATGCCTGCATTTTTGCCCAGACTGTCGAGAGTAGACTCAAAATCTCGAACCGTTGCCAAGGAAGGATTGCTGTCAATCTCGCCAAAGTGACCCTGAATCGGCATTTGCAATGCTTCTAGGGTTTCGCTATCTGTCACAATGCCGCCCCCGTAGTAAATCACGGCTGCATCTAAGGTTTCAGGCAGTAGCAACGCTGTATTGAGTGACCAGGTTCCGCCAAAGCACCAACCGATACTGGCGGTGGCTGGGGCGTTGAGTTCTGTTTCGAGGTAGTTGTGGGCTTCTAGCAAATTTTGATTGAGCAAGTCTGGGTTTTCTAAAGCCGATTGAACCAGCGATCGCGCTTCATCGGGGGTTTCAGCGACGCTACCTTGGTAAAGGTCTACGGCTAAGGCCGCATACCCTTCTCCGGCTAGGCGTTCAGTCATGGTGCGAATATTGTCGTTCAATCCCCACCACTCATGAATCACAATAATGCCAGGAATAGAGTCTGAGACTCCCTCAGGCATTGCCAGATAGCCCGTCACAGATTCACCTTCTACCGTCCCGTAGGTGACAGGCTGTCCTACGACAGGCTCACTAGGAGCTTGTGCCATCGGTGTGGCAATGGGGCGATCGCCCTCGTGTAGGTTCGCCATTTGAGCGCTTTGTTGCTGCGCGGACAACTGAGTCGCAGAGAGCGGCTGAGCGGCACTGGTTTGGGTCAGTGCCCAACCTAGGATCACAAAACAAGTGGCGATCGCCAATCCTACGAATTTGCGGATGTGCTGAGTCAACGGTTCGAGTCCTCCTGAATGTTCAACAATTGTTGTTGCATCGTTTTATTGTTACACCGTCATTATCAACAGAATCAGTTCAGAAGAAATCGCGATTCCGACGGTTTGAACGCGATCGCTCCCAACTCATTTGACCAGAGTTTTGATAATAAAGATCGACAGAAAGTTGCGGAGAATTGGAAAAATTGACCTGAGTGCGAGTCATCGGCATTGAAAATTAGCATTATGGCTTTCAAAGCGTCAGGTCTATGGCGATCTTTTAACTCTTATCAGAGCACGCCCCGTCACTTGGCATCAATTTTGGCCTAAACTCGAATGTCATGTCTTAATGTTTTGCAGTTCGTCCCATATTTTTTTTATTGCCCTAGAGCTTTATGATGCAACGGTCGCTCTCTCAACTGAGCTGGAAATCGCTAACGCGTCCCTGGCAAGAAATTGACTGGTTTTTGCTGCTGCTGCTGATCGGCCTGACCAGCATTGGTGGGTTGATGATTCGCAGCACTCAGGTCAACCAAGGCGAAACTAGCTACTGGTGGCAGCAGCTTGTCACCGGAGGAATCGGCTTGGCGATCGCCTTTTTCATTGCGCGCCAACGCTATGAGGGACTAACCCGTTGGAAATGGATTATCTACGGTCTCACGAATCTGTCTCTCGTTGCGGTGATGCTGACTGGAACAGAGTCGGGAGGGGCTCAGCGGTGGATTAGCATTCTTGGATTCAACGTGCAGCCGTCTGAGTTTGCCAAGCTGGGCCTGATCATCACTCTGGCAGGAATTTTACATGAACGCACGGCATCAACCTTGCCCGCCATGGTGAAGGCGTTGGGAATTACTGCTCTACCCTGGATATTGGTCTTTTTGCAGCCTGACCTGGGTACTTCGCTGGTGTTTGGGGCGATCGTGCTGAGTATGCTTTACTGGGCAAACGCAAAGCTGGGTTGGCTTGTGCTGCTGATTTCACCGATGGTGTCTGCCATTATCTTCAACCTCTATCTACCCGCGTGGTTCTTCTGGGTTGGAGCAATGGCGGCGATCGCCTGGTATACCGTTCCTTGGCGCTGGTACAGCATGGTCGGGGCTGGGGTGATCAATCTGGTTTCGGCTCGCCTGGGTCAAATTCTCTGGGGACTGCTCAAAGACTATCAAAAAGACCGCCTCATCCTATTTCTCGACCCGGACAAAGATCCGCTGGGAGGAGGCTATCACCTGATTCAGTCGCGCATCGCCATTGGTGCGGGAGAAATTTGGGGACGAGGACTTCACCAGGGAACCCAGACTCAGCTCAACTTCATTCCTGAACAGCACACCGACTTTATCTTTTCAGCTATTGGAGAAGAACTAGGGTTTATCGGGGCGATCTTCGTCGTTATTTCCTTCTGGCTCATCTGTCTGCGATTAGTCATCATTGCTCAAAACGCCAAAGACAATTTTGGATCTCTGTTGGCGATCGGCGTACTGGCAATGGTGGTGTTCCAAGTGTTAGTCAACATCGGCATGACAATCGGGCTGGCTCCTGTCACAGGTATTCCGCTTCCCTGGGTCAGTTATGGGCGATCGGCTCTGCTGACAAACTTCATCTCAATCGGGTTAGTAGAATCGGTGATGAATCATCGACATCGGCTGCGATTTTGACGAGATTCAAGTCAGACATTCAAGCTCAGTTAGATGCTTAGCCGAACTCCCAATGTTCGCTAAATCGGACGATTATTCCGTCGAGTCTTGCTCTAGAGCTGTTTTCAGGTTAAGAATGTCTTACTCTAGTAGACGTAAGAGACGTTTATGAATAGAACGTCTTGACCGTGTTCGGACGATTGAGTTCGGACATTCACAAAGCAACTCAGCGTTATCTCGTTATTAAACACTATGATTTTTCCGGGTTCAGCAGTTCGAGTCACCAATATCAACGACACCTACTACGGCTTTCAGGGATTAGTGCAGCGGGTTAGCGATGGCAACGCCGCCGTCTTGTTTGAAGGAGGCAACTGGGACAAGCTCGTCACCTTTAAGCTCTCTGAAATTGAATCTGTGGACGCAACCAAAGGGCGTAGCTGAGCTTTTTCCTCAATCCCTTCCTCAAATCATTGCCCATGCGTTTACCTTTGCCGCTTTTTGAACGTGCCAACCGTGCCGAAAACCACATTGCAGAAGTGGTGGAAACTTCTACGACCGAGTTTTTGGCTCAGTGCTTAGAGCCAGACGACCTCAACTATGCGGTGATGCCTCCTTTTGGAAGCTGGGTGCGATCGCTCGACGAAGAAACGGGCAATCAGGTCTATGGGGTGGTTTATCATGCCACTACGGCTCCGATCGACTCGGTGCATCGGGCGCGAGCCTTGGGGCTATCGCTCCAGGAGCTGCGTGAGCAACAGCCGCAAATCTTTGCAATGCTAAAAACCGAGTTTCGCGTCGCGATTGTTGGATTCCGCGTCCCAACAATCGCAGAGCACTCTCAACTTTCAGACGAGCGATCGCTACGTTCTATCGCTACGGCTGATTTGCGAAACACTTCCCAGATCTATCAATATCTGCCTCCCCGCCCTCCCCAAGTTCATCAGGCAGTCTACACTTGCACAACAGCAGAAATTGTTGAGTTCACAGAAGAACTCGATTTTCTGCGATCGCTCCTACAAATGGGTAATGCCCCTGTGGATAGCCTGGTCGCGGCCACGATGCGCACGATTTATCAATATCGCAAGGGCGATCGCCCTTGGCTGGTCAAAGCTGGACGAATGCTGAGCCTGCTGCTCAAAGATGACTACGATCGGCTGCGTATTATTCTCAACCAGATTCATCTGTGAAGTATTCGTGCCCTGTCAGAACAGCGTTGCACCCTCTCAAAACTTATGGGCTTCAACCATAGGGCCATGAGTGAATACAGAGCCAAGCAATATTGTCAGCACTGGCGTGTTGTGACTTCAATCTGCTGTGTTTGACTCATAAGCGAGGTTGAATAGTCTGAGTGTAAATGGCGATCGCCATCTGATGCACTTGCAACCACGGCACTCCACATTTCTGAGCGAGCTGAACGCAGTCTTCATATTCAGGCTGCACGTTTAAGACAGGGGCATTTGCGTTGGCACGCCCAAGTTTGAGGCGCACAGTGCCGTAAAGAGTCTGAACCGCTTGAATTTCTCGATAGAGTTCAGTTCTTGTCTCGGAGCGATGGCGAATTCCAAGGGTTGTTGTCTCTCTGAAGATGATCGTTTCACACACTTCAGCTTGCTCAGGTTTGCAGATAACGCTGAGTAAAGTACCTGGACGGCACTTTTTCATTCCCACAGGCTGAGTAAATACATCGAGTGCTCCCGCTTCAAGCAGCACCGGAAACAGGTAGCCAAGGGCTTGGGGACTCAGGTCATCGATTTGAGTTTCCAAAACAGCAACTGTTGTTTCGGCAAATGCTTCATCATCAGCATGACAAGTCTGAGAACCTTCACGCTGTGCAAAAACATCTGCATCTCCCTGCGCTGCATCGATGTCAGGGCGAGTATGCTTCTGTATAGAGGATTGGTTAGACAAGTTAGAACTCTTAGACTCTGACTCCTTAACTCCTAACTCCTT
>CAKZMO010000286.1 GCA_937128595.1 uncultured cyanobacterium | reverse complement strand
GCGGATGCGCGGGACCAGGGTCATATGCGCACCACTGAGAATACTCAGGCCGACGATGTCTACATCTTCTTGCAGGGCCGCCTCAGCGATCATATCCGGTGTTTGCCGTAACCCGGTGTAAATCACCTCGAAACCAGCGTCACGCAGGGCACGGGCAATCACCTTCGCGCCCCGGTCATGGCCATCCAAACCCGGTTTTGCAATCAAAATCCGTACTTTAGTCATCTTTTCCATGATATTTACACTTCTTTGAACTGAAACAGATTATATTATATAAGGGAAAACATACCATCCGTATAAATCGGGAAACATAAAATAAACCGAACCATAATATACGTTGATAGTCTGTCCTGCTAGCTTGTGCTAGAATGATGCTTAATAAACCTATGTTGTAAAGTGGGGTAAATTGCGCATGTTTGCTGCGCCTGCAAATCACGTCACCACCCACCTCTCCACCACCTCTAATCGCCGTCTCTTCTATGGCATTAGTGTAACAGTTGTGTCTATAGCCGTGCTACTGATGGCTGTAGTTACTTATCTGGGCGTCACCTGGACCAGCCAACCCTTTATGGGTGTGCTTGTCGATCATACGTTCACGGTGAACGCAGGTTCACCCAATGGCCAGATGGCTTGGCCGGGCCGTGAGGCGGGCTTACGTCCCGGTGATATGATGACGAGCATCATCGTCGATGAGGAAACCTATACTGCTGAACGCGCTTACAACGATATTCTGCCCGATCTCAATACGGGTCAACAAATCACCGTGGTTTTTGACCGTGCAGAGAGCAATGAAATCAGCACCATGTCAGATGACAGCGTGTGCGATCCCACGGGTGGCACGGTCACGTGTTCAACCACGTTTACAATCATTGACTTTCCGGCGGTAGACCTGCTGGCACTGTTTATAACACCGGTTGTATCCGGTCTGATAACTATTATTATCACCGTCGCACTCATACGCGCCTGGCCGGAAGACACCATCGCTATGATTGGCACTATCGCCATCGGTTCGATTGCCATCTACATGGTTACGATCTTCGATGCTGGGACCACCCATTTGCTATCACCGATATGGCTCAGTAGTGGCGCGATACTCACAGGTGCATTAGTCGCATTGGGTATCGCCTTCCCCAATCCTATACCGCCCGTGTCACGCCGCCCACAATTGGTATTCGCCCCCTTAATTGCTGGTATCGGCCTTGCCATTGGCCTAGTGAACCTGCATCTCAATGAAACCCCGGCCAACGCCAGCCAGGCGGCACAGCTATCGGGTGTTCTCATTATCGTTGGTCTGGCCATACTTAGCGCGTTGATGCTGTTTTATCATCGGCCACTCGCAACGGGTGTCCGCTCTCGTCAACAGGCTAATACCGTAATTATTGGCCTGGCACTGGCAATGGTCCCGGCAGGCGTATGGCTACTCAGCCTGACCTTGCGTGCCGTTACCAGCGAAGCAGCCCTGAACAACTTCACCATCGAACTGACCACGCCGTTTATGATCGTCGCGGCGTTTAGTGTGTTCTTCGCGCTGACGCAAACCCGCCGCTACGACAGTGACCGTCTCGTCAGCCAGGGCTTGACCTACAGCGTCATGTTGCTGGCACTGATCTTCGGTTACTTCCTGCTGGTGTTAGGTGGTAGCCTGTTCGCAACAGATGTCATTGATATTGATAACCCGCTGCTACTGGTGATTACGATCTTCGTGGTTGCGGTGTTGTTCGTGCCAGTGCGTACCCGCCTGCAAGACCTCATCGACAGCATCTACTATAAAACACGGCTGGATTATCAAAGCTATCTGGAAGAATTTGGGCAACAGCTCACAACGATGACGGATATTGACGAGATGATCACGCTGTTTCGTCAGGTTCTACAGGAAACGATCCAACCGGCGAACAACCTCATTTTTATCCATGACCGTTCATCCGGTGATTACATCGCCTACGGAAAGATCACAGCCGAAACAGACATTTTCTTTGAGCCGATCAGCGGCATCATTCAGCTTTTACGGAACTCCGACACGATGGTGTATCTGCAACCGGGCACACCCTGGCCACAAGAACTACACATTGATCGCCAACGCCTACAGATCCTTCAGGTCATGATTTTGGCTGGCCTGCCCGGACGTGACGAACTCAACGGGTTCATCTGTATTTCGCCGCCGAAATCAGGTAAGAACCACTACACCTTTGAAGAACTTCGGTTCCTTAATAACCTGATTGGCCAGATGGGCGTTGCTATTGAACGGGCGATTGTTATCACCTCCCTTGAGCGACGGGTCAATGAGTTGAACGTACTCAGTTCTGTCGGTCAGGCGGTGAACTTCACCATTGAGATCAACGACCTGCTGGAATTGATCAGCGTGCAGACCTTGCGTTTGTTCCAGTCACCCTATTTCTATATTGTGTTGAGCGAACCAGCAACCGATCAGCTTTATTTTGCCTTCTTCCTGGAAAATGACATCCGTGAGCCGAACTATGAGGGCAAGAAGTGGCCCATCGGCGATGATTACTTCAGTGAAGTCATTAAAAAAGCACAACCTATGCAGTTAGATGACTATGGCAAAGCGATGCGCCAGAAGAATTACCGCTTCGGCTTTGAGGATGAGGACACCAAAGCATGGATGGCCGTACCGTTGATCTCCGGCCCAAGCACACTCGGTGTGATTGCCCTGGGCGAAACAGAGAGTGCTAAAAAATTCACCCAGGATCAGCTTCGTATCTTTAATAACATCGGCTCACTCGCCGCCACCTCGATTGAGAAGGCCAACCTATTCACCGAGGCCAACAGCCGCGCCCGGCAGCTTAGTGCGCTGAACGACATCAGCCGCAAGCTGGTGGAAAGCGAAGGCGATATTGAGAAGCTGCTCGAACTCATCACAAAATCCGCCGTGGAAATTCTTAACGCGGAAGCCGGGTCACTGCTAATCACCCTTGAAGACGGCAGCGAAAGCCTGGAATTCCGTGCATCTATCGGCGGTGTCGGTGATCAGCTCATCGGCACGATTTTGCCCAAAGGGCATGGCCTTGTCGGTCAGGTCGCGGCCTCCGGCCAGCCACTCATCTCTAATGACGCCTCCGCTGATGAACGCTGGGAGGGTGAAATCTCCACGGGTGAGTTTAGTACGGACTCCATCCTCGCGGTGCCGCTCATCGCCAAATCGCGTGTTGTCGGCGTACTGGAAGTGATCAACAAGAAGGACGGGTCTATCTATGTGGAAGAAGACACCGAACTGCTGACCGCGTTCGCCAGTCAGGCGGCTATCGCCTATGAAAACGCGCGACTGCGTCAACAGACTGGTGTACAGCTTGAGCAACGTGTACGCGAGTTGGAAGCACTCGAACGCATTGACCGTGAACTGAACCAGGCCCGTGAGATTGATGTAGTAGCAGGCATCACGGTGAATTGGGCCATCCGCAACAGTAATGCGCGTGCGGGTATGCTGGGTGTCGTGGTAGGCAACAAGACTCGGTTGCTGATCGTGGCACAATCCGGTTATGGTGACGATGATATGCCAGAAGGTGCCGAAGATGGCAGCCTGTTACCGCTCGATAAAGGCATCGTCTCACGTGTGATGCGTACACGCCGCCCGGAAGTGCAGCCGGATGTCAGCATTGACCCCGACCACATCCCAAGCCTGCGTGGTAGCCTCAGTCAGA
>CAKZMO010000285.1 GCA_937128595.1 uncultured cyanobacterium | reverse complement strand
GTGCTCAAAGCATGGATGCTCTGTCGTCTCAGGCATCATTGGCGGGCTACAAAGCGACCTTGATTGCGGCGGCAACGCTGCCCAAATTTTTCCCAATGCTGACTACGGCAGCGGGCACCATTCGTCCGGCGAAGGTGTTCATCATGGGGGCAGGCGTTGCCGGATTGCAGGCGATCGCCACAGCTCGACGATTGGGCGCAGTAGTTGAAGCCTTTGACATTCGCCCTGTTGTAAAAGAGCAGGTGCAAAGTTTGGGCGCTCGATTTGTGGAATTAGAGCTGAAGGAAGACACCATGGCCGAAGGAGGCTACGCCAAGGAAGTGTCTGAAGAGACAAAACAACTAACCCACGCCCTCGTGTCTGATCACATTGCCCAATCAGATGTGGTGATTACAACGGCTCAGGTTCCCGGTAAAAAAGCGCCGCTGCTGGTCACAGAAGACATGGTCGCTCGCATGACTCCGGGTTCGGTAGTGGTGGATTTGGCGGCAGACCAGGGCGGCAACTGTGCCTACACCGAAGGCGGACGCAATGTGGTGCATCATGGCGTCACGATTATCGGCTCAATTAACTTGCCTGCGTCGATGCCCGTTCATGCCAGCCAGATGTATGCCAAAAATCTGCAAACTCTGGTGGAATATTGCGTCAAAGATGGCGAGATGAAGCTTGATTTCGAAGACGAAATTATCGCGGCTTCTTGTGTTACGCATGATGGTCAGATTCGGAACGATCGCGTGCGGGCGGCTTTGGCTCAGGCGACGGGAGTAGGCGGCTAAGGGAGGACTGAGTTTTAAGTTCTCAGGTTTCAGTTTTGAATTGAATGTCGAACTCGAAACTCAAGGTTCAGAATTTGGAACTTCATTTCATTCTCGTTGCTACTCCTACTAGGGCTACCGTGTATACACATCTCATTTTTACGCGTGAGACCCTGCAAGATCCCCCTAAATCCCCCTTGAAAAGGGGGACTTTGAGTCCGATTCCCCCTTTTTTAAGGGGGGCTAGGGGGGATCACTGCTCGGATAGGTCAACGTTGAGGACTTATGTATATACAGGAGCCTACTAGGGAAGGTGGGCATCGCCCACCCTACGGGATTGATCGAGTCTAAAATTGGCATCAGTTCTGCCCCGTTGCTCACTCCACAAGCAACGTACTCGATAACCATCTCGACACCCCACTGAATAGTGTTTCTACATGCCGTTTCAACAGGAGAATTTCTATGACAGCAGGATTGCTGACCGGATTTGTGGTCTTTGTGTTGGCCTCATTTGTTGGCGTTGAGGTGATTAACAAAGTGCCTCCGACGCTTCACACGCCTCTGATGTCAGGGGCAAACGCGATTTCGGGCATTGCCGTGGTGGGTGCCCTTTTGATCGGTGGCTCCAACGAGTGGAATGTCACCGTTATTTTGGGACTCATCGCTGTTGTGTTAGCGACTATCAACGTGGTCGGCGGCTTTCTCGTCACCGATCGGATGCTGCAAATGTTTAAGAAGAAGGAGGTGAAGGCATGATGTTAAGCTCCACTCAACTGGCGATCGCCCTACCCGGAACTGAAATACTCGGTACAGGCATCGAGCTGGCCTATTTGCTGGCGGCGTCTTTGTTTATTCTCGGTCTCAAGCGTCTGGGATCACCTGCCACAGCGCGTCAGGGCAACTCCCTTGCCGCGATTGGAATGCTGATTGCCATCGTCGCGACTCTGATCAATCAATCGGTCGTCAACTATCAGACGGTGCTGGTTGGCATCATTATCGGCTCCATCATTGGGGCGATCGCCGCTAAGAAAGTCGCCATGACTGCGATGCCCCAAATGGTCGGTATCTTCAATGGTCTGGGCGGTGCAGCATCAGCATTGGTGGCTGTGGGCGAATACTTTCGTCTGCTGAATGAGACAGGATCTGTATCACTTGATTCCGGTATCACCACGATTTTGGGTGTGCTGATTGGCGGTGTGACGCTCACGGGTAGCTTCATTGCCTTCTCCAAACTCCAGGGCATTATGTCGGGGTCGCCGATTACGTTTCCGCTTCAGCAGCCTGTGAATCTGCTGCTGCTGGCTGGCTTTTTGGGCGGCAGCGTCTATTGGCTAATCCATCCTGAAAGCATCACCACCTTTTTAGGACTGGTTGGTGTGTCCTTGCTGTTGGGTGTCCTGTTTGTGATCCCCATCGGCGGCGCAGATATGCCCGTGGTGGTGTCGCTGCTCAACTCTTATTCTGGACTGGCGGCGAGTGCGGCAGGGTTCATTTTGATGAACAATATGCTGATCATTTCGGGAGCGTTGGTCGGCGCGTCGGGTCTGATTTTGACTCAGATCATGTGCAAAGCGATGAACCGTTCGATTACCAATGTCTTGTTTAGCGCCTTTGGCACGGGCAACACGGCGGCGGGTGTGGCTGCGACAGGCGATGACGGTGCTCCAAAGGTGGTGCATCGGGTTGAGGCTGAGGAAGGTGCGATGATGTTGGGCTATGCGCGATCGGTGGTGATTGTCCCCGGTTA
This sequence comes from uncultured cyanobacterium, assembly GCA_937128595.1. GTDB lineage: Bacteria > Cyanobacteriota > Cyanobacteriia > CAKZMO01 > CAKZMO01 > CAKZMO01. The sequence goes on along the minus strand of CAKZMO010000285.1, from coordinate 2,364 downwards.
CGGTATGGCGGTGGCGCAAGCGCAGCACTCAGTCCGCGAACTGACGGATCAGCTTGAGCGGCTCAACGTCGAGGTGAAGTATGCGATTCACCCGGTAGCGGGACGGATGCCCGGTCACATGAATGTGCTGCTGGCAGAGGCAAATGTGCCTTACAACCAGCTCTACGATATGGATGACATCAACACGGAGTTTGATCAGACGGATGTGGCGCTGGTGATTGGTGCTAATGATGTGGTCAACCCGGCGGCGCGAGATTCGCAAAGCAGCCCGATTTATGGAATGCCCATCTTAGAAGTCGATCGCGCGAAGCACACCATTGTGATTAAGCGGGGTATGAGTACTGGGTTTGCCGGGATCGATAATGAGCTGTTTTATAAAGACAAGACCATGATGCTGTTTGGCAGTGCTAAAGAGATGGTGTCACAGCTTGTGGGTGAAGTGAAGCAGCTTTAGGGTTGGGTTTGGCGATCGTTTGAATCTGTTAGCTTGAACTCAATTTGAAAGTTTTTGAAGATGTGCCTTGCTTTCACAGAGCAGGGCGCTTTTTATATCTGTTAGCGTCCAAGCAAAACGTAGGAATGACTAAAATCCAACAATCAGCATATAAAAAAACATAACAGTAATACATCAGAATTTGTCCTGATAGTGCGCAGGAATCGGGTAAAGTAGTTCAAGTATACTATTTTACGCGCATGTCAAAACAAAAGCCCAATCAAGAAAAGTGTGCTGATGATTATTGTGATCAAATAGAAGATCTAGCTTTTGCGAGGGAGTTGTCTTTACGGCGTATAGCCAGTCTAAACCGACGAATAGCTCAATGTAGAGAAAAGCGTCAATAAAAACTTTGAGAAATCACATTCACTTTATAGATGCATCTAGTGTTTAAAGAAGTATTGTTTTAATCTCGTTTGTTTCTGTATGCACGAAACGCCATCGAAAGCGTTAGTGACAGCAGGAGTAGGCAAGATTAAGATGGGAAACTGGCAAGATGATTACGAAAGTCTCTCAGATGAACGTGAGGCCGCATTACGAAAAGTTGATGCAGCTAAGCATGAACTAAACCGGCTTGGTGTTAAGCTATATACAATAGACACCTATGTCAACCGTGGAAGGGGCAGCGACTATTCCACTAAACTGATGAATGCAATAGAGAACTATATTGACGCAGTTAACAACCTAGAAGCGTATAAATAATTTACTTTCCACACTACAAACTATTGATGTAGCGCTTCAAACTGAATAGGAAAATTTAGGATGAGTGCTCTTATGCAACATTCCGGACAGTTTTTGACAGCCAACGACAGAATCAGGGTTTTAGCCCTCTTTAGAGGTGGCTGAGCGAACGAAAAATCAAGGGTTCTGGCGCTTGCGCGAAAAATTGTCCGGACTATTGGCATTAAAAGGCTAAGAATATTGAATAATTCGAGATTCTGCTCATTCCATACTCAGATTTACCGATAAGAAATTATATTTTTTAGCATATTTATGTTGCTGATAAGAATCATCTGGCTGGTGCTTTCGAACTGATAAGCCTTAAGCATTTCCTCTACGTAATCCAAAGCTTTAATATAAAAATCTGCTTCGAGCCCAGACTTATGTTCCATGCTTTTTTGTAAGCTATTGGATCGTGCTGTAATTATTGACGTATGAATTCTGAGTAAATACAATTTGATTTCAGTCTCAAAATCAATAAACTTATGATGAAAATTCTCAAAATTATTATTTCCAATTTCTTCTAGGAAGGTCTCTACTGCAAATTCAGCGGCTCTCTTAGCAAATGAGTCAATATTATTCTTGAATATCTCGGCCATTTTATTAACTTCTGGAGATAATGTATTGCAAGAACTTAAAACTATTTGATTCATCTCTTTTTCAATTGCTATGATTCTGACCTTTTCCTTTTCGATTTCTTGAAAGAGTTCCTCAGCCCTATCTTGGAAACCGCTCGCGACAATCTGAAATAGTTCAGCTCTCAACTCATAATTTTCTTTTTGGCTTATCAGTTTTTTCTCTTGATCTTCCCCAACCTTGTCTACGTAAGAACTAACACCTGAAATTAGACACTCCACAGGATCAGGTATATCTTGACTAAAATTAGTCCATTGCCATTTACCAAGTTCAGGCCATTGCTTGATGACTTCATCTTGAAGAGAATCAAAGCAACCTGGCAATAGAACAAGACCTATTCGGCGGTTCTCTGGGTTGCGTTTCAATTCACTGAAAAACATTTCGATTTCTTTAATTTGCCAGGGGCCTAAGCCAGATTTTCCAAGAAAGATTGCTGCGATTTGAAAATTCTTGATCTCAGACTTTAGTTGCTGCTCCCATAATCCAAACGACTTAAAGTCATATTGATCCATAAA
>CAKZMO010000284.1 GCA_937128595.1 uncultured cyanobacterium | reverse complement strand
GGCATCGCATTGCGATGCCCCTACCAAAATCATTCTTCGAATGTGCAACGCCAAATAATCAATGGCAAGCAACTCTGCGAGTTTTTAGTTGCGCTAAAACGATTTTAGTCACCTTGGTTTAGAAGACTAGCAAGCAAGCATGATCGACAGGTTGCTCTCGCTTGCAAAAAAACAGTCAGCGGAGTGTCGCATAGCTTCTCACCTCTGGAAAAACTTTTGCTAGCTAGGAAAGCTGAACTTCTCTCGTGTTATCCTTGGAGGGTTGTCAAATTTCGCACATTCGGAATTTCGGGTGTCTTTTCTGGGTATCAACTCTGAGAACAAAACGAAAAAAGGGCGATCGCCCGATTCAGTTTTTTTTCGCAGACTTGAATCAAAACCAGACTTGATGCAGCCGAATGGAGGATAAACCCGGAAAGGAGAAAATTTATGCCCGTTGTATCCTTGGCTCAGTTGCTTGAGTCAGGAGTTCACTTTGGTCACCAGACCCGACGCTGGAATCCAAAGATGGATCCTTATATCTATACGTCTCGAAATGGGGTTCACATCATTGACCTCGTTCAGACGGCAGAATTGATTGAAGAAGCTTACAGCTACATGCGCGATGCCTCTGAAAAAGGCCGTCGTGTTTTGTTTGTAGGAACTAAGCGTCAAGCTGCAGGTATTGTTGCCCAAGAAGCAGCGCGATGCGGTTCATACTACGTCAACCAGCGCTGGTTGGGGGGAATGCTAACTAACTGGGCGACCATCAAAACTCGTGTCGATCGCCTCAAAGAGCTGGAGCGCCGTCAAGAAACTGGAGCGCTTGACTTGCTGCCCAAGAAAGAAGCAGCTGTTTTGCGGCGTGAGCTGGAAAAGCTTCAGAAATATCTAGGTGGCATTAAGCTGATGCCAAGGGTTCCAGACATTGTAGTCATCGTTGATCAGCGGCGTGAGTACAACGCTGTCCAAGAGTGCCAAAAACTTGGTATTCCTATTGTGTCGTTGCTTGACACAAATTGCGACCCTGATGTCGTTGATATCCCGATCCCGGCCAACGACGACGCCATTCGTTCCATCAAGCTTGTCATCGGTCGCCTAGCGGATGCAATCTACGAAGGACGCCACGGCGAGCTCAGCAGTGATGGAGAAGAGGACGACATCTACGTCGATTACGAAGGCGCTGAAGGTGCCGAAGGAGAAGAAGACTACGAGGAAAAGCCTGACGACGACAACAGCGGCGAAGAAAGTACTGAATCCTAACTCAAGTAGCATGGGTTCAAGTTTCTCCGCAGAGTCGATTGCGAGTCTTCTAATAAATGGCAGGGCTTAGCGTGAGGTGAGATTATCATCAGGACAACGCCCAAACCTCTTTAAAGGCTAAAGGCTGCTAGTGTGTATAGTTGTGCGCGGTGCTGCGACGTGTTGTGATGGGAAAAAGCTTTAATTAGCGCCCTGTTCACTCCTTCTAAAAAGCATCGCGCTGACTATTGAAATAGTATTCAGGTACATATTTATTCCCATTTTCATGTGGCCGTAGGAGTGTTATTTCGACTATGAGCTGTTGATGAGATGGGGCTCAACGGCAACAAAAAGTGAACAGGATAGGACATAATACTCATGGCTGACATATCTGCAAAGCTTGTCAAAGAGCTGCGTGAAAAAACGGGCGCAGGCATGATGGACTGCAAAAAAGCCCTCAAAGAAGTAGATGGCGATATTGAAAAAGCTGCCGAGTGGCTGCGCCAGAAAGGAATTTCTTCTGCAGAAAAAAAAGCTAGTAAGGTTGCGGCTGAAGGATTAGTCGATAGCTATATCCATACCGGTGGGCGGATTGGTGTACTGGTTGAAGTTAACTGCCAAACAGACTTTGTGGCTCGGAACGACGAGTTCAAAGCTCTTGTCCGCAATATCGCAATGCAAGTCGCGGCTTGTCCCAACGTGGAGTATGTGCGCGTAGAGGACATTCCCACTGCATTCGCCGAAAAAGAGAAGGCGATCGAAATGGGGCGGGACGACATGGCAAGTAAGCCTGAAAATATTAGAGAAAAGATTGTTCAAGGGCGGATTGAGAAACGTCTAAAAGAACTATCGCTCGTAGACCAGCCATACATTCGCGACCAGAGCATTACGGTTGATGAGCTGGTGAAGCAAGCGGTTGGTCAGCTTGGCGAAAATATCCAAATTCGTCGTTTTGTCCGCTTCGTCTTGGGTGAAGGAATCGAAAAAGAAGAAACTGATTTCGCAGCAGAAGTTGCGGCTCAAACAGGAAAGTCTGTGGCGGCAGAACCTGCAGCAGCTCCAGCAGAAGAGCCTGCAGCAGAAGCAGCTCCTACAGAAAGCAAAGACGAAAAGAAGGGTTTTTCAGGAAAGAAAGGCTCTAAGAAAAAGAAAAAGTAGGCTTTTCAAAAAAGCGACTCATCTAGTCTTGCCTGTTTGTGGCGGGCGTAAGTGTTGAATTTGAAATCCTGCGCTAGGATCTAGACCTACCTTTTGTGAGAGCTGTATTAAGCACAGCTCTCACGGCTTTTTAAGACCAGTTCGCTTTGCAACTAGGCTTGTCCTCCTAAGGCTGGGGGAATGGATCACTCGGTTGCCCTGTTATGCTGATGTCATTGAAGCTGTCCATGTGGTGCGCATATTCACCGGATTGGTTCGATGCCTATGATTCGTGCGATGGCTCAGATCGAGCAAGACATTTCTGATATAGAACAAGAAGTCGTGGCGATCGCTCAGGAGTTGAGTGAGACTTACGACGAATATTTGATCGTGCTAGGGGAGTTTGTGCAGCGTCAGTTGATTCTGTCAAGCTATCATCTCTGTACTCAGGGTTATCCTGCACAGTTTTTAAAGCTTTCTGCTGAACAGCGACGAACCCTGCAACAGTCGCTCCAGCGCATCGCCCAAAAATCTCACAAGGATCTTCTGCATCCATCTCGGCTCGAAGAACTGACTCGTCCATTTGCGAGTGATCTTGATGGCATTGATGTCCCGAATGATGACAATGAGGATGCCACTCTGAAGAAGTTGACGGCAATTGTGCGGCGGGTAATGGGGGAAGACAAAAAGCGGACTGAAGACGGGCCTAGAGACTCGGAAGATCGTTCGTTAGATATCGCGTTTGAGTCAGATTATGACAGTGACGAGCGATCAGTTTCTGATGATCTAAATGCTCTTGTCATTCCCGAAGATCTGGATGACGATTTCTTACGAGATACTCAGCTTAAGATCAGTGAATTCTCCTTTGAGGAGTTGGCAGAAGATGCTGATGAAGAAGCCGATTGGGATGAAGATTTCGACGATGATCACGTAGACGAAAATGCATCAGACTTTGATGTTTCTGAAGACTCTCTCTACAATGATGAGTCTTCTGGTGACAGCGTTACCAAAGATACAGGGTCAGACTCGGCTACAGAAAGGGAGATGGATGATACGGATGTTGAAAAAGACGTCAATCAAACAGACTCTCTTGAATCCTCCCCAGACGCATCGACGCTAGTTGAAGCCAATTTGGAGTCTGATATTGTATTTGACACGAAGGTAAATGATGACTCAGACGACGACAGCGCCTCGAATCAAACAACAACCGTTCCTCCTCTTCCTTTACCCGATGGAGTAGTGGGAGGTAGCAGTTCGACCGTTCCGCCTACTCTCGATTTTGGGGTTGTAGAGGATGTGCCAGCGATCGCCCCTCCCCCTCCGGTGCCCGTCTCTCCTACACCCAAAGCTTTAGCCCGACGGTGCGATCGCCTAGAAACGCAAGTTGACTCAATGCTGAAGCAAGCCAGTAGCCGGATCAATACCCAGCTAAAAAAATCAGGCGTTCTGCCGAGAAAGTTGCCGAATTCTGTTTTACAAGCCGCGATGAAGGCTGACCTTTCAACCGATATGCAAGACAGCCCGCCCAATATTTTGAATCTCTTGGTAGAAACCGGAAACAATCAAGAATCCGCTAAGCTAATGCGAGTGATGGCCATTCGATTACGGCTTGCTGAGCTAGAGTTCAATTCCCCCACTCTTATGGCATGGCGATCGCGCATTCGAGAGCTAGCCGCCCAACTTCACAAGCTGGCTCAGAATTACAAAAGGTTGCAGCAGGAGTTGTCGGTTGCTGAAGCTGAAGCTGCTTGGCGTTCAACCTGGTGTGAGCTGGAAGAGTAAACGGTGTGGGCGACCATGCGGTTCTATAGATTGGCGATCGCACCCTTTCGGTAAAAAGTCAGTAACCCTTACGCAATAGCAAGCGATGACTGAACGTGGTCACTCCCCTTCTGATTTGAGGCCCCTCGATTTGAAGTTTGTGTTGCGGCTTAAAAAGGCTCTGTCCTACGAAGCCGACCGGGATTTCAACAACTCGATGGGCAAAGAATTTCGGTTTGACGAGTTCCTACATCAGAGTCTTCAAACTCCACCTTCGCTCTTGCCTCACGATGAACAACGTCGATGGGGAGACCTAGCGCCGCAATATACAAGCTATGACGTGATGAGTTTTGCCCAGCGACGGCATCTCGTTGCAGAGACACGACGACTGCTTTACGACAGTCAGCGCTGTCTTGAATCGGCAGCTCATTCCAAAGCCCAAGCTCAATCATCGTCCCTCAAGCCTTCCGCCTCCGGATCGAAGACGGCCTCATCTGTTGCGGAGTCTCCATCTAAGCCTCAACCTTCTCTCCCAGCCCCAGCAACTCCCAAGACGATGCCGCTAGATGCGCGACTCAAAGCTCATCCTATCGACCTTGATAAGACCATTACCTACCTTCCTGGCATTGGCCCCAAGAATGCGCAGCGGTTGGAAAAGCTGGGACTCTACACCGTTCGAGATGTTTTGTTCTATTATCCTCGCGACCATCTAGACTACGCCCGCCAAGTATCGATCTGCGATTTGGAGCCAGGAGAAACTGTCACGATTGTTGCGACGGTGAAGCGCTGTAGTTGCTTTGGTAGTTCTCGAAAACGGCTGACCATTTTTGAACTGACTCTGCGCGATCGCACTGGGCAAATCAAAATCACCCGCTTTGACCCTCGCAAGCAAGCGCAAAATCGAGGATGGCAGGAGCATTGGAAGCGTCAGTATCCTACAGGAGCGGTCGTCGCTGCATCGGGACTGGTGAAAAAAAGCAAGTATGGTCTCACCCTTGACGATCCACAAATGGAGGTCATCGACCATGTGGGAAGCTCCATCGACTCGATGAAAGTGGGCCGAGTCGTGCCAGTCTATCCCTTAACAGAAGGCGTCGCAGCTGATTTGGTGCGCAGAGCTGTGGTGGCTGCGCTACCCGCTGCCGTCGATCTTGAAGACTCAGTTCCAGAAGAGATTCGGCAATCATTCCAGCTCATCGGCATTCATGAGGCGATCGCCCACATTCATTTCCCCCCCGACAGTGAGTCTTTGGATGCGTCGCGACGCCGACTGGTGTTCGATGAGTTTTTCTTCCTTCAAATGGGGCTTCTCCGTCGTCGCCAACAGCAGCAGCAGCAGCAGACCAGCATTGTTCTCACCCCCACGGGGGAATTGGTTCAGACCTTTCATCAAAACCTACCCTTTGATCTGACCGGGGCTCAACAGCGCGTCGTTAATGAGATTTTGGCGGACTTACAAACCGCTATCCCGATGAATCGGCTCGTACAGGGGGATGTCGGCTCAGGTAAAACCGTCGTAGCGGTCATCGCCATTTTGTCAGCGATCCAAGCGGGGTATCAGGCTGCATTCATGGCTCCAACTGAGGTGCTGGCAGAACAGCACTATCGCAAACTGGTGGAGTGGTTTAATCAGCTTCACCTGACGGTAGAGTTGTTGACCGGGTCAACCCGTGCTGCCAAACGCCGACAGTTACTTCAGGAGCTGGAGACGGGAGAATTGCCGCTGTTGGTCGGCACCCATGCCTTGATCGAAGATCCGGTTCAGTTTCAGCAGTTGGGTCTGGTTGTCATTGATGAGCAACATCGCTTTGGAGTGAAACAGCGAGCGCGACTCCAGCAAAAAGGCGATAACCCGCATGTATTGACGATGACAGCAACGCCGATTCCTCGAACTCTGGCGTTGACGCTGCACGGCGACTTAGACGTGAGTCAAATTGATGAGTTGCCGCCCGGACGAAAACCCATCCAGACAACGGTGCTGGCAGGGCGCGATCGCACTCACGCTTACGATCTGATTCGCCGCGAAATTGCTCAGGGACGACAGGTTTACGTCGTGTTGCCTCTAGTCGAAGAATCAGAAAAGCTTGACCTGCGATCGGCCATTGACGAATATCATCGGCTCCAGGAAACAGTCTTTCCAGAATTTCAAGTCGGCTTGCTGCACGGACGGATGTCTTCTGTTGATAAGGATGAAGCCATTGAAAGATTCCGAGTCAACACCACTCAAATCCTAGTTTCTACAACCGTAGTTGAAGTGGGAGTCGATGTGCCCAATGCAACTGTGATGCTGATTGAACATGCCGATCGCTTTGGATTATCTCAGCTGCATCAACTTCGAGGACGAGTCGGTCGGGGGGGAGACCAAGCCTTCTGCCTGCTGATGAGCAGCTCAAAGTCAGAAACATCGCGTCAGCGACTGCACGTACTAGAGCAATCGCAGGACGGTTTTTTTATCTCAGAAATGGATTTACGCTTTCGTGGCCCTGGAGAAGTCTTAGGCCGTAAGCAGTCTGGACTACCCGATTTTGCGTTGGCACGGCTCGTGGAAGATCAAGATGTGTTGAACTTGGCACGTGAAGCTGCTGAGCAAGTATTTCAAAAAGACCCATCGCTAGAGAGGTGGCCTCAACTCAAGAATGAACTAAATTATCGCTATGCTCGCTTGATGGGCGGTGCTATTCTCACTTAGCTGTCTACTTGCAAGACTCTTTAAGATTTCAGCAAAATATTTTTCATATTCGCAAAGTCTTCCCTAAGACGTTGTAACATTTTGTTACTCTGGCCTATACTAAACATTAAGGGAACATAAAAGGATCAGTAAAATTATTAGGAAGGTGTATCAGAATTGCTTGCGTATCATAGGAAGCCGCTGTCAGTCGTCTAAATGCGATGCTTTGGTCATCAAGCCTAAACCGGCCTGAGACTAAACCAGCCCGAGAATGATTCGTAGGACGCAATCACATCCGAAGTGAGGCAATTAGGGTTGGCATCTTAGCAGGGACATCGGACGATCTCACTAACCCAGACTGAGAAATTTAGTTCTCCAAAGCGCAGCTTTGTCAGAGCTTTGTTCATCAAGGGCTGGAATTTAAATAGGCGATCGCCACAATCACAACATTGGCTTCACTTGACCATCTTCCTCGCAAACCGTTTTATCCGCTTCCTTTTATCGCATCTATCTTCAGACACAAGAAACGAGCTTGAGTTTTTAATCCGTTTTCTGCACTCACAGCTGCATGATTAGCATCCTACATATTTGGGTGAAATGAGTGGAGTCTTCGATCTAGTTTCTTTTCGGCGGAACGGCACTATGCCCTTCGCGTTGGCTCTGACAATCTTCTTTTTTAAGCCTGTCTCAATTCGTGAGTTCAGATATAGATCGAGCGATATCAATGTATTTTTCAGTTTCAAGGCTATTCAGATTTTCGGACGCAAACATTTCGTCACAAGTTTTGCCAGAGTTCTTAAGCTAATGACCTATCCACCTCAGCTAAAGCATCAGGTTTGTATGTCACCTCGTCACGACTTGCAAAACATACACTCGACGATTGACATGGGCGGGTTACCTGTTTTCTCTCAGTCTCGACCCGTTCAGCCTGATGCGGGCGTCGTTCCATCCAGCTTCAACACAACTCAGCAACAGCCTGCTTCTCAACCGCGATCGCCCCTTCCTTCTATGCCGATGTCGCTCACTTCAGACATCTCAGCCTCGGAGTCTATGCATCAGGGTGAAGCAATTTCAGATTATCGGACTCGCGAAAGTTGTGATCAGAGGAATAGCTACACATCGCCCAGCAGACATGACGCGATGACAGGCTTGCACGACAAAGCCATCGAAGCAACTCGCTGTGGTGTCACCATTGCAGATGCTCGTCGTCCTGGGCTGCCGATCATATACTGCAACCCAGCGTTTGAAGCCCTGACGGGATACTCCTATGAAGAGTCCGTCGGACACAACTGTCGCTTCTTGCAGGGGGAAGACACCGATCCGGCTGCAATTCAACAGATTCGGAATGCTCTCCGGCTGGGCGAGAGTTGTCGAGTCGTTCTGAAAAATTATCGAAAAGACGGATCACCATTCTGGAATGACTTGACCATTTCACCTGTGCGAGATGAGTCTGGGGAACTCACTCATTTCATTGGCGTGCAGACTGATGTCAGTGTTCGCAAGCAGATTGAAGAAGCACTAGAGAAACAAGTAAAGCGTGAAAATTTACTGCGCTACATCAGCGAACGCATTTATCAATCTGAGTCGATTGATGAAATTCTCAACATCGCTGTGACGGAAGTGCGATCGCTCTTGCAAACAGACCGCACCATTATCTATCGCTTCTACGAAGATTGGTCTGGCTATGTTGCAGTGGAATCAGTAGGGGAGCCTTGGCAAGCTATTATCGGGCTTGATATTCAGGACACCTGCTTTCGAGATAGCCATGTTCATAAGTATCAAAACGGGCGCATCCGCACAATCGATAACGTCGAAGCGAGCGATTTAGCTGCTTGTCACGTCGATATGCTGAAGACCTACGGCGTCAAAGCGAATCTGGTTGTGCCGATTCTTCAAGACGGCAAGCTTTGGGGGCTGTTGCTTGCCCATCATTGCCGGGCTCCTCGGCATTGGGAATCCGATGAAGTTCAGTTGCTTCAACACATTGCAGTGCAGATGGCGATCGCCCTCAAGCAGGCTGAACTGAGACAGCAGCTCCAAAATGAGTTGGAGGAGCGACGACGAACAGAAGAAGCACTGCGGCGATCGGAAACCCGTTTGCTCGACCAAACGGTGACTCTTCAAAACACTCTCGAAGATTTGCAGCAGGCACAGACCCATCTCGTCCAGAGTGAAAAGATGTCTAGCTTGGGACGGCTCGTTGCTGGTGTCGCTCACGAAATTAACAACCCGGTCGGCTTTATTAGCGGCAACTTAAAATATGTCAAACAATACACTCAGGATTTGACTGAGCTTCTTGAGCTTTATCAGGCTAGCGTTGTACAGCCTATTCCTGAACTGGCTGAAGTCTTAGAATCGAAAGATATAGCCTTCGTCCTAGAGGATTTTCCAAAGGTGCTGCACTCGATGGAAGTGGGTGCTGAGCGCATTTGCGACATCATCAAATCCTTGCGCAATTTCTCGCGTCTGGACGAGGCCGAAATGAAGGCTGTAGACATCCACGAAGGGATTGAGAACACACTCATGATCCTTTCAAACCGCGTCAAAGAGCAGCCTCACCTCAAATCAATTGACATTCGAAAAGACTATGGTGCGATTCCTGATGTTCAGTGCTCCCCTGGACAGTTGAACCAGGTCATTATGAACGTTTTGAGCAATGCTATCGATGCTTTGGAAGAGCATCGCAATTATTCTCAGGCATCGGAACCTGCCACAATCGAGATTCAAACCTATTCGCTAAATAGAGATTGGGTCGCCATTCGCATCTCAGACTCTGGCCTCGGCATTGATGAAGAAACGCGATCGCACATCTTCGATCCCTTCTTTACAACCAAACCTGTAGGGCAAGGTACGGGCATGGGACTAGCGATTAGCTATCAGATTATCGTAGAAAAACATCGTGGCATTCTCACTTGCGAGTCTGCACCCGGCAAAGGCGCAGAATTCCTCATCCAGATTCCCATTCGTCAGCCAGAAGCGGATTTGTAGATGGATTCGTCAGCAAAACTTCGTAGATAAGAAGATAGGCGATCGCCCGACTCTAGACTCGTGGTGAGGCCATGTCAGGTGAAGCATATCCTGCTTTTTCAGCAATCTCTTGGCGCAACTGTTCGGTAATGGCACTGTCGTCAAGCTGATTGAGAATGTCTTCCAATACGGTGCTGGTTCCCTTTGGACCCCAAGAACAGCCCTGTTCTAGGTAAAGCTGGGCGGCTTTGCCGACTCGATAGGCTCCATATCCGGCTAGAGACGCTTGGGCGATCGCCGCAGTCGAGTAAGCTGCGATTCCGGTGGCGCTTTCGAAGATTGAGGTGATAGCTGCGGCGCTTTTGCCAAAGCCCAACAGCAGTCCACTTCCCAACTCTCCCGCTAAAAGACTGAGAGAACTCCAAACAATTGTGTTCCAAAGCTTGCTTGCTTCGTATCCGGTCATTGGCAAGCCATAGAGCCGCGCCAAGGCACGAATCATCACCAAATCAGCAGCAGCTCCTCCTGCAAGATCAAGAATAGCGATGGGATTGGCGGCTACAGCGACTCCTTTCCAAGAGGCAAACTTCCAAATCAGCTCTTCAGCATCCTCGGCGTATAAATCGAGGGTCTTTTGAGCCATATCGATCTCAATAAAGCGAGACTCTCGCAGCACGTTGAGGGCGAGAAGCAGCTTTCCTTCGTGGTGCAGCAGGGTAGCAAGCCGCTGGCGCAACTCATCGACTTGGGAAGGAGGTGTTTCCCATTCATAGGTCGTCTTGCCATCAGGCCAATCTGTGCGCACCTGAATCGGGGCAGGCTCTGCGGACACTCGCACGATTTCCTGAATTGTCAGCGGTGTGATCCGTCCTTGAAGTGACGTATTGAGATTGCGGGCGATCGCCTCTCGATCTTGATCGGGGTACAGATCAATTTTGTTGAACACAACAATTAGTGGCTTGTTGAGCGATCGCAGAGTCGCGAGGGCTTCATATTCCGTACGAGTTAAATCTCCCGAAATGACAAACAAAATCAGATCGGCCTGCTGAGCCACCGTGTTCGCCATGGAAGCACGCTCATCGCCATCGACCTCTTCCAAGCCTGGCGTATCGATAAGTTCGACTTTCAAATCCGCCGATTCATCCCACGTCCAGTACACCGAGCGCGGCCACTGCGTCACCCCATGCAGAGGACCTGTTTTCAAAAGCTTTTGACTAACCAGTGCGTTGATCAAAGCGGATTTGCCCTGACTGACCAAGCCAAAGACGGCAATCCGAATGATAGAGTCACTGAGTTTTTCAAGACTCGTCTGAAGCTGATCAAGATCGTTCTTGAGAGCTACTTGGCGCTGAGCCGCTTCTGGGTGAGATTGCTGGAGCTTTAGCTGCTTAGAATAGCGGGCGATCGCCTGCTTTAGGCTGGCCCGTGCTCTATTGAGAGACGCATCAACGGGTGAACGACCTCCATTCGCTGGAGAGGAGGTCGGTTCAGAGGCATCGGTAGAAGGCTGGGACTGATGTGAAGTCAATGTATGGCAGCAGGTAAAAATGACGGAAGATCACAAAAGACATGAAATGAATCGATTCAACCCGCCATTTCACGCTTTTTAAGTATCCTCTACATTCTCGATCATACGAACTTGGGAAAAAAGTGAGGATTTTGCGACACTTCTCAACATCCAAATCATGCTGATCGAGATGGATTAGTTTAAGAGCCCCCTATGGGAGAGTGAGCCAGAAAATGCGTTCACTTTCGGAGGAAACAAAGCGTTTACGGGATGAAATGTTACGACGATATTACGACGCCATGAATTTTGTCGTTTCAGTCGTTTAATCTTAGATGAGCTAGCTGGCCCCTGCGGATTGATGGATGGGGGGCGATCGCTCTACACTTGTGCAAACGATTTGCTTTGGCGATCGCGCTAGGCTCCATCAACAGTTTTCTTGAAACGTTTCTGACCTTTTCGCCATGACTACTTATCATTACGTTCTCGCAAGCCGAAAGTTTCTCCTGGAAGAAGAGCCTTTCACTGAAGTGTTGGAAGAGCGAACTCGCAACTATCAAGAACAAGGGAAAGATATTGATTTTTGGCTTTTGGAACAGCCTGCTTTTTTAGAAGCTCCAGAATTTGCTGAAAGCAAGGCGAAATGCCCGCAACCTGCTGCGGCTGTCGTTTCGACCCATGCTCAGTTTATTACGTGGCTAAAACTCCGGTTAGAGTATGTGGAGACTGGAACCTTTGAGGCTCCTTCTGAGTCCATCCCTGATCCGCTGGGTACGCTAGTGCCTACGAGCTAAAAGCGCTGGTGCAGAGCCGTTTAAGAAGAGGCGATCGCCTCAGTTGGGTTCTACAGTTCGGCACTAATCGGAATTTAGCGTTTGGTGCCGTCCAGCACAAATGGTGCCGTCCAGCACAAATTTGGCGTGAAATCATGACAACTGCTCCTTCCGACAACCGTGCCGTGATTCTCCGCCTGGGGCAAATGCTCAACCAGGTGGTTGTAGGTCAGTCTGTGCTAGTCAATCAGCTTTTGGTTGCCCTGTTAGCGGGAGGCCATGTCATTTTAGAGGGAGTGCCAGGGACAGGGAAAACGCTGACCGTCAAGGTTTTGGCGCGGTTTCTCAAAGCTGATTTTCACCGCATTCAGCTCACGCCCGATGTTTTGCCATCTGATATTTTGGGCACGAATATTTTCGACCTCAACAGCCGCAGCTTTGTGCTGAAGCAGGGGCCCGTTTTCACGGAAATATTGTTGGCTGATGAAATTAACCGTACTCCTCCAAAAACTCAGGCGGCCTTGCTAGAGGCGATGGAAGAACAGCAGGTGACCTTAGACGGCAAAAGCATGGCACTACCAAAGCTGTTTTGGGTCGTGGCAACTCAAAATTCGCTGGAGTTTGAAGGGACATATCCGTTGCCCGAAGCTCAGCTCGATCGATTTTTGTTCAAACTCCAGGTGAATTATCCAGAGCCCGCCGCTGAGAAACAGATGCTGCTCAACAGTCAGGCGGGATTTCAGGCCAAACGAGTGGACTTGGAGAAGCTGAAGCCGATGTCGTCTGTGTCGCAGATTTTGGCAGCACGTCAGAAAACACAGTCCGTTAGCGTACAAGACAACGTGATGGACTATCTCCTTGCTCTGACTCAACGAACGCGTCAGCACCCCGACCTGAATTTGGGTGCTTCACCCCGCGCGGCTGTGTTGTGGCTGCGGGCAGCAAAAGCTCAGGCTTGGCTGGCGGGGCGTGCCTTCGTGACGCCAGATGATATCAAAGCAGTTGCCCCCTCTCTCTTGCGCCACCGCCTCATTCTCAAACCAGAAGCTCAGCTCGACAGCCTCAAAATTGATGCGGTGATTGATGCCATTCTCGATCAGGTAGCGGTACCACGATGATTCCTGCTCGTCGGCTCTATGGATTGTTAATAGGCGGCATGGCGATCGCCATCGTTCTTGCAGCTATTTTTCAGGCTTGGATAACACCAGGGGCGATCGCCATCATTCTGCTGGTTTATGATGCGTTCATTCTTGCTCTGGGGTGGTTCGATAGTTTTCGAACCAGAAAGCAACGAGCTGAAGTGAGTCGGGCAACCCTTCATCGTCTATCGATTCACCGCGATAATCCTGTGACGCTGTTGGTAAAAACTCAGCACCCCACCACGCTGATCGTTAACGATCACTACCCAGATAGGTTTGCAGCGACGCCATCCCAAATTCAGCTAGAGCTAGAAGCTGATGCCTCTCACGACACGACGTACATGGTTCATCCAACACATCGTGGGGAGTATGAGTGGGGCGATATTTTTCTTCAGCAGCTAGGGCCATGGCAGTTGGCATGGCACTCATGGACAGTGAAACAGCCGCAGACGGTGGCAGTTTATCCTGACCTGATTGGCCTGCGATCGCTCACCATTCGCCTAACCCTACAATCGGCGGGTTCGATTCGCCAAGCGCGGCAACGGGGCCTTGGGACTGAATTTGCCGAACTTAAAGACTACGGCACAGGTGACGATCCTCGTCTGATTGACTGGAAGGCAACAGCACGACGCGATCGCCCTCTAGTGAGAGTATTGGAGCCAGAACAGGAGCAAACGCTGATTATTTTGCTCGACCGAGGACGACTGATGACCGCCCAGGTCGAATCGATTACTCGCTTTGACTGGGGTGTAAATGCGGCGTTGTCCCTGGCGCTGGCAGGAATTACGCGGGGCGATCGCGTCGGCATTGGCGTGTTCGACCGTCAAATCAGCACATGGATTCCGCCAGAACGAGGACAGCCCCACTTCGTGAAGCTCGTTGAGCGTCTGGCCTCAATTCAGCCTGTACTCTTAGAGCCGGACTACTTTGGTGCAACGACTACCGTGGTCAAACAGCAGACTCGTCGTGCTCTCGTGGTCATGATCACTGATATTGTCGATACAACGGCATCTGCTGAGCTACTATCCGCAATGATTCACCTAACACCGCGCTATCTGCCTTTCTGTGTCACCCTGCGCGATCCTGAAGTGGATCAGCAGGCACACACTGTTACTCAAAAGCTGCTTGATACCTATGCTCGTGCGGCTGCCATTGACTTGCTTGCTCAGCGGCAGCTTGCGTTTGCTCAGCTCAAGCAGAAAGGAGTGTTGGTGTTGGATGCTCCAGCCCATCAAATTTCGGATCAGCTTGTCGATCGCTATCTTTATCTGAAAGCCCGTAATCTGCTATAACCGACTTCTCAATTGCTAAATCCAAGGTCTTTTTCACTCTCTTTGAAGAGGTCAGAAAGTGTTTTTTTCATCACAGTAGAAGAGTGAGCGATCGCTTTTGTCTAGCATGTTACTTGCTGACCCTTGTTTAGGAATGTGCTGAGAGGCAACGGAGCGAACTCTGTCTTTCGGTTCTCATAACCGACCTCATTATTGATAAGCAATTTCAGGAGCCAGTTTTGATGATTGTTCCCCCGGATGTTGAACAAACCATCTACGCCACTCATCTGGGTCGGATGGTCTGCTACTCCCCAACAGGCCCGCTGTGGCAAGCAGAACATCGTCGGCAGCATGGAGACTCAGCATCTTCAAAAAAGCCAACCCTAGTCTTTTTGCACGGCTTTGGTGGGGGGTCATCTGCCTATGAATGGTCAAAGGTCTATCCCGCTTTTGCACAGGACTATCGAGTCTTGGCTCCTGATTTAATTGGCTGGGGACGATCCGATCACCCTCAGCGCGACTACCAAGTTGAAGACTACATTCAGACGATTCTCGAATTTCTTCAGCAGGTGAGTCAGCAGGCGGATGGAGAACCCCTTGCTGTCGTCGCATCATCGTTCACAGGGGCGATCGCCATTCGAGCGGCAATTCAGCAACCTGAATTGTTCCGATGCCTCATTGCGACTCTTCCCGCAGGTTTATCTGACTTTGGCGAAGACTATACACAAAGTTTTTTCACAACGTTGGTAAAAACTCCCATCCTCGATCGGCTGCTTTACTTTACTGGAGTGGCGAATTCCGAAGGCATTCGTAGTTTTCTCAACAGTCGCCAATTTGTGAAACCCGAGCGAATCTATCCAGAAATTATCGAAGCCTATCTCGCTTCTGCTAAGCAGCCCAACGCCGATTATGCGGCTCTGTCTTTTGTTCGGGGGGACTTGTGCTTTGATCTGTCACGCTATATGCCTGATCTCACAACGCCAACCGCCATTCTCTGGGGACGCGGTGCGAAATTTACTGGGCCAGAGCTTGGTCGTAAGCTATCTCAGCTTAACCCTACTGCCATCAAGCACTATGTTGAATTACATGATGTCGGATTGACCCCTCATCTTGAGTTACCTGCGGTCACTATCGGCTTGTTCCGCAAATTCTTAGATGATTTGATGGCGGAGCAGCCCTCCAGGCTCCAAAAGCAACAGATAGGTGAAGGCGCATCGTCCTGATCCGATCTAACGACGTTTGAGAAACGGCTATGCCCTCTAGCAAGGTACACACGAGGCGTGCGGTGCTGGGTAGTTGTAGAACAACATGGGTAGTTGTAGAACAACAATAGTAAACGTGGCTGGCGATCGCTCTAACAACGAAATACGTGAAATACAGGTGATAGAACCCTGCTGGAGGATAAAACGCCCTGACCTCACTCATCGCTTTTAGAGCTGACTTTTAAAGTGAAAGTACGCTCTGTTTGCAGCAGTCATCACGACACAAATAAATATAGCAATGCGCAGATAGGTTAGGACAGATATTGATGGAGAAGCCGCGC
>CAKZMO010000283.1 GCA_937128595.1 uncultured cyanobacterium | reverse complement strand
ATAGATGCCCCCATTGGCCATCTTTTTGAGGGTATGCGTCACCGCATGCAGTGCGTCTTGATCACCGGTACGGACATAAGTCCGCAGCAAGAACTCCAGGTTCATCGGTTGCGGAAATTTGGGTGCGCCGCCGAAGCCCCCGTGCTGTTGATCAGCATTTTGTAAAAGCTTGTTGGCAGCAATATCTAGCAGATTGGTGTTGAGATCATCAGCAGTGCCACCAATACCGAGGATGGTGCGGTCCAGGGCTTCAGTAAGGCGAGTCGCTGCATTCTCAACCTCATCGCGGCGGTTGATGTAGGCGTCATGCACACCAGCCAATACTTGCCGGAATGCAGGCATACCCATGCGCTGCTCAAGCGGATAGTATGTACCGCCGTAGAATGGCCGTCCAGCCGGTAGCAGAAAGACCGTCATCGGCCCCCCCCCTTGCCCGGTGAGTGCCTGTACTGCATCCATGTAGATGGCATCGACATCAGGGCGTTCTTCACGATCTACCTTGATGTTGATAAACATCTCGTTCATCATTTCGGCGGTTGGCTCATGCTCAAAGCTCTCGTGTTCCATCACATGGCACCAATGGCACGCGCTATAGCCGACACTCAGTAAAATGGGTCGATCTTCGGCCTTGGCTTTGTCCAGGGCTTCTTCACCCCACGGGTACCAATCCACGGGATTGTTTTTATGTTGTAGTAGATATGGGCTTGTCTCGTGTTGCAGCCGATTCATTTGGTGCCTTGTCACTTTCTATTTCTATGCTGAGGCGTTGTTACCAGGTCAACAACTTTGGATCATCAGCATCTAACGTATCGTCGTCTTCATCTTCTTCAGTCTGCCAATAATCGGCCAGCCAATCCAACAATTTTTGCGTAACGTCCGGCGTCATACGGATCGCGGCCTGATGGCCGTTCGGCGAGAATGCGTAAACATTGGTGTGATAGCGACGGGAAATGCAGATCATATAGTCTTTCTCCCAGCGGGCAGGCCCCCACAAAAAGGCCAAACCACCTTGACGCCGACGCATCAATTCTAGCCAGCGAGCGCGATCAATATCACTGGGGTCGCTGAGTGTAAAACGCAGGGTCAACATAGAGGCCCAGGTAAAACTCACCTGAATGACCTTACTGGTCTTATCCGCATCAATGATGATATGAGCCGAGCCATCGGGTGTCGCAATCGTGGCTACACCACGCCCGGTACTCTTACCCAAACCGCGAAATTTGATGGTACTCATCAGCGGCATGTTCGCAAAGCGTGTGGAAAGCTCGACATCAAGGTCAATTTCGCCATTGAAAAACTGTTGTAGCGTCCACGGTGGGTCCGCAGAGGTGACAGATTGCTCTTCACTAAATAATTGCTGCTGCGGACGGTGAGGCAGTGTGGTCGGTTGCAACGCATCAACGACCTTTTTTACAATCGCCTTCTTTTCGGATTTATCCGAGGATTTCCCGCCACGAACGACCTGGCTGGGTGGCTTGGGGTTCTCTGTGCTGGCGTCGTCTGGCATTTTAATTGTTCCCTAACATTTATACTTTATGATTATAGACCATGAAAGGTAGGCAAACAATCAACACAACTAAACGTAGTACCAACGAACCTATTCACAAGCTACTGACATCATTCTTGCGCGGTTCTAATATTGATTTCGTATCCTTTCACTTGAATCTCCGATTGTACTAAAGGCACAGCCTGACATGCAATTTCCAAATAACGATAATAACAATCGCAACAACAACAATGGGGACAACCCCAACAACAATAATATGAATGACCAACCACCTCAACCAGATTGGCGGCGGTGGATTTGGCCAGCAGCAGCAGTGGTTTTGCTGGTGTGGTTGTTTATTCAGTTCAGTAATTTTAGTGGTTCGCCCTCCGGCACTGAAGTCACTTACGACTTCCTCCTGGATAATGCTGAATCCATCCAAGAGATTACGATCCGTGATGGGGATGCAAGCGGTACATTTGTTCGCCCCCTGGGTGATCAAGGCGTCAGTGAGTTCGCTCTCAGCGTGCCGGAAGACACAGCAGCTGTCGCAGAAGCACTGGAACAGGCTGGGGCGTCGGGCATCCGCATTGACAACCCAGAAACATCAACGTTCTTGTTGCTCTTACTCAACTGGGCACCGCTACTGCTCATTATCGCATTCTTCATCTGGATCTCGCGTCGTGCGCAGCGTCAGATGGGTGGTGCGATGGGCTTCGGGCGGACCCAGGCCCGTGAGTACAATGTAGAACGCCCACAAGTGACATTTGACGATGTCGCTGGCCAAGAAGCTGCGAAGTCTGAGCTTGTAGAAGTGGTGGACTTTCTGCGTGAGCCGGACAAATATATCGCCCTGGGTGCCCGCATCCCACGCGGTGTACTGCTCATTGGCCCGCCCGGTACGGGTAAAACGTTGCTGGCCCGTGCAGTGGCTGGTGAAGCAAGTGTATCCTTCTTCAGCATCGCTGCATCTGAGTTTGTTGAGATGTTCGTCGGTGTGGGTGCCTCCCGTGTGCGTGACCTGTTCAAACGTGCTAAGGAGAATGCACCGAGCATCGTGTTCATTGACGAGATCGACGCTGTTGGGCGGCATCGTGGTGCAGGCCTTGGAGGTAGCCACGATGAGCGTGAGCAAACCCTTAACCAGATTCTGGTTGAAATGGACGGCTTTGATACCGATACAAACGTAATTGTTGTTGCCGCTACCAACCGCCCCGATATTCTCGATCCGGCGCTGCTTCGCCCCGGTCGCTTTGACCGCCGGGTAATT
>CAKZMO010000282.1 GCA_937128595.1 uncultured cyanobacterium | reverse complement strand
CGGAACTGCGGCCAGAAGGGACAAACCCATTTCAGATGCCCGATATCTGTCCCGCCTGTCGTCAACCCGCTGTGCAACCCGCCGAAGAAGCCGTCACCCGCTGCATCAACACCTCCTGTCCCGCCATCTTGAAAGGGGCGATCGTCCACTGGGCCAGTCGAGGCGCGATGGACATCAATGGGCTGGGTGAGAAGTGGGTCGATCAGTTCCTCAATCGTGGACTGGTGGAGACGGTCGCGGATCTGTATGAGTTGACCGAGGAAAAGCTGTTGTGCGTCGATCGCATGGGCAAAAAGTCATCTCAGAATCTTCTCGCGGCGTTGGAAGAGTCGAAGCAGCAGCCCTGGAGTCGAGTGCTATTTGGCTTGGGTATTCGTCATGTCGGTAACGTCAATGCCCAGGTGCTGTCTAAGGCGTTTCCCTCAGTCGAGCAACTAGCCTCAGCGTTGCCAGACCAAATCGAGCAAATCTACGGCATCGGCCCTGAAATTGCCCAGTCGGTGCATCAATGGTTTCAACTTCCAGCCAATCAGCAGCTAATCGAGCGGCTCCGGCAGGCAGGCATTCAGCTTGAGGGGGCAGCGCCCGTCGAATCAGGTGAAACGAACCGGGCGATCGCCAACAAGTCCTTTGTGCTGACCGGGACTCTCCCGACACTGACTCGTGGCGAAGCAAAGGCCAAGATCGAGGCCGCTGGAGGAAAAGTAACCGGATCGGTCAGCTCCAAGACCGATTATGTCGTTGTCGGTGAAGACGCAGGTTCGAAACTCGATAAGGCAGTCAATCTGGGCATAGCGCAACTGTCTGAGGCTGAACTGCTCAACCTTTTGGCGTAATTTGCGCAATTTGCTGCGGATGGAGTGTATCTACCAGGTGGGTGTTTCATTAGGTCGAGTCGCACTAAGCAGGCTGTTTTGCCTGGATATGCTCGTTCCGACAGCTCAATGATCACTGGAATGGGTGATGTCGAATTCGACTCCTTCTTGTTTAATGGCATTGTCAGGGATTACGAACACGAGCGATGACGATGATTTCTCGTTCTCTCTATCTCCTATTTTCCAACCAATCCAGCACTGAAGCTCTTTCGCTATGCTGCTTCCTGATTTATTTTTCAAAAAACGCGATCGCTCGTCTGTAGGTTTCATCCATTGCCAGTCTCGCCGGGGTTCAGAGACAAGCAGCGTGAGGCGATCGCTCATAAAGTGGTGTCTTGCACTCGGATCGACCGCAGCGGCAGTGACGGCAGGGATTGCGATCGCCCCACCAACTATTGCAGCAGAGTCAATTCGCGCCCACTACGGCCCGATTCAGCTCTCAATTTCAGTTGAATCACTAGAAAGATTTGCGAACGAAGGGGTCATCAATCCAGATTTGCAAGCGTATGCCAATCGGCTCAGCGACCGAGAATTAGCTGAAGTTCGGCGACTGCTGCAATCTTCTGCAGAGGTCGATCCGGTGGCGATCGCCAATTTTCTCTACACAGCGCAAGGGGAAGCCATTTTAGAACGGGTCGGAGGCATCATTCGCACTCGTTCCAACTCGGGATTCTATGCCCTGAGAGCCGCGTTGATTCTAGCAGCCACGCACGAAGAAGGTGCAACACCCCTTGGATTGCTGCGGGAATTTCCTACAGACAGCATTGTGATTGACGTGGATCGAGGACTGCAAGTCGTTCGCGAACTCGACCAGCTAATCAATGTCACTTCTGAGGCTCTCAGTTTAGTAGAAACTCAGTTCAACCTGGAAGCAGATGACTCCAGCGACCTCAACCTAATTGCAGTCAACGACTTAGGACGCTCAGGCCGCTATGACTGGGACAAGAGCACCTTATCCCTAGAAGATACAGAGCGCGATCGCTCTCTCCCTCTCGACCTTTATTTACCCAGCACCGACTCTGCCGCTCCGCTGATTGTCATTTCTCATGGTCTGGGGTCTGATCGAACAAGCTATAGCTATTTAGCGAGACACCTTGCATCTCAGGGCTTTGCTGTAGCAGCCCTTGATCATCCCGGTAGCAACGCGAACTATATTCAGGCACTGTTTGAAGGAGCATCTGAACAAATTTCTGAACCAGAGGAGTTTGTCAATCGACCCCTCGACATTCGCTTTGTGCTGGACGAACTGACTCGGCTTTCTACAACCGACTCTAGTCTCCGTAGCCGGATGAACCTCGACCAGGTCGGAGTCATTGGTCAATCATTCGGGGGGTTCACGGCTTTAAGTGTTGCCGGAGCCGAAATTAACCAACAACGTCTCAACAGCGATTGTCCCAGTGGAAATGCTCTCCAAGACAGGCTCAACCTCTCCCTATTGCTCCAGTGCCGAGCGAGAAATCTGCCCTTGTCTGCTGAGACAGCCTTGACTCGCCTCAAAGACGAGCGAGTCAAGGCTGTCCTTGCCATCAATCCCATCGGCAGTATTGTATTTGGCCCAGAAGGAATGTCACAGGTTGATGTGCCGGTCATGATGGTCTCTGGTAGTGGCGATGTCGTAGCGCCCTCTCTCTTTGAGCAGCTTTTGCCTTTTACATGGCTCGATGTGAGCGATCGCTACTTAGTTTTGATGCGCAAAGGAACCCACTTTTCCACCATCGGTCAGTCTGACTATCCTGAAAATACAGTTGAGCTTCCACCTGCTATTGTTGGCCCAAGCCCTGAGCTGGCTCAAACCTATACCAAGACTCTGAGTACGATTTTTTTCACGACCTACATCAAGAATGAGGCAGAGTATTCGTCTTATCTTTCGCCTGGACATATTCGCATCATCAGCCGTGACCCTCTACCATTAAGCATTGTGGAAAGCCTTAGTGCTGAGCGGTTGACGCAGATCGTGAAGAAGACATCCCTGTTAGCCTCGATTCTAGACTAAGACTCCACACCGCCAAAGGAAACAACAAGCCAGGAACAACGTGTGGACGGATTTCTCAATTTCAACAAGCCTTACGGCTGGACTTCTCATGATTGTGTGGCGTTTGTGAGACGACAGGCACGTCTCAAGCGAGTGGGTCACGGCGGCACGCTAGATCCAGCAGCGACAGGAGTGTTGCCGATGGCTTTAGGACGGGCAACCCGGCTGTTGCAATATCTGCGTTCAGACAAAGTCTATCGAGCTACGATTCGATTTGGGGTTCGCACAGCTACTGATGATTTAGATGGAGAAGTTGTTGAATCTCAAGTCGCGTCCCATCTCACGCTCGACACGGTGCAAGCACTTTTCCCCAAGTTCCAGGGCACGATTCAACAGGTGCCACCTCGCTATAGTGCCATCCAGGTTGGCGGCAAGCGTCTCTATGATCTGGCACGATCGGGTGCTGAGGTGGAGGTGCCTGTTCGCACGGTAGAGGTCTATCGACTCAAGCTGTTGCAGTGGCGATCGCCCACTCCAGCAACATGCGGCTGTCCGGAACTGGATGTCGAGATTGCCTGTAGTGGAGGCACCTATATTCGAGCGATCGCCCGCGACCTGGGGGAGTTGACTGGAGTCGGGGCCACTCTTGCGGCTCTTTGTCGCACAGAAAGCAGTGGATTTGTTTTGTCGAATAGCTTGACTACAGAGCAGGTTGAACAATCCGCGCAAACTCAATCGCTGGAGCTTGTGACACCCGCGATCGCACTTCAGCATCTGCCAAAAATGCAGCTTGGCTCTGAAATAGCGCGACGATGGCGCATGGGTCAACGCATTGGTCTTGATTCGCAAACCTATGAAGCTTTGAGGGTTGATGCTATAGCTGATGACAAAACAGTTCCTTTGTCGAATCGGGATAGCGATCAGCTTGGACAAGTCGTCAGTGTTTTTGATGAGAGCGATCGCTTTTTGGGCGTAAGCCAAACGGAATTGTTCTGCAATTCTGAGTACGGAAACCCTGATTTGAATCAAGACGACGATGGAACTCCCCTGGACATAAATACCTATCTATTGCGGCCCAAAATGGTGTTCTTACCCGCGTAGTCTCGGAGAAAACGGACCTTTATCTTTGCTCAGATTATCTGGCTATTGCAAAGGTAAACCTATTTTCAGAAGTGGAACTTATCTAAAGTTGTGTCTTTTAAGGATGAAGCATATATAATTGGGTCTGAATGCTCGTCATAGCATTCAGCAAGCCTTGTCTTAAATAATTGAATGACGTCATATCCGGATCTTTCAAGCCTCTATGAAGAGGAATATTTGCTCTAGTCCCCTTTACTAAAGGATATTTGAGCGATCGCCAAGTTACTTTTCGACCTTCGATTTGTCGATCGAGGTTGATTGTTTCGACAGCTGTGATTGGGTGATTTTGAACGATTCGGTGAGAGTGATTGACTAGTTTTTCAATATCAATGCTGGGCATGGTTTGGGCAAGGCCAGCTAAAAGACATCTCGGAATCCTCTGCATCACTAAGGACTTCCAGCTCAAGGTTTCGTTTCAATGAGTGCTGGACTTGTCCTGTAGAGGATTGACGGAGGCCAACGTCACTGGGAACCTGCGGCCACATGACAGTTAACGCGGATTGATCAAGCTTAGGAACCATCGCTTCATGAATTTTTCAATAGCAACGCTACTCTCGAACTTTTCAGACGATAAGTTAGTCGCCCCTAAAGTTCTCGAAAAAAAATTGGAGTGCGAAGACGACAAAGACATCCGAAAGCTACAGATTGCATTAGATGCTCTCGAAAAAGTCGGGATTTTGGTCAAAGAGCGGGGTCGATATCGTCGGATTTTTGAAGAAGATGTTGTCGAAGGCAAGCTCCGGTGTTCGAGTAAGGGATTCTGCTTTGCGATCCAAGACGATGAAGAGGCAGAAGATATCTATGTGCGAGAGAGTCATCTCAGCAGTGCATGGAATGGCGATCGCGTCTTAGTCAAAGTCACCAAAGATGGAACCCGCCGCCGCAGTCCAGAAGGTCAAGTGCGCCTGGTGTTAGAGCGGGCGAATCAGTCTGTGCTAGGACGGATAAAGCAGGCTGAAGAGAATTATCATGCGGTTCCTTTAGACGATCGGCTCCTCTTTGAGCTAATGCTCAACAACCACGACATCAATCTCAGTGAAGCCGTCGATCAGCTCGTTCATGTTGAGATCTTGCGCTATCCCTTGGGGCAGTCTCCTCCCATGGGGCGTGTCACTAAGGTGTTGGGCATTGATGCTGAAGCAGCTTCAGACATCGATATCGTCTGCTGCAAGCACGACCTCCCTTCACCTGAGTTCAGCGATGCGGTTTTGAAAGCGGCCAAATCGCTACCCACTCGTCTCCGCAAGGCCGATACCAAGGATCGTCTCGATTTGCGGGACGCTGTGACGTTTAGAGTGACAGGCTTATCGTCTGCAGCCAATCAAACTGGAGAAGATGCCTTCACGCTAGAACCGTTAGAAAAAAATCAGTGGCGACTGGGAGTCCATATCGCTGATATATCTCCCTATATTGAGCCACGGTCAGAACTGGATCGCGAAGCCGAACGCCGAGCAACTTCGATCTACTTAGGCGACACGGTAGTGTCAATGCTGCCAGAGATTGTGCATCGTCGTTGTGCGTTTCAGGTAGACAGCGATCGCCTTGCCATTTCTGTTCTCATTACGCTCAATGAAGACGGTAGTGTTGCTGAGTTTGAGATTCAGCCCACGATAATTTCAGTTGACCACGAACTGAATTATCATCAAGTCCAGGCTATTCTAGAGCGCAACGGAAGCCCCGCCGCAGCGAGCGATGAAGCTGCTGAAGAGGAATCGAGCGATGACAGTCGTGCTGATGAGGAGCAGGAGACGAAGGGTTCGACTCGCAAGCGCCGGAGCCGAACGAAGGTTGATGAAGAAAGTGAGCCAGACTCCGAAGAAGATACGGCCGCGAAAACAGCGGACTCTGGAGCCAGCCTTTCGGTAGACTCCAAGGAATTGGATGCCTTCAAACCCGTTTTCGATACCCTAGATTCTCTGCTCACTCTAAGTCGGGCGATGCGAGATCAGCGGCGACAGCGAGGAGCGTTTGAGTTCAATTTGCCTGACTCGTTGATTCCAGACGAGGTCGATAGCAACATGGGCAAATACCTCTCTACCAAGTTCCAATATGACGATGAAGGGGGACTGGGAGCATTAGTTGTATCGTCGTTGCTTCCGGCTCGTTCGATGGTGTTAGAAGCGACATTATTGGCAAACCAGATTGTTGCCTCCCACCTCAAAGCGCTTCAGGTTCCAGCAATCTACCGGGTTCACCGAATGCCCGATATGGGCGTGGTGCAAGAGCTATTCAAGCTCATCAGCAACATGGATATCGACCCCACTCTGGAATCAGAGGATGAGGTTCATCCGATGGACTATCAGAAGCTGACCCAACAATTTGCAGAGTCTAAGGTTGAAAAAGTGTTGACCTACTTGTTGCTAGACACGCTGAAACCAGCCGTATACAGCATCCATCCCGGAAATCACTTTGGCTTAGCACTGAAGAGCGGATATACCCATTTCACATCACCTCTACGACGCTATCCTGACCTGCTAATGCACCGGGTACTTCATGCCGTGTTTGAGCAGGGGCGCGATCGCCGTTCGGCTCGCTCAAAAGAGCGCGTAAATCTGCGCCATAGTTCATGTCATGGACGCATCAGCTGGAATGTACTGCCAACCAAAGTTCAAGACGAGCTGGCAGAATACTTTAGTCAAATTGTTGGCACCTTGACTGACAAGGAGAAGTTAGCTCAGGAAGCCGAAGCGGATCTAGAGGGTCTGAAAAAGGCTGAGTTCATGCGGCAGCATACTGGCTCTGTCTTTCACGGGCTGATTACTGGAGTTCAATCTTACGGCTTCTTTGTCGAGATTGAAGAACTCTTGGTAGAAGGGCTAGTTCATGTCAGCTCACTCAAGGATGACTGGTATGAATATCGATCGCGTCAGCAAAAACTGGTGGGCCGGAAGAACCGAAAGCAATATCGTCTGGGCGATCGCGTCGAAGTTCAGGTCAAGAGCGTGGACTACTACCGCCAGCAAATTGACTTGGTTGCGGTTGGAGGAGGTAGCGAAGCCACCGATCTCGACAACGAGGGAGATGATGAGGATTACGATGGCGAAGACTACGATTCGACCTCAGAATCAGAAGAAGACTATGATTAAGGAGGAAGTTGGCGAATTGATGCGGCTTCCCAGTCGATATCATTTCAGCACAACGTGACCTCATTGTCGTCTTCTCATTCTTTATCTACTACTTCTAACAAGACCCGACCCCTCATTCTCGGAATCACAGGGGCTTCGGGTCTTATTTATGCTGTTCGAGCCATCAAGTTTTTGCTAGAAGCTGACGCAACGATTGAACTGGTAGCGTCTAAGTCAACCTACATGGTCTGGCAAGCCGAACAGCAGGTGCGAATGCCTCTGGACGTGGTTCAACAGGAGCAGTTTTGGCGACAGCAGGCTGGTGTGGAATCAGGGGGCAAGCTACGCTGTCACCCGTGGGGTGATGTCGGTGCAACCATCGCCAGCGGGTCGTATCGCACCCAGGGAATGCTAATTATGCCCTGTAGTATGAGCACAGTGGCAAAAATTGCCGCAGGTCTCAGCTCTGATTTGCTAGAGCGAGCAGCTGATGTGCAGCTCAAAGAAGGCAAAAAGCTGGTACTCGTACCCAGAGAAACTCCGTTCAGTCTGATTCATCTGCGCAATTTGACGGCACTTGCAGAGGCAGGAGTTCGGATTGTTCCGGCTATTCCAGCTTGGTATCACAATCCTCAAACCGTTGAAGACCTAGTCGATTTTGTCGTGGCGCGGGCTCTCGATCAGTTTGACTTGGATTGCGTACCTCTAAACCGCTGGGCTGGACATCTCGATCGCCCTGACCTAGAAACTGAAGAAATTTCCTAAACGTTCCTTAGTGAAAAGCAGGCGTTGCACAGCATGGAATGACGCGGAAAGATTCAACTCATGGATGACCTGCTGTAGGGGCATCGCATTGCGATGCCCCTACCAAAATCATTCTTCGAATGTGCAACGCCGAAAAGCAGTGTTCGCTTTTGAGAGGCAAAATAGGCTTCTTTTTGAGTTTGGTAGGTGGCGGGGACGGCTTGGTAAGGCGATCGCTCGAACAAATGGCTGATACAAGTTGAGACTAAATGGTTTTGAAGAACAGAAGCTATCGTTCCTCACTCCATATCTCGTAGTCTGAGCGATAGACCATTGAACCACCTACGGTTTTGTATCCAAACCAGACCATGTAGCCGGAGGCACTCAGTGCATCGTAACAAGGACATCGCTCTGAGGATTGCCATCCGTGCTTTTTCATCAGAGCAGCCAGTTCCTGGTTGTTTGGAACGCGATCATATTCCTGCCTAAACGTCTCCGCTTCTTGAATGATTAGCTCACTGGTCTGAAACTTTTTCTTGTAGACCCATCGATCTGGAACAAACTTTATCCAAGCGATCCAACCCACAATTGACGTAAGACCGAAAAGCAATAGAGTGAGAAGCAACTTTTTTGTTTTAGGACTGGGTTGAGCGACCATATTCTTCAAACACTGCTGAGCCGTAGCATACCCAGTTTTCTCGTGATGCGTTCTTTGGGATAGAGCCAATTTCTAACGTTGAATGCCGCCCCTTTGAAACGGACAAAGAGATGTCCCATTCAAAACGACGGCAATTTTAGAGGATGTGTTTTAATCGATTGATAGAGTGGGAGTCTTAATACTCAGGAACAGAGGAATCAACTTCGCGACTCCAGGCTTGAATGCCGCCTGTTACATTCGTCCCTTCAACGCCAGCTTCTTTGAGAATGGCGAGTGCCTTCGCCGATCGCCCACCCATCTTGCAGTGGGCAATTAGACGATGTCCGTTGACCAGTTCCTTTACCTTGTCAATGCCTTCACCACTTTCAATATCCGGCAAAGGAACCAAAACTGACCCTGGAATTTGGGCAATCTCGTATTCATTTGGATTCCGAACATCCAGCAGCACAAAGTCATCCTTGCCGCTGTCTAGCAATGCCTTAAGTTCCTGAACAGACATCTCGGCACTCATGGCCTTCTCCTTCTCTTCTTCTGCTTTAGCTTGGGGAATGCCACAAAATTGCTCATAATCAATGAGCTTCTCAATCACTGGGCGTACTGGATTTGGGCGCAGCTTCAGCTCTCGAAACGACATATTGAGAGCGTCGAACAGAAGCAATCGACCGTTTAGCGTGGTTCCTTGACCCAGAATGATCTTAATCGTTTCTGTAGCCTGAATAGTTCCAATAATACCAGGCAAAACTCCGAGCACTCCGCCTTCTGCACAAGAAGGAACCATTCCCGGCGGTGGCGGCTCGGGATAGAGATCTCGATAGTTTGGGCCGTCTTCATAATTGAAGACTGTGGCCTGCCCTTCGAATCGGAAGATCGAGCCATAGACGTTTGGCTTATTCAGCAAGACGCAGGCATCGTTGACTAGATATCGGGTCGGAAAGTTATCGGTTCCATCCACCACGATGTCGTAGTCTTTCATCAGATCGAGAGCATTGTCAGAGCTGATGCGCGTCTCGTAGAGATCAACTTGACAAGCGGGATTGATTTCGAGAATGCGGTTTTTAGCCGACTCGATTTTGGGCTTCCCAACCCAAGACGTACCGTGAATGACTTGACGTTGCAGATTCGAGCGATCGACAATGTCGAAATCGACAATGCCCAAACGCCCAATTCCAGCAGCAGCAAGATAAAGCAGCAGTGGCGACCCTAAGCCTCCAGTACCAATGCACAGCACGCTGGCCGCTTTGAGGCGTTTCTGCCCCTCAAGCCCAACTTCTGGCAAGATCAAATGTCGAGAGTATCGATCGTATTCTTCGCGGGTTAACTGGATTTCATCCAGATTCGGATTCAGCATGGCTAACTAAAGACAGTGGACTCAATGCAAGACAAACGTAGGAAAAACTAGATACAGGCGTCAGAGAAACTCGACGTTCGATATCGCGCTCTTTAACAGAGTCACTTCGTTATCTTATTGTCGAGGTCAGCTGTTACCTACATCAAACGATCCTAATAAAGGCATTCAGCCCAGTGCTTCCCCATATCATCGCTCTCTGCTTGGGCTAATCTGACCCAATACCGAGCACAAATTCAAGCAGTTTTAAGGTGTATCAGATCAACCGTTATTTAACGAAGTCTTCTGGTAAAAACTTACGAGTCGATCTAATACATCTTCATCACATCAAGTTCTCTATCGTTGGCGATGTCCAAATGCTTCCATTTGGAAAGGGGATGAAAGGAAGGCTAAGCACTGGCTGCCGACGAAAGAGTCGGCAATACAGTATGGATCTCTTCAGATTGAAACTGATTTTGTTCGTTCAAAACCCAGGATAGGACATGTTTTGCCTGTCCGTGTTGAACGGAAACAATCATATACGAATATTGCTGCCATGCCATCACCCGATCGCACTCTGAGGGCATGGCAGGGTGATCGGGATGAGAGTGATAGATGCCGATAATATCGAGCTGGCGATCGCGCCCATACCGTTGCGCTTCCATGAGTTCGCGGGGATCAATCCAGTAGCGGCGAGACCGGGTCAGACTCTGGTTAGCTCCGTCTCCTAATAGCTTTTCTATCTCAGCTTCGGTGCTGTCGTCCCAAGTATTCTGGGCTTTCCAAACTTCGACCACTTCTTTATTGAAGGCCAAGCTAGAGTCAGCATCTACGGAACTGTCGGATTGGGCAATTCGCCCCAACAGAATGCCACAACACTCTTCGGGGTAGATTTCTTCAGCGTGACTGAAAACAAATTGGAGATGATTAGGAGAGAGGTGAAGAGTCATAGCGGATCTGGAGTATTTTGTATAAATGACAACAGAATTTCAATTGTAACGCTCAGATTTGAGCTTTGCGCACTGGGTTTGCACCTGCATTTAGCAATGATTCTTGATTGAGGTTACGTCTTGAGTCAGGTTTCTATGACATACTCTCTGTTTTCTGCAATTTCTGACAAACGGTATGAGAAATTGCAAGCTGTGGCGGTGTTTATTGGCTGAGAATTTCAGCCGTCAACTTTCTAGGCAAGAAGGGGCGATCGCTCACTGTAAAGTTTTTTCGCAACACCGAAGTTTCCCACTGCTTGTTCGAAAGCACCCATTTCCAAATCTTAATAAGCACCTTGCGAATAGGTCAGTTCATAACTGTGAGAGTAAACCTCAAAGATCAGTCCGAATGGATCTTCCACGTAAACCATTTTGTAGGGTTTTTCTCCGGGGTAATACGCCCGAATGGGCATTCTCTGCTTGCCTCCATGAGCCACGATCTTTTTGACTAAGCCCTCTATATCTGGATCTTGAACACAAAAGTGAAAGGTGCTTGTCTTCCAATATTCGAAGTCTTCGGGTTTCTCATTGTTTTGAAACTCAAACATCTCAACCCCAATGCGATCGCCTGTAGACATATGAGCAATCTTGAATGAGCCCCATCCACTCCCGAACACATCAATACACATTTGACCTATTGGCGTTTCTGACTCTTCCGCGATTACAGTCGGTTTCATGATGAGATACCAACCCATCACCTGACTGTAAAATTCGACGGCTCTCTCTACATCAGGAACGGAAATTCCGATATGTGAGAACGTTTTTGGATAGTTGCTCATGACACTTCAGTTACACAAAGGGTAATCATCAACTTGGCATCATTCAGCATCAAGCCCCAACAAAACTCTGTCGGGGGCATTTTGCTTGTTTTGCGAATGAGCAGTGTCAATCTTAGAGGATGTTTGAAAAGTATTAGACAACACGCTGGAACAAGACTGATCCC
>CAKZMO010000281.1 GCA_937128595.1 uncultured cyanobacterium | reverse complement strand
CCCGTGGACGCGGCGATCGGCAAAATGCTTATGCCAGAACTGCTCATCACTCCAGATATCGCCGGAGGGGTAATGAGCTACAAACTGTATTGGATAGGGTGATTGAGACGCGATCGCCCGAATCCGCGATGTCAGTTGGCGCGTTATTCCGATCTTGTATCGGTCTGTCCCGGTGGCGTGTAGAAGGTAGAGATGACCTTCTGTAACCTTTGCCTTTGTCTGCCGTTGCTGGGCACTTTCGTCACCTCGTCTTTCATCACTCTGAAGCAAATAATATTTTGCGCTGTCATAACTGCTCTTTGGGGTGGCCGCGCTCCAGTCAATTCGATACTCTGCTGGATACCTGTTTGTAGCTTTTCGCTCAATAATCAACACCCCGGATGCCTTAAGCGCTGCAAGGATGAGCTGAACATTTCTCTTTGCATAGCCCGTCCTCCATGCAATCTCATCAACGGACGGATTGATATTGGCCCCGTCTTCGTCGGCGTAGAAAGCGAGCGCCTGCATGATTGAACGCTCACTATGGGGAAAGTCATATTCCCAGACAATTTGAATTTGTCTCTCACTCATGACGCGACTTCCCGGCACTCAGCGATCGCCTGCAAACAAGGCAGTTCCTCGATCGCATCAGCCCACAATTCTTTTTTAAGGAATGCCATCATCCTTGGCTCTACAGCCGCAATTCGGCACGCGGAGCGGAGCGATAGGAATCGGCTAGGCCATTGACCAAACTGCCCATTAGTGCCAATTTTGACGCGGCATTCAGCAATCTCTAGCTCTAGGCAATCTAGCCGCCAATCCTTCTCAATGCTCGAAAACTCTGACTTATCTAAAAGCAGAAATTTAATCTGCTGTGATAATGTGTAAGAAGCCATTATTTCTCTTTGTATGGGATAAGTGGTTTTATTTGCAGGCAGGCCCCACGGTGGTTCGTGGGGTCTTTTCGTTTGGGGCATCACACCATCAGGTCTATCGCTTGACCCAGCAACTTAAACGCAGTGGCGGAGGCTTGAAGCGTATCATCAATGCTCAGATTTGATTCTGGCTCAATCCCTCTGTAAGCCCGACCCAGCGCCCCAATCGCAGCACCACACTTTTGGATCGTCCCTGGGTAGCTAACCTCTTCATGCTGCGCAAAATGCCCGATCGCCTGAAGTACCGTTTTCTGGCATTCCAAAATCGCTTTTCTTGCGGGAACTGGGTTTGAGTAGCAGCGAAGGATCTCGCGGTCAATAATTCCTCTTGCTCTGTTGAGAATGTTCTGAACCGCACGTTCATTAAAATCTTGGAGTTCTAGCTCCTCTCCAACTCCTTCTATAGCGGTCTGTATTGGGGTTAATGTTTCGGTCATCATCTAATTCTCCAATCTGTGATGAGTGGTTCGTGGGGTCTTTTTAATTGGGCACATCGCCGCTAATCAGCTCCAAACATTCCAGGGTGCAAAACTTGTCCGATCATCCCGATCGAGGAGTAGCAGTGGTAAAACTTGTCTACCTCGGAGCCGAGATAAAAGAGCATGGAACCAAAGAAGCTCGTACCCGATGAACCGACATGCTTTACCCCTCCCTTGATGAAGCAGTAGCAGGATGCGTATTCAAGCAACTCGTGAAACCATTCCGTTCTGCAATCGCTCTTAACCAGCGTTAGCGCGTGTTCAACATTGCCGTTGTCGTAGCTCTGGCAAAGCTTACTGACCCACTGACCCAGGTATTTCTGGATTAGCTTGTCATCCTCATCCCGTGCCGAGTACGGAAAATTGCTCCACACATGTTTGGCCTTCCAGTGTTGCTGAAGCCCGTCATCGGCTTTTGTATAAATGTTCTTGCAGGGAATCGGACTGGCCGTGAACGACGATGGATCGAGGTCATACTCATCAATCCCGAACATTTCTAGACCCGGACGCCAGATCCATTCTGGTGTCGGATGCTCGTTCGTCTTGGCGGAGGCTATCACGCCCGCAGGATGTGTTGATTTTGTGGCTTCAGGTTCTGCAATCGCTGGACGAATCAGCGGCACCACATTTCCGCCCGCAACTCCAATCTGCTGCTTCTGGCGATCGCACGCTTGCTGCCAGTCGATCGCGCTAGGCAAGTACCGATAAGCCTCATCCAGGCCCCGCAAAGTCGCGGTTTTTTTTGTCATCTCCACTGCGTAAAGGCGACTGCCCCGTGCATCTCGATATGCACGAAACACGATCCCGTGTTCGGCATACATCGCCTTGACTTCGTTATACGTTCGACCCCCAGGCGAGGCACCCTTGGGAGCGTCTTCCAATTCCGACTGGAAATTATTTCCAGTCGCAGTGGCGATCGCTTCCTTCACATCCGCAACTTTAACCCGACCATTCGTTGCCGTAATTTGCTGGAGCGCGGCTTCAGCTACCTCTTCAGGCTGATCAATCAGGGCATAGCACCCCGTTATGTTCAAGCCCTCTAAATCTTCGAGGCGATCGCCATACCGTTCAGCTAGCGCAATCCACTTATTGGCAGACTTAGATGTGATGCCTTCTTTTTCACACCAAGCCATCCACTCACCCCGCAGATCCGCCTTCTGATCGGCTAGAGCTTTACCGAGATCGACAAAACTCTGTATCGTCTTTCGGGTCAATCCCCTAATAAAAAGCGTTCGCTGGTGGATGCGTTTAGCGGTTTCGCTTGCTCCGAGGCTTGAGTAAACGTCTGTTTGTGTGGTTTTAATTGCAGGTTCCATCTATACACTCTCTTTGCTAACTGAGGAAAAAAGTTCTTGTGCTTCTTTTGCCGCCTGAACCGCAGCCTTTTCTTGCGCTGCCTTCACGCTCTGCCGATAGCGACGAATGGCAAACTCAACGGTCTGAACAAGCGCACCAGGTACTCGAATAGTTTTATCTGCCATAGCTGTATAACCCTCTTGAAACGCAGGTACTAGGTTTGTTACGAAAATACAACAACCGAGAAACGAACCCTGTCACACAAACGTAACGTCACTTGACGAGAATTGTCAACTCACTTTTATGTCTGTCGAGGGAAAGTTTATGGATTTGATGGAAGTCTTGATAAAGTAGAAGCGTTTAGCGTTTTGGTACTGCGGATGAATCCTGAATATCGCGATCGGCTACGTCAATTTGTGGCGGATGGGCAGAAGAGATGTGGATCTCTGGGGAAGTTTGCGTCTGAGATTTCAGCCAAGCTCCCAGGCGATCTTAGGATTGATGCCCAGCTTCTACACCGCTGGAAGGAACACCACCTAAAAGCGCCATTGACCGAGCCGAGCCTATTCAAAATCGGAGTCGCGCTAGGAGCCGCCGCAATCCCGAGGGCGTTAGCTGTCGCCAAGGCACAGCACTATCTAGAGGGCGAGACTGCCGCACCCCCGACCGACTCACACGCCATCCTGCTCAGCGATTTGCCCGACTGGGTTCAAGGTCAGCCGCCCGAATTGCTGAACCAGTTTCTACCGTTTTTGTTGAGAGCTGTGGCGATCGCCCTCGACAAACTAACGCCCAAGCAAAAAAGCCAGATCAAGCCCGACATTATTCAAGTATTGATTGCTGATTGGTTACACATCCACACCGAGCAAGAGTTTCTAGATCTAAGCGGATTCAGTCGGCCCCAGTTTTATGAGCTGGTGTCACGCACCGCACCCGCACACTATTCCAAAGCAGAGCTAAAGCGAATCTCAACCGCTCTCTCAACCGACTTTCAACTCAGCCCCGAAACCTTGGAGCGAATGCGGCAGTCGGGAAACTCAAAGGGCATTCTCGACTTCCGCCTTTTGCCCAACAATGCAGACCCGGACGCCTAACCGAGTAATGCGATCTTTTTTTGGCTCACACATCTCGATCGCCTGAGCCAAATAAGGCGACCTGCAAAATACGGTTAACTTACTCTCAGAAGAGCAATAGCTGCTGGTCGAATACTTGAGTAGTTCTTGAATCTCTGCGTTCTGATCTTCGTAGAAAGCGTTATACAGCCAGAGAACTAGGCTGCCAGAAAAAACGTCATTCATTTGAGTGAAAAAATAATGTTGAAACTGACAGAACGATATCATCAGTATCACTACTGACGGGTGACTGTGATCACCCCTGCGCATTGAGTTTGTTTTGTGCAGGGGCGTTGACTTGTTTAGGCGCAGCCTGTATCGCCTTAACCCTGCGGAGCCGGAGCCAAAACCCGATAATCTTGAGGCCGCGAAACGCCAATGCGAACTTCGTCACCGCAATAATCGCGGCACAAATGATAGGTCGTTTCGTACTCGCAGATGGCTCCGTCAGGCCGCCGCAACTTGTACTCGAAACCTGGAGCCGTGCGATCGCGCTCTAGCAGCCCTTTCAGCTTTTCATAGTTGGGCAAATCTACGCGCCACGACTGGAGATAATCGTATCCGTGAAACTCTGCTGCTGACCAGTGAGCGCGACTGGGCAACAGCAAATCATTGGTGTGCAGGCACTTATTTGTAGTGTTGCTCGTGATGATCACGATGTTCCCCTCGTGCCGTTGAGCCTGAAGAAATTCCAATATCTTCAGATAGTCAGCCCCAAACAAATCAGACATAGGAGGAATTCCGCCAGATTCAACATCGTGAACAGAAGGAGCAATTTGGAAGGGGCGATCGCACCCCTCCCAAGTGATGCACAGCGCCGCCCCAATCTCGGATGCAGTACGGCTCAATGACCGACACGCACCCTTAAACAGATCCTCAGCTTCAGAACGGTCAGGCGCGATTAGATGCAGCGCCCCTCCGATCGGCTTGACTTCCCAGCCCCGAGGCAAATATTCAGTTATTGACATTTGCTTTTTCCTCTTCTAGTCGTTCAATTTGACTCTCTGAAATTCCTAGCACCAGGGCAATGCGATGACGCTCCTCGTCAGTTGTGCGGGCGTCAGCATTGTCCCGAAGTTCTTTCAGTCGCTCACATGAGATATTCGCACCCATGAGAGCATCCCAGTTGCGCTTAATCAGTTGAGACAGCGACTCGATGGGGCGATCGCCACTTTGCCCTGTGATGCCGTAACTAGCGCACAACCCCTCAGCCAACTTATCAATCTCAAGCCCCCGACGCTCATAGCCCTTCTCTTCAAGAAGTTGGGCGATCGCTTGCTTGGGCGTCACCCCCAACACTTGAGCCCTAACGACAATCTGAGCGGCCAGCGTTGCCTTATTCTCTGTTGCGCCAGCACGAGCAATTAAAAACTGCTCACAGGCGCGTGACTTCGTTGCACTTGTCACAAAATGCCCATTGAGTTCGTAGAACAGTTCGGCTTCTATCGGAAGCTTCACCGAAACAGTATTAGACAACTGCGGGATATTGTCGGCTTCTTGGGCCATACGCCATTACTCCAATTCTTTATACGTCGAATTTAGCATAGACATTCTTGCGATCATGCGCCGATCGTCATGCAATTAACCATCAAACGCTAACTAAACGCTTGACAAACGCTTGATAGATGAGTAACGTTGCATTTAGAGCGTGCGGATCGCACACGAAACGCACACTAAGCGCACAGAGAGCGCACAACACATGAAACGCTCTAGCGATAAAGGTTTTCAGGTCTACATCGACAGAAAAAAGCGCATGAAAGCGCACAACCGCACAGCTATCCGCACAGCAGGGCGCACACTTAACCGCACAATGAACACAAAACGCACAACGAACCGCACAAAACGCACCTACTCAGCTAAAGAGTTGTCTGAGGAATTGGGAGTTAGCGATGTCACGATTAGAACCCGCTGGTTTGAATGGGTTTCTAATGTCTGTGACGAATCAAATCTCAAGGCGAAAAATCGCCAATACACCGCGATCGCCGCCGATTTACTCAGACGGTATAAAGCCGACTGCATTGATATCGGGATTGAAGGTAAGCCCCGATATTCTGACAAAACAGTATGGATTGTCGAAATGACGATGGAGTACGCAGAGCGCATTGCAGAGGAAGCCCCAGCGCCCACTCCTACGCCCTATGTGGATGCTGAACTTGTGGACGATAACGAAGGAGGCTCAATTGAACCCTACGCCGCAGGCTCAGCGCTCCACGACTCTAGAGCCGATCGCGTTGATGCAATGGCTTTGCGTTTTACCCGCATCGCTCGAAGAGGTCAAAGCGCATTGGAAGCATTAGCCGAGCAACGTGAAACGGCGCAGCGCGAGTCCGAGCGAGAGCGCCGTTTAGAAACGTTGATGGATGTTGTTGAGGAGGTTGAACGAGACGCTAAAGAGCGCGAGGCCATTCGGTTGCGACTGGAAACGGCCAAGGCTGACGGCAACTTTGACGAAGTGGCTCAGACGTTGTTTGAGAATATTTCGGGAAAAAAACTTCCGTAGCTCTTGACTATCAAAAGGCAAAGGCGATCGCCATCTCCGACCAAAGTTCTGGCGATCGCCCATCTCTAAACCCATTGCAAGGTATTCAGATGAATCAAGTTTATCAAACCGCGCAGGTTGCAAAACTTCTTGGCGTTTCAGACTCAACCATTCGCGGCTACAAACTAAAGCACCAGGATGCCCTAGTAGAGGGCGTTCACTGGTGCTGCGACAACGGTGCTAACCTCTGGACTGACGCAGGAATCGCCAAGCTTAGAGAACTGAGAGGCGA
>CAKZMO010000280.1 GCA_937128595.1 uncultured cyanobacterium | reverse complement strand
TGTGTGCAATTCGAGGCAGCCACGGTTTACCATGAACCGTTAGCCCCCCGACTGGTTATGCAGTCGCGGTGGGTTAGCCATCTGTGGGTGTTGGTCGCACTCGCAGATGGTGCCAAGTTCTTGAGTTCTGAACAAGCTATCGACGCGACAGCTTAATGACAAAGGATACTCATACAGCCGTTCTGAGTCAACCGTAGAGGAAGAGGAATTGGGAGAGAGGAGTCAGAAGAGAGGAGCGGGGGGAGGGACGATATGGGCTATGCCCTAGCCCACGTTCTCATCATTAACCTCCATCACAACTCAGATTTGCCCCTCCCTTTAACGAATCTGGAAATATGCGGAAAGATTCTCGCTATTTAGCTTAATCAGCATATTATGCAGAATGAT
Organism: uncultured cyanobacterium; assembly: GCA_937128595.1. Taxonomy (GTDB): domain Bacteria; phylum Cyanobacteriota; class Cyanobacteriia; order CAKZMO01; family CAKZMO01; genus CAKZMO01. The sequence continues at coordinate 7,886 of CAKZMO010000280.1, read as the reverse complement.
TCTGCATAAGCAGTGAATTTGGGGTGTTATGCGGAAATTTTCTGCCTATTTACCCGCTACGGGATCTTATACGGAAATTTTCCGCCTATTAATAGTTATGCCACTTAGAGGATGTTTGAGAAGTCGTCAATGCTACTTCAGATCCCCCCTAGCCCCCCTTGAAAAAGGGGGAACCGGAATCAAAGTCCCCCTTCTCAAGGGGGATTTAGGGGGATCAGTCTTGTTGCAGCGTGTTGTCTAATACTTTTCAAACATCCTCTTAGTCCTTGATGGAGATAAAATGCTAAACCTTACACTGCGCTTGAAGTGATCGCTCTCACTCCTTTTCTCGCCAGATTTTCTTCAAAAGCATGAGTATCAAGATCTTCACGACGATAGGTTGGATAGTACTTTGGGCTGTGGCTGTCATTGCGATTGTCATTGTTGAAGTATTTTGGATCGCCCGTCCAGCAGTACCGCGCGGGGATTTGGTGACCATCGAAAACTATTTGATCCAAAAACTGAGCCAGCCAGGTGAGCCGAAATTGGGTAATGCAGCTCTTATTCTGCTTCAAAAGGGTGAAGTCGTTGCAGCCCATCCTTTTGGAATTGCAAATGCCGAAAAAAAGACTCCCGTCGAGATTGATCAGACACTCTACCAGATGGCATCCGTAAGTAAGATGGTGACTGCTTGGGGGATTATGAAGCTCGTAGAAGATGGAACGATTGCTTTAGATAAGCCTGCCAATCAGTACCTGAAACGCTGGAAATTTCCAGTGAGCCAATATAGCGATAAGGTAACCATTAGACATTTACTAAGTCATACAGGAGGATTAGACGATCTTTTTGGCTATGCTGGTTTTCTGCCAGGTGAATCGATTCAATCCCTTGAAGAATCGCTGACTTTGACTAAGGATTCTACGTCAGGACAATCTCGTGGTGTCACAGTTGCTAGAGAGCCTGGACAAAACTGGCTATATTCTGGCGGTGGTTACACAGTTTTGCAATTATTGATTGAGGAAGTCACGCAACAGTCTTTTTCGGACTATATGGAAAAGGCTATCTTGAAGCCTTTGGGCATGGAAAAATCAAGTTTTGACTGGGAAGTGATCGCTGCTTCTGATCGCATAGATGAGCTAGCAACCAGCTATGATGAAGAACTTCAACCGAGTCCTCACCGTCGATATACAGCTACAGCAGCCGCATCTCTTTATGCAACGCCTCAAGATATGGCTCGCTTTGTTCAAGCCTATCACCGAAAGCATTTAGTTCTAAAGCAAGAAACTTTAAAGCAAATGATGCAGCCTCAGCCAGGAGCACATCAAGATTGGGGTTTAGGGCATACTTTGTATATTACTAATAGTATTGATGAGTATGTTGTAGGTCATGATGGGGGGAATTTGCCTGCACTAGGGCATACGGTGCGGGTCAACCCTGCTACGGGTAATGGTATTGTCCTCCTGATTTCAGGAAACTTAGAGTTGGCAAGCCAGTTAGGAGATGACTGGGTTTACTGGGAAACAGGGAAGCTACCGATGAATGCAAAGTTGCGAGTTTTGGGTAGCCGTTTGGTGCCAGCGCTTGTTGGGGTTGGGTTAGGGGCACTGGCGATTATAATTCGGGCGTTGATGAAATAGTGCAGCATAACAATCCCGTTGCACACCGGCCGTATAGAGATGGTCGGCTGAGTATGAAAAGCTACTGGTGGCGGGTGAACGGGGTCGTTATGCATTCTCATATACCGACAACGGCTGACGTTAGAATAGCCTTCTGTTATTGCGATCGCCTATGCACAGATGGCGATCGCCATCCATCAACAGTTCATCTGTCTATGCCTTCATTTCAAAAGCCGACAAAAGACCAGATTCAGGCCGCTTACGGCAAAACGGTTCCTGATATTATCGCTCCAAATCTCAATGTTCTTTTATGCGGCATCAATCCCAGCATCTATAGTGCCGCCGTAGGTCATCACTTTGCCCGTCCGGGCAACCGACTTTGGAAAGCTTTACATGCTGGGGGTTTCACGCCTCATGTCTTTCATCCTTCTGACGATCAGGACTTGTTGTTGCTTGGCATTGGCATGACCAATATTTGCGATCGCGCCACTGCACGGGCAGATGAACTCTCCACGGACGATTTACGGGCAGGGCGACAAGCTCTCGAAGCAAAAGTGAAGCTCTATCAGCCTAAAGTGTTAGCAATCTTGGGGATCAGTGCCTATCGCACGGCGTTTCAACACCCCAAAGCCGTGATGGGTCGCCAAGAAGAACCACTTCACGATGCAGTTCTCTGGATACTTCCTAATCCGAGTGGACTGAATGCCCACTATCAGCTTGCCGATCTGGCAAAAGTCTACGGAGAACTCAGACAAGCATTTGAGTTGGGTTAGAGCAGAGCAGTTTTTTTAGAGTGCTGGGGCGATAGTAATAAGGCGATCGCCCCCTACATCAATTTCACACTCTCTACGGTGACAATCGAGCCTTCTTCGCCCGATTTTCTTCGTACCAGTGCGCCACCGCCGGACACCATTCCTCAAACCTGACATACAGCAACTCGCAAAACTTCTGGGCTTCGAGCTGGGCGTCTTTTTTCCAGCGCAGATCGAGCAAGTGCATCAGACTGCGCGTGTTGCAGCTCACCACAAAATTCTGGCGCGCATCGAAGGGAATCAGTCCTCTCGCGTGTTCTTCAGATAGCCCTTCCTCAATCCTCTGCTGGTAGCGCTTGCAGGCATCAAGACACCATTGCAGATCCTCGGCGCGCTGTTCAGCGGTGTACTGATACTTTTTGCCTTGACGATTGTCGTACTGTCCGACCGGGCGCAGATAAAAGACCTCTTCGACATTTTTTGCGTTTTTTGCAACATCTATCACCCTCTGCCCCGTATAACGGAAACTCTGAACATCGAAAGAAATTCCCACACGATGAGTGCGGAGCTGTTGCATCATCGAGTGAGGGAAAAAGCCCACATTTAGGGTGATCTGAGGATGCTCTAAGGGGCCGTAGTGGCCTCGGTTTCCTGCGAGCAGATATTTGATGATCAGGTCTCCGGCTTTTTCTTCGTCGGGCCACATATCGGCCTCATCGATCACATAGCCTTCCGAATAGTCTTGGTGCATGGCCGCCCAGATGACCTGCTGCGGGTTTGGGGTCGCGACGATGGTGTCAATGCGAAAACGTTCCATAAGGCTTGCGATATGTTGTACTCAGAAACTCAATGATTTTTCCGGGCTCAGAATTTTGAGAACAGAGGCGTTGGCTTGCCTGGGCGTAGCCCGTATCGCCCCTTCTCTAATTCTCTAATTCCGTCCGGCATTCATTTTACAAGGGTCAGGATTCGCAATAACTGAGGGTTCCAAAAAGTTTCGTGACGCTGGGATATCCGCACAGGAGTAATCAGTTCTAACTTCTGATTTCTGGTATTCTGACTCCCGGCTTGTATCATCACTGAACGCTTAGACCGAGCACCGAGAAAGTCTCTAGACGTTCCGCTCGATGAGGTAAAAGGGGCGTGGCTTGAGGCCAAGATTGATCGGGTGAGCCGAACCTGAAGCAGTTATTACGGTTATCGTGGCAGAAGAGGGAGCGCGCTTGGAAAATACGATGTTGTGCTCATCATCGTCAATAGAGCGAGTTCTTGGGGGCAATAGAGAAGCAATCGGTTGATAAAACAGCAGGTGGTTGACCGAATTAACTGCTTTATCAATGCAGGCAGGCGATCGCCCCAAAAGCTGAAACTGACGGAGTGGCCGCTGCCGCCTTTTGTCATCGTGCAGGTGCTGCTGCTCGCAATCATGCTGGGATGTATGCTGCTATTCCGTTTTTATGCGAATGGAGTCTGTCCATTGATTGCGAATCTGATCATTGCGGATCGTGGCATTTTAGCCACGATTGGCGTGTGTTGTGGAGTTATCTAGGTTCGCGATCGCCCTCTTCGCCGCTCTTGATTTGCCATCGTGCGATCGCAAAAACTGTCCCCTTAATGTCCGATCGTCGGAGAAGATTGGCGACCATGATGTCATGAGCATCTACACCGTTTCTTTTCCCGACTCCAAGTCTCTACCTCTCACAGTCAGCGAGCATCAGCCGTTGGCAGAGGTGTTGACCGTGCAAAATTCACCGATTTTATTTGGCTGTCGCACCGGAATCTGCGGAACCTGTTTAGTCGAGGTTAGCGGCAATGTGCCCCCTCCAGATGAAGATGAGCGAGAACTGTTAGAGGTGCTGGCTCCGGATCATCCAAAGGCGCGATTGGCCTGTCAGCTTGATCTGACAGGTGATGTCGCGATGACTCCTCTGCAATCAGCCTAAGGAGGATAACCATGACCTTTGATGATTTTTGGTATGTGGTTGCCCTGAGTTCTCAGTTCAAGCCCAATCAGGTGCTGAGCCGCACGGTTTTAGATGAATGGCTGGCGATTTTTCGCGGCAAAGATGGACGACCCGTGGCCTTGCGCGATCGCTGTATGCACCGCAATAGCCGCCTTTCAACCGGACATGTTTGCAACGGCCAGATTCACTGTCCCTATCATGGCTGGGTTTACGACCAGACCGGGCAGGTCGTTGCAGTCCCAGCGGAAGGAAATGCCTGCGCTCATTTGCCCAATCGTCGCGCTCTCACCTATGAAACTCTTGAACGAGACGGTTATGTGTATGTTCGCCTGAAGCAACCCCAAGTGTCTCAAGATGACTCAATCCAACCCTTCTCCATGCCCCACTATGGCGAATCGGGCTGGGCTACCGTGCGCGTCATCAATCGGTTTCAGAACACGGTGACGAACTGTGCCGAAAATTTTATTGACATTCCCCATACGGCCTCTGTGCATCCAGGGGTCTTCCGCACCGCACGACGACAATGCCTAGAAATGAACATTGAGCGACGAGACGGTTCCGTGTTTGTCACCTATGCCAATGAAACCGATAACTTAGGCTGGTTTAGCCGCTTTTTGAATGGCGATCGCCACGAAATTCGCCACACGGACAGCTTTCACATGCCCAACGTAACCAGCGTTCACTACAACATGGGCAAGCAACGGCAGCTTTTTATCACGAGTCAATCGGTGCCAGAAACCGATCAGAGCACTCTTGTGTATACCGACGTCACCTATAACTACGGCATCTGGAATTTCCTTGCGCGGCCTTTTGTTTGGTGGACGGCGCAGCACATCATTCATCAAGACATCGAAATCCTCGCTCGCCAAAATGAAGGACTTCAAAAGTATGGTCAGCAGTTTTCGAACACCCCTGCGGATACGATTCATGTCTTTGTGGAGTCCATTCGTAATAGCCTTGCGGCTGGAACCGACCCTCGTGAACTGTCTCCTAAGACCACGACCGTTAAATTTTGGGTTTAAGAAAAATGCTGGTGTTTATTGCCTTTGGTTTCTTGGTCGGCGCAACAGCCCTTGCATCGTCGGGATGGTTGCGATTCAAAAAGAACAAAACTTCTATACCTTCATACAGATCTAAATCATTTAGCGATTGGATTCTAGATGGAGCAGGCTTGGTTATTCAAGGTATGCTAATTCCGTTCTTGCAAATCACCGTAATCTATCACCTGTGGGCAATGGTGTTGCCTCACGCCGAAGGAAGGGTTCACCTCGGAGTTGTCTCTAGCTTTTTGTTGAGCTTTGTCGGCGTAGACTATCTCTACTACTGGAATCATCGCTGGCTTCATTTTTCAAGTCTTTGGGACATCCACAAAATTCACCACACCGTGACTCAAATGGATGTGTTGGGCACATCGAGAAATACGCTCTGGAGCAGTTTCTTCATCGTGTATTTGTGGGTTCATGCCCTGATGATATATCTGCTTGCCGATCCGACAAGCTATATTCTCGGAGTCAGCCTCACTTCGGCACTAGACCTATGGCGACACAGTCGTTTTAGTCCGTCCCCGCGCAGTACTCTTTATCGATTTCTGTCTCCTTGGCTGATGCTGCCCCAAGACCATGCACATCACCATCAAACCCTCCCAGTCAAGATGGAAGACAGCCTGCTTGGCCCTAAACCTAGCTCGCAGCGTTCTTCTCACGCCTCAAATTTTGGGGCAAATCTGAAGCTCTGGGATCGTCTGCACCACACCGAGCAAGCCTCAACTCGCTATCCCAAGCGACTAGGCACAAACACAAACCTTTCGCTGATGCGGCAACTTCTGTTTCCGTTCGCCTAAATCAGAAAAAAAGTAGTGTGAAAAAAGTAGTGTGTAAGGACGAAGAACGTTTTGCCCCGACCCTCATCAGAACATCATCAAGCATTACCCGCTGTAGGCAAAACAGATTTCATTTGACCCATGCTAGGAAAACTCGGCAAGTCTAAATGAGTAATGCGGCGGTTTCGTACAGCAAGACGATAGCTAACACTTTGAAGCTCCGCATGGAGCTGGCGATTTTCGCGCTGAATGTGAGCAATCTTTTCCTTAATGGGAATCATGCGCTCTGCAAATTTTGCTTTGTAAATGCGGGGCATTTCTTGCACTACTTTTTCCAGCATCTGAGTGCGATCGCCCAATTCTTTCGTAGACTGGCGCAGATTGACAATCTCTGCATCTCGCTCGGCAAGCTGATCCTGATAGAAGTCTACCTGTTGCTCTACCCCTTTGAGCTGATCTCGCAGCGCCCGGATTTCGGCTTGATGTCGTTCTGACAATTCGGGCTGAGGCGTAAAATCTGCGTTGCCCTTCACAAGGCGGAAGAGTTCTTGCGAGAGTTGCTGAACCAGCTGGTCGCGCATTGCCAACTCTTCGCGCAAGCGCACGACTTCGGCCTGAAACTCGGCGGGCTTAGAGGCAGGGGTTTGAGTCACGATGCTACTCCATGAAAAACTGATATCAGAATGAAGCTATTGAAAATGAAATCGTTGAAGACTGAACCCTTCGATGTGGTTCATTGGGACATTCGACTGAGATGAATCGAAAGATCCGAGCCTAATGAGTATACCGAATGCCCAATTATATAGTGCTTGGCCGTAATTTAGCACCTTTCATTACAGATGCATCACTCTTCTAGGAAGGAGGACAGCCCCAACGGAGCGTTGACACCAGAAATCACTACGAGAAACCGACAGTTATCTAAACCATTTGTCGTGAATTTCCTCATATTGTCCTGTTTCCACGAGGCGCAACAGGGCTACATTGATCGCTTCTTGGTACGGGCTGTTTTCTTGGAGTGCAATGCCGTAACTGATTTCTTGAAGCGGTGTGCCGACCAGTTTGACTTGGCCTCTGCCCTGATGAGCCGCATAATATTTCAACACCGGAGCGTCATACACGATGGCATCGATCCGTGTCGATAAAAGGGCATCAAAAATCTCTCCCTGGGTATCGTAACTTTTGAACGGGAGGTTGGTCTGGAAGGTGAGATATTCTTCCGCCGCGCTGTTGGACGTGGTGGCGAGCTGTTTACCTGGCAAGTCTTCGATGCCGTTAATCTGACTCTGTAAGCCTTGTACTGTAAAGGTTGTTGCAATACTGGCTGTGAAATATGCAAACACAAAATAGCCGGAGAACATCCAGAGTAGTCCAAAGAAACGTCCGAGAGGACGAATGGGAATTTTGTCGCCGTAGCCAACAGTCGTTACCGTGACCGCCGCCCACCAAAATGCTTCCCAAATGCCGTGAGCATAGTCCTGTGGAAATTGAGGATTGTGCTTATGCTCTGACCACCAGATGAGGTGGGCGACAAACACCAAAATCAGCACGAAGCTGCCCAAAATAATGTAGAGCTGGGGCGATCGCACGAGAACAACCACGATGCCCCAAATCATTGCGAGGGGTGTACTTTGGGTTTGCCGCACCATAATTTGCAGTCCCGATCGGTAGTAGGGAAGGGAAAAGTCCAAATCCTGTTCTCGTTGAGAGGTGATGCCAATTCCGGCGATCGCTGCATCGGCGGCTCCTCGTTCAACAT
>CAKZMO010000279.1 GCA_937128595.1 uncultured cyanobacterium | reverse complement strand
ATCCCAGGTTTAGGGCCCCATGGCGGCTATACCCAATCGGTCTGTACGCCGTCCCATGCTCTGCATGCCCGCGAGGAATGGCTAGAACTTCTGAAAAATCCTGGGCCGATCGTGGTGGGTGCAGCCCCTGGAGCGGGCTGTTTTGGCCCCGCTTACGAATTTGTGCTGATGGCGGAACACGAACTCCGCAAGCATGGCATTCGAGATAAGGTGGATATCACCTACATCACGCCAGAGCCTTACGTGGGTCATTTGGGTGTATCTGAGGTCAAAAATGCGCGAGAACTAACGGCGGACTTGATGCACAAACGTGGCGTCAAGGTGATTGACAATGTTGAAATTCAGGAAGTGACGCCGAACAATGTGGTGCTGACGGATGGTCGCCAAGTTCCCTTCAAATATTCCATGATTCTGCCGGCGTTCCGAGGGGTGCAGTTTGTTCGGGATGTGCCGGGGCTGGGTGATGAGAAAGGATTTATTCCTATTTTGCCAACGCAGCGTCACAGCACCTACACCAATATCTATGCCGTTGGGGTCAGCATTCAGTTATCGCAACCCGATCCCACTCCGATTCCCATTGGGATGCCGAAGAGTGGTCAGATGACGGAAGCAATGGCTACGGCAGCGGCGCACAATATTGCGGTTGAACTGGGCGCAATTAAGGCTCCGATGAATATTCCAACGTTGGATGCACTCTGTTTTGCGGAGTTTGGCGATACGGGTATTGCCTACATTGCAGCGCCAGTGGTGCCCGATCCGATAACTGGAAAACGGCGTTCGTCCTATGCCATGCGCGGCCCGTGGATTGTTTGGGCGAAGGCAGCGTTTGAGGAGTATTTCATGATCAAAATGCGGCAAGGGGTGGGAATGCCGTGGTTTGAAAAAATGGGATTACGTACCTTATTTGGATTGAAGCTACTAAAACCAGTGCTACCCCAGGAAGTCAATAAGCTGGCTCGCATTTAGCCCATCGAGGTTCACATGCCGGTCGCTAGCTGCGAGAAGGTTGATTCAAACGCATGCGATCGCTGGATTCCGTCTAAACAGGAATGATGAATGAGGTTTACCTAACTTACCTCGCCATCGACTGCTGCACAATGCAACTGTTACCTGACCTCCATTTGTTTTGTTCTACATCATAGGAAGATTTTTATGAACACGACATTATCGACTCGATCGCTCATGACTCAAAACATTACAGTCATGAGCAATGTGGATAGCTACACGGTTCGCGGAACTAAGGTGTCTCGACTGGGCAGCGGTCAAGCGCAAGCCCCTTGTATTCACATTGATTTTGATGTGGCGTCATCGGATAAGACTGGTGATCCTCAACAATTGGGCATGATTCTCAGTCCTGAAGATGCGATCGCGCTCGGTCAATTGCTGACTGAGTTGGGTATGGGCTGTACGTCTGCATAGTGCCGCTGCACTACATTGATGGCACGATTGGCATTCTGAGCACAGCATTGCTGGTGAATACCAAAATAAGAAACGCGATCGCGCTGCTGTCGTAGAACAAAGGCGCGATCGCGTTGTGCTGAGGTTAAGGTTGTGTTGAAGTTAAGCGGACTAATTAGGTAGGCTAGAGTTCAAAGTCTGCATCTAGAATCAAATCTAGGTCGTCTTCGGGTTCAATGATGACGACTTCGACTTCCTCTTCATTGCCTCCAAATAAAATCGTGGCAAGTACGCCTAGTCCAGCCCCGGCCAATACTTCGATAAAGTCAATATCGCCGAAAATCTCAGATAGGACAGCGGCGGCCGCTGCTCCAATTGCCGCGCCGCGTAAAATATCGGGATCGGTTTCTTCGGTAATAATTTCGGTGTCAGTGATGGGATCGGAAGATGCCTCAATGGCGCGTTCAGTGCCGTTGGGGAAAATTACGGTTTCGGCAAAGAACTGAGTGCCGCCCGCAACGGGGCGCAGTTCTCCTTCCACTTCACTGCCCACTGGGATGACCAGCGTACCCGCTGGTGAAAATACGTCGGCGGCAGTGGTTAAGCTGACAGGGGCAGTTTCTTCTGGTGTGACGATAATTTTTTCAGCTTCGGTGTAGGTCACTGGAATTAGGGTGCCGGCCGGAATGCGTACGGTAGCGGGTTGTCCGAAGAGTTGTGCGGTGCGGAACGGTTGGAGGGTGGGTGGTGCATCTAGGGCGATCGCTCGACTGACGGCCAAAAATGGAGCGATTGTTGCAGACACCATCCCAAGGGCGATCGCCGTTGCAAGGCGTGATTTAGCGGGTTGAGATAACATAACAGGACTCCTATGAGGAAACGGAAGTTGAGTGAAAGACGGAATGCAGAACGCAGGGCAGGACAGTAACCCACGGT
>CAKZMO010000278.1 GCA_937128595.1 uncultured cyanobacterium | reverse complement strand
CGGGAAGCCGAGACGTTCACGGCCTGCGGCCTGAGCCCCGGATGACACCAGGATCATCTCATGGGATTGCTGATGCAGGTATGCGATCTGCTGCACAATCTCTAAAATGCGTTGGCGATCTAAGTGATCCGTGCCTTTGGTGAGTGTGCTGGTGCCTAGTTTGACAACAATGCGTGCCATGCGTGTCCTCGCCTGCTATTGATACGCTCTCTATTGTACGCAAAAATCAGGTGTATTGAGTATGTATTTATGATTGAGCGAACAGTTGGTAAAAATTCGTCAAAAGGGTTTGAAAGCTCTTACAATTAAGTCTTGTTGCAGAAAATTCGTGAAATAGCGCACTGAATGCAGTACAATAAGAATCAATAATTAAATTAAGTTTAAGATGCCAGGTGCCACAATGAATACCCCAACCAGCCAGATCCTATCCAATATTGATTTCGCCAGCGAAGTCAAGGCGGATCGTTTGGGGCTGCTGTGGCGGCTGACATTTGCATCATGTATACTCATTCTCATGGTTCTCATCTCCTTTGCGGCGTCTTTTGGTGCTGATCTTCGCATCTGGCTTGGCATTCCCGCCACCTTAATTATTTCCTCACTCCTCACTGGTCTTGCACTAAAATCGGAAAAATTAGACCTTGCCACGATTGTCTACACGCTTGGTGCGATGGTCGCGGTTGGTGTGGGCTTGACCAGTGAACATGATATGTCTATTAAGTTGTTGCCGTTTGTCTTCGTGATTGTCGTGTTCATCGGCGGGTTATTGGTCTCCCCACAAATCACATTTTTGGTCGCCTCGGTTTCCGCATTGATTACGTTGTTTGTCCCCTTCGCTGTCACCGAAAGTTGGGCATTCTTGGGCATTCACCAGGGGTTCGCCATCTTCTTGATGTTCTTGAGCGCGGCATTAGCGGCTCAGGTCACTGGTGAATTATATGCCATCACAGAATGGGCGTTGCATAATTATCAGCGAGAGCGACGGACCAACCTTGATCTATTTGAGAGCCGTATGGAACTGCAAAAAAGCCTGAAACGCAGTGAGTCCCTCAGTGAAAAATTGAAAGAAACCAATGTCGAGCTGAAAAAAGCGCACGAAGCGGCTGAAGCGGCCAAACAGTTCCGTGGTCAGTTCCTGGCGAATATGAGTCATGAACTCCGCACACCACTGAACGCAATCATCGGTTTCAGTGAGACCATGCTAAAATTTCCGATCATGTACGATAATGAGCCGCTGCCCAAAAACTACACCAATGATATGAACCAGATCCACAGTAGTGGGCGGCAATTACTACATTTGATCAACGATATTCTGGACCTTGCACGGGTGGATGCGGGTAAGTTGGAGATCTATATGCAGCGGGTAGCACTCAAACCAGTCATTGATATGGTGCAATCAACCGCTGCTGGGTTGATCGGCAGTAAGCCGATCACACTCGACGTCGATTTGCCGGATAATCTGCCGGATGCGTGGGCAGATGCTGACCGGGTACGGCAGGTACTGCTCAACTTATACGGTAACGCCATCAAATTTACGGATTCAGGGCAGGTCATGCTTAAGGTACGTGAGGTGGATGAGGGTTTGCAGTTCAGCCTTACCGATACGGGAGTGGGCATCCCTGCGGGTAAACTGGACGCGATCTTCGAGGAGTTTGAACAAGCACAGAACGACGGGCGCGACCCTAGAGCCGGGTCTGGTCTTGGGTTGGCAATCTCCCAGCAGTTGCTGCACCTGATGAAAGGGCGTATCTGGGCGGATAGTGTCGTTGGCGAAGGAAGTACGTTTCACTTTATCCTGCAACCCTACCACAAAGAGAAAACAGCAACAGTCGAACTGGCGACATTACAGCCCACCCCGATTTCATCAGAGCTTGAGGAAACGTTGGACTCACAACCAATCACCAATAATGTGACCAAGGTGGAGGATCAATAATGCGTATCCTCTATGTGGAAGATAATATGGCGAATGTTGCGTTGGTGCGGCGGGTGGGACGCGGTCATCATCTGATCAACTACATTGATGGGCAAGAGGCGTTGAATAACTTTGATGCTGATCAACCGGATTTGGTATTGATGGATATTCAACTTGCGGGACAGTTGACGGGGTTAGATGTCGTCAAGCAATTACGTGAACGCGGATTTACAAAACCAGTTATCGCGGTGACAGCCTATGCAATGGTGGGGGATCGTGAGCGTTGTTTAGCGGCTGGCTGCGATGACTATATGGCTAAACCGTTACAAGTCTCTGATCTGCTGGCCTTGTTTGCCAAGTATAGCTCTACAGCCGCCGCGCCAACGGCTACTACTGATGTAAAACAACAGACCGATCAAACTGAGGGTGAGGCGTCTGCCGATGAGAGTCCTGAGGTGATCACCGGGACAAGCGTACCCACCGAAAACGTCAAAGACACAAAAGATGCCGCGCCACCGGAAGAAGAATCAACTCAGTCCGATACCAAGTAAGGTTGTTTTACATAAGAATTGAATTCGCTTAGAATGATACACAAATAGATTTATCGAGTGAGGGAAAATTATTATGACAACTCGACACGCGCTTGTCGTTGAAGATACCCCGACCAACCTTGATTTTCTGGTTCGCCTCCTCACGCAAGCAGGTTTCCAGGTTACTGGTGTGCCAAATGGTGCAGAAGCCGTCAAATTTGTTAATGCTCAGGAGCGGCTTGACCTTGCGGTTTTGGATATGCAATTGCCAGATATGAACGGTCTTGATCTCACAAGGATGATCCGTGCGCAATCCGAAAATACCTATATTGTGGTTGCCTCCATGCATGATGAGCGGTCATTAATGGATAAGGTATTCGTCCGTGGTGGGAATTGCTACCTGGTCAAACCGCATGGCTTTATGGAACTGTTCAAGCGGTTGACGACAACCTCAATTGCGGAGTTATGTGCGGATAATTACCTTGTGGTTGATCACTATGGTCCACGCACATATCATCTGATCGCAAAAGACAGTTAGTTACAGCAACATACTCAAAAATTGCGGCCTCACCTCGAAGGTCAGGTGCTTGCCAGCCGCATACTCACCGTCAATATCAAGCGGCAATTCACCATCCTGGCAGGTGATGTCAACGTGTTTGGCTTGTTTATAGAGTACGCCGCGCTGATCCAGATGTGTGCCGTTATAGACATGCCATAAAGCACGTAGGATGTGTAGTCGTGATGTGGTTGATAGCACCACCACATCAAACAGGCCGTCATCAATGCTGGCACGGGGTGCGATCTTCATGCCGTGCCCGAATGTGGTGCCATTGGCCACAACCGCCAACATCGACGGTTGATCAAACCAGAGTTGACCATCCAGTTTGATGGTCAGGTCGGTGAGTTCCACCTTGCCGGCCGGACCGCCAATGCCGGTGGAGAAGGCGATGGCTTCAAGTACGTCCGGATCGCTGGTTTCCACCGTGGGC
>CAKZMO010000277.1 GCA_937128595.1 uncultured cyanobacterium | reverse complement strand
AGGTGGATAAGTCCTATGAGATTTATCTGTCGCTGTACCAGGCCGTCACTGGCAACGAGGAGGAGAGAAACATCTACAAGCAGTTTTCCCCCGACTTCTTTGACCTGATTGTGGTGGATGAGTGTCACCGGGGCAGCGCTGCGGAAGATTCGGCTTGGCGGGAGATTCTGGAATATTTTGAGGGTGCGACTCAGATTGGTCTAACGGCGACCCCCAAGGAAACGAAGGAGGTTTCCAACATCGAGTACTTTGGTGAGCCGATCTTCACCTATTCCCTAAAGCAGGGCATCGAGGATGGTTTCCTAGCTCCCTACAAGGTGATTCGGGTTGACCTAGATTCTGACCTGAATGGCTGGAAGCCCAAACCAGGCCAGCGGGACAACTACGGCAAAGAGCTTCCTGATCAGGTCTTTAACCAGCGAGACTTTGACCGCAGTTTGATTTTGGAACCCCGCACAGAGCTGGTCGCGCGAATCGTGTCTGATTATCTGAAAGAGACGGGCGATCGCTATGCCAAAACCATTGTTTTCTGTGAAAACATCAACCACGCCGAGCGGATGCGCACCGCCCTAGTCAATGAAAATAAGGATCTGGTGGATGAAAACCCTCGCTACATCATGCAGATCACGGGGGACAACGACGAAGGTAAAGCTCAGCTCGACAACTTCATCGATCCGCGCAGTCGCTATCCCACGATTGTCACCACATCAGAGCTGCTAACGACGGGAGTGGATGCCAAAACCTGCAAGCTGATTGTACTGGATCAGCGAATCCAATCGCCCACCAAGTTTAAGCAAATCATCGGTCGAGGGACACGCATTGATGAACGCTACGGAAAACAGTTTTTCACCATCATAGATTTCAAAAAAGCGACGGATCGGTTTTCTGACCCGGCCTTTGATGGAGATCCGGTTCAAATTTATGAACCTAAACCCAATACTCCGGTGGTGCCTCCAGAGTTGCCGACTGAGGAAGAACAGGAAGAACTACGTCCTCGCCAAGAAAAATATGTGGTCAGCGATGCTGAAGTGGGTATTGCGGTGGTACGTGAGCAGCACTATGGCAAGCACGGCAAATTAGTCACCGAATCTATCCGCGACTATACCCGTAACACCGTCACTCAACACTATGCGTCCCTCGATGAGTTTTTGAGGAAATGGAAGTCAGCGGAGAAAAAGCAGGCCATCATTCAAGAATTGGAAGAACAGGGGCTGTTGCTGGAGGCTCTAGAGCAAGAGGTTGGCAAAGACTATGATGTGTTTGATCTGATCTGCCATGTGGTGTTTGATCAGCCGCCGCTAACCCGTCAAGAGCGCGTCAAGCAGGTGCAAAAGCGCGATTATTTCAGCCGATATGGTGAGCAGGCTCGCCAGGTGCTGAAAAAGCTGTTGGAAAAATATGCTGACCAGGGAATTGAAGATATTGAGGATCTCAACGTTCTCAAAGTCGATCCCTTTCGAGATATGGGAACAACGGTTGAGATTATCCGGGCTTTTGGTGGGAAAGCTAAATATATGGAAGCACTACAGGCTCTGGAAGATGAGCTTTATAGCGCATCGTAAATAGACGAGAGTAATTTTCTAGGTTTCTTGATCTCTTGTCTAGTAAAGAGGAGTAGGAAACCGTCGATCGGGGGGTGGAAAGATGGTAAACGGACGTCGTTACTCAAGAGATACTGCAAACAAAATAAGGGCATGTATCCGAAAAGCCCCAGGAATTAAGGCTAGAGAAATTGCTCAAATCATTGGCCGGACTCGAGGAACTGTTAACTCATATCTTTACGGTTCACGACCTGGAGCTTTAAGGCACGAGGTTTATCAAGATGGTAACTACGGCTGGCATCTTCAAGAAGATAACGCGGTACCTCGCCGAGTGAACAGACCGTTCCCTGCCGCCCCTGGAAGACAAAATTCCCAACCCAAGGTCAATCCTCAGCCGTTCCCTCAGCCGATCTTTAGTCGGGAAGTGGATCTAACGCGAAACGTGACCGTTTCTGTTGGCCTGATTGAAGCCTTTAGAGGTACTCAAAAGACGGTCTCTGTGGACAATGAGGTCGTTACCGTCGATATTCCGGCGAAAACGCGCCCAGGGTCACAAATCCGAGTGCCCAATGGTGGAGCCTACGATCCTGCTACTGGGCGTCGGGGTGATCTCAACTGCTGGGTAAATTTGGCGTCAGATAAGGCTCTGAGACTAGAAAGTGACGATGTCATTTATGCCATCACCATTAGCCATGACCTCGCAAAACAAGGGGGAGCGATCGACGTACCTTCAGTCGATGGGATCAAGTCAATACGAGTGCCTGCCGGAATCCGATCTGGGCAGCGCCTGCAGTTGAGGGGAATAGGCTGGACGACTGATGCTGGGAGTCGTGGCGATCAATTTATTATTGTCACTGTCGTGGCGGCTGAGCGATCGCCCACCCCTGTCCCCCAGCCAGAGCCGACGTATTCACCAGAAATGATTCAGCGCGCCTTCGCCCATGACGACTACACATCCCTAAACGACGACGAGCAGGGCAAGTTGGCTGAGATGTTGCAAAAAATCGAGTTAGAGCAGCGACAAAGCCCAAACTTAGTGCCATCTCAGAAAAGTCAACCGCTGGCGGTGCTCGCCTCTGGATGGTTTTGGTTAGCCATTGTCATGGGAGGAGTTGTGACCTATGGGGGCTTGCAACTGTTTCCGCAGTTGATACCGTCATCACCCCAGC
>CAKZMO010000276.1 GCA_937128595.1 uncultured cyanobacterium | reverse complement strand
CCTAACTATTAGTAGGCTGAAGTTTTCCGTATAAGATCCCTTAGCGGGTGGATGGGCGTAATAGTTCGGCATAACACCCCAACTTTAATGCTTATGCAGAAATAATCTGAATAAAACGCCGTTCAAGCTGAATAGCCCGACATTTTCCGCACATTTCCAGATTCATCACAAGGCAATCGAGTGTACTATATCTTCAACAATAGTGATTGATTGATACATGATTAGGGGCGATATGGGCTACGCCCAGGCAAGCGATCGCCACCAATCTTCACGAAAAACAAGAAACCTATTGCCTTTTTAGCTCAAACCTTGTAATCTTTGCCACTAAGCGCTAAACATGCGTGGCGCTCTCCAGTCGTGCAGCCACACGAGCTAGAGAGCTAACTCCCAAACTGGTATCAGCAGTCTGGAAGCTATGGGAATTGTACTCCCGTAGCCACTCCACTTGCTAACCGTTTCTAGCACACTGAGCCTCAGACCCCTCGCGGGTTTTGTGGCTCAGTGCTTGGGGAGTGGCTACGTGTTTTGGTCGCTTGTCGTTTACCCAAACAGCAACAACCGACAACCCCAACCCAAAACAAAGGAGTTTATTGATGATGAACCTCACCGATCCGGCCTTGCGGCAGGGCACTTTTAGCTGCGCCGACGCCCAGCCCCAAAAGCTCCAGATCATCGCCGTGGGCAAGCCTGCCGCCGTCGAGCAGTTTGTTTGGCTGATGAACCACATCCGTTTTGCCAAACCCTACGAATGGACGGCTCCTCAGCCTTCGCCCACCCAGCCCGACGAAATCATGCGCACCGTCACCAAACAGATGCGCGTGGGCGAAACCACCGCCTAGTCGCTTTGCCGCCCCTGCGCTTCTGCATTGGATGCTGAGTAGGCGCAGGGGCATTTTCAGCCCTTCAGACCGCTTGCAACCTACAGCAGCTTTTGCAGCTCAGGGTCTTGTTTTGCCAAAGATTTGAGTCGCAAAGAACGGTAAAAAACTCCCATTTTGCGAGTGATTTTCTTCATGCCTTTGCGCCAAATCCGACGATGGGGATATTCAATCTTGAGATGCGTGTCGAAATAAGATTGCTTATCCTCCAAGCTCGACTGTCCCTGCTTGACCCGAACCTTTTCGATATTGTCTTTGAAAAAAGGAAATCGGTCAGCAGCGTCTAATTGCAGGGCCAATCCTACTTTTTGAGCCGCTAGGCCCATGACGTTGCCTGAGCCATCATGGAGTTCGTTGATCTCAAAAAAGTAAGATATCGTTTGCCAAGCTCTCAGAAATTCACGCTCGGCTCCAGCCTGCTTTTTGACCGTAAACATGAACTCGTGAAACCAGTAGGTCTGCTCTAAATCGATTGCCAACCGTTGAGCCACATGCTGAATGAGTGGCAGGGCTTTTCGCTGATATTCTCCCTCGTTGTGCTTGCGAATATTGCACCCCGTTCGGGCTGTAAGTCCGGGTAGCCACTGCATCTGGGTCGGCACAGGCCCCAAAATTCTCACATCAGAATCTAAGAACATACAGACATCAAAGTGATCAAGCGCTTTTTCGATGACAAAGCGCTTGTCGTGAAATCCTTTGACGCTCTGAAGCGTATGGGGAACTGCAATGACATGATTATGGGCTGCAAATTCAGCCACTTGATCGGTCAACACGACGAGCGACGTTTGCGGAGCGTAGCGCTGAATATCCTGCGCCAAAAGCTGGGCATGGGCTCGATAGCGATCGCCCACCGCCAGGGTGCCAAAGCAGAAAGTATCACTCATATGAAGCTGCGACTTAGACGGCAACTAGGCTGCAACTAGGCGGCGACTTTTTGGCGATCGCCCCCCATTTCAAAGAATTCCTCAAGCTGGGCTTCGATTTCCTGCTTCACAATGTCGCGATATTCCAAAAAGTGCTCGTTGTGGGCGCAGACCGTGACATATTGCTCCACCACCGCAGGATTTTTGATCAGCATCATCACGAGATGATGCCAAAACTTCCAGCGCGTTTTGCGCTTAAAGCCCTGCCGCCAAAACACGAGCAATAGCGCTTTTACCACGACCCATTCAGGCCACTTGGGTTCGGGCTTTACCCGTGGTGCGCCCAGCTTCAGAAAATAGCGATAGACCCGATCGAGATACTGTTCTTCTTCGTAGAGCTGACGAAAGGCATCGACATATTCCAAGGCAATGTCTTCGACCGGGCGAGTCGGCACAAAGTTCATCAGGGTGGTTTGGTTGATGTTGCCGTCTTTAGCTCGCAGCCGACCTTCTTTCTCTAGCCGATGCCACAGCGCCGTGTGGGGCAAGGCTTGCAGCATGGCAAAGGTCGTCGTGGGAATACCCGTAATTTCAGCAAACTCGACGATGCGCTGTCCGGCTCCGGGCTTTTCGCCATCGAACCCGATGATGAATCCAGCAATTACTCGCAGTCCAGCATTTGTCACTTTGTCGATGGATTCGAGCAGGGGCGATCGCGTATTTTGGAACTTTTTCGTGAGCTGGAGGCTATCAGCATCCGGTGTTTCGATGCCCATGAAGACCGCAGCGAAGTTGCACTCCAGCATCAGATCGATCATTTCATCGTCTTCAGCCAGATCGAGAGACGCTTCTGTGTCAAACCGGAACGGATAGCCGTGCTCTTTCTGCCACACCTTCAGTTCGTTTAGCAGTAGCTTGACGTTGCGCTTGTTGCCGATGAAGTTGTCATCGACCATGAAAACGCCGCCGCGCCAGCCCAGATCGTAGAGATATTGCAGTTCGGCAATCAGTTGACCCGGAGTTTTGGTGCGGGGTTTGCGGCCATACAGCACAATGATGTCGCAGAATTCGCACTGAAACGGACAGCCCCGCGAAAACTGAATCGACATCGAGTCGTAGGCGCTGCGCTCTAGCAGGTCGTAGCGAGGGATGGGCGTCTCGGTGACGGGGGGCTTTTCGCCGTTTGAGGTAAATTCGCCGCTCGTCTCGCCGCGATCGAGCGCCTCCACAAACATCGGCAAGGTGATCTCGCCTTCGTCGAGAATCAGGTAATCTACACCCGCTGCCCGCATCTCTTGGGGCATTGAGGTGGGGTAAGGGCCACCCACCGCCACAGGCTTACCCCAGCGCTTGGCTTCTTGGATTTGGACGAGAATGTCATCTTTCTGGACGATCATTGCGGAGATGATCACAATGTCAGCCCAGGCCCACTCTTCATCGGTGACGGCGCGAATGTTGCGATCGACCAGCTTAAACTCCCAGTCTTGGGGCAAGATGGCGGCAACAGTCACCAAGCCTAATGGCGGCAAAAGGACTTTGCGATTGATCAGCTCTAGAATTTTTTCGTAAGACCAGAAGGTTTTTGGAAAAAGTGGATAAACCAGCAGTGCGCGCATGATCCCGTCTCCAAGAAAGGGGTTCGAGGGGTAGTATATCCTGGCATCTCTGTTTGTTGCGAGATGTGAAAGATTGTATTCAGAGATGAGTCATCAATTCATGCCTAAGTAATGCCGCAAAGGATCGCTTTCTCGTGGCTTCAACCTATTTCTACAGAGGCGATTCAAGGTCGTTCAGTCTGCATTGGGGAGGTTGTGTCGCTAATAGCTGACTTTACATCTGAGACGCGCGACTAATTCTGACAAAGATTCAGGCTTAGGCATCGAGAACAGCGTAGACACGAACTGGAAAAGTGCCAAATTTTTGCACCTTCACGGGAACTGCATGGAGCTTAAACCCTGAGGTAGGAAGGTTCTCCAGGTTGCACATATGCTCAACGATTGGAATATCGGCTCCTAAGAGAATAGAGTGCACCGGACGATGGCCTTCTGAAGTATTGTCGATGTTGAGAGAGTCTATACCGACAAGGGAAGCCCCAGCCTCTTGAAGCCACTCTGCGGCTTCTGCCGTTAGAAATGGGTGTCCTTCAAAGTATTGGTCTGATCCCCAGTGTCGATCCCAACCCGTCTGAACTAAAACGGCCTTTCCGTTGACATCTGCATTCTCAAATAGCTCTGCACCGATTGCACGCTGGTGGGCTGTATCCGCCCGAAAAACTAGACCCTCTACGTTGGCGATCGCCTCTAACGCGAGTTCAGATAAATCTTTACCGTCTGCGTACCGATGAAACGGAGAATCGATATAAGTTCCAGTATTAGCTACCATTTCGATTTTGCCGATGTGGAACGTTGTTCCTTTGGCGTAGTGGGATTTGGACGCTTCCCGACTGAGAAAATCACAGATAATCGGCCCCGGTAGCCCTTTATACGTGATCATGCCGTGTTCTACAGTGTGACTCAGATCGATTAGCTGATTCATAGTCATGTAATGCACCTAGACGTGCTCTATAAACTGATGGATTGATGGATATGTACATAATGCACTCGAAGTAGAACAACGTCGCGCCGCACGTGCTTTTTGCGGTGAAGCCATTCCGATGAATCCTTAATTGAATAGAGCCGTGTCCGTCCTATGAGATACTGTTTTTCTGCAAATTCCTAAGTATTCCCTAACTTTAGGTCATTTCGACATGGCCCTCATAAAATAGCTTCTATAAGTATGCGTGCATCAAACTGAACTTCAGAATGCATCTTAGTCGTGCAAATGGCCCTCATCCCCTCGCCCCTTCTCTCAAAAGGTGCTGCTAAGTACCCATCACTCCCTATGACCAAAAAGTTTGTCTCGATTCCCCTCAATCCCCCTTAAAAAGGGGGACTTCCAATCCGGTTCCCTCCTTGTTAACGAGGGTTAGGGAGGATCAAAGCACAAGAATGCTAAAGCAGTAGACCTGTGTGCACCTATTAGCCCAGAAGGGGAGAGGGATTTAGGGTGAGGGCTACATGAGGTCTGCAAAAATGGAATGGACCCAACCCTTAGCACCACAGAACTTTTTCTCTAGCAACCTACAAGCGTAATTCACAGACAGGACAGACTCATGGACGACAAGCAAATGCTCATGATCCCCGGCCCAACTCCCGTGCCTGAGCGGGTGTTGCAGGCGATCGGGAAACACCCTATCGGTCATCGCAGTGGCGAATTTAGCACCGTGATGGGCGAGGTCACAGAGGGTCTGAAATGGCTGCATCAGACTCAAAATGATGTGCTGGTGCTGACCACGAGCGGCACCGGAGCCATGGAAGCAGGCATCATTAACTTCCTCAGTCCGGGCGATCGCGTTTTGGCGGGTTGCAATGGCAAATTTGGCGATCGCTGGGCCGAAGTGTGCGATGCCTATGGGCTTCAGACCGAGCGCATCACGGCAGAGTGGGGCAAGCCCCTTGATCCCGAAGTCTTTCGTGAGAAGCTGGAGGCCGATACCGAGAAAACCATCAAAGCGGTGATCATCACCCACAGCGAAACGTCTACCGCCGTGATCAACGATCTAGAAACCATTAACCGCTATGTCAAAGCCCACGGCGAGGCGCTGATCATGGTGGATGCGGTCACGAGTTTGGGCGCAACCAGCGTTCCTATGGATGAATGGCAGCTTGATGTGGTGGGTTCAGGCTCTCAAAAGGGCTACATGATCCCGCCTGGGTTAGGATTTGTCGCAGTTGGGCCAAAGGCTTGGGAGGCGTATAAAACAGCGAAATTGCCTCGCTATTATCTCGATCTGGGCAAATATCAAAAGGCAGCAGCCAAGAACAGTAACCCCTTTACGCCTCCGGTGAATCTGATTTTTGGGTTGCGATCAGCTCTTGAGATGATGAAGGCTGAAGGGCTGGAATCGATCTTTGCTCGTCACGATCGCCATCGCAAAGCCACTCGTGCAGCCTTCAAAGCGATGGGACTACCTCTGCTAGCCGCAGACGATGTGGCGAGTCCGGCGGTGACTGCCGTGGCTCCGGTTGGGGTTGAGGCTGAGCAGATTCGCAGCATTTTGAAGAAGCGCTTTGATATTGCCCTTGCAGGCGGACAGGATCACCTCAAAGGCAAGATTTTCCGAGTCGGACATTTGGGGTTTGTCAGCGATCGCGATATCCTTACAGCCATTGGTGCGATTGAGGCGGCGCTACAAGAGCTAAATTATGACGGCTTGACTCCGGGTGCAGGACTGCAAGCCGCAGCTCAGACCTTGAAAGGATAGCCCTAGATCCACTCCTCGTTCACAGAAAAAATGCGGTAAAGCAAGGAGGCGATCGTGATCCATGCCATAAGGCGAATGAGCAGAATCTTGATGTCTGCGGTTTTGGCGATCGCCCTAATCATTCCTCTAGCAGGCTGTTCGCTACCCCGAGTGTCGGCTGAAGATCGTCTATTTCTAGACTTGTCTCTAGACTTTCTAGACCTGTACGAAATGCCGAAACAGACGTTTGGCGATACTCCTGTTGGGGGACTGTCGGCGATTGCCTATGACCGATCGGGCGATCGCCTCTATGCCCTGTCAGACGATCGGGGCAGTGGCGCACCACCGCGTTTCTATACCCTGCGGTTAGACCTTGACCAAAGCGATATGACTGTTCCTCAGATTGAAAATGTGGCGATCGAAACCGTCACGTTTCTTACCCAAGAAGACGGCACGCCTTATCCGAATGGATCGGTTGATCCTGAAGGCATTGCTATTTCGCCCCAGGGCACTCTTTTCATCTCTAGTGAAGGGGTGGCTCGTGACGAAATCGCGCCGTTTGTGAATGAATTTGATGCAACGACGGGACAGATGCTGAGCAGCTTGCCGATTCCCCAGCGTTATGTGCCTGCTCCGGTCGATGGAGAAGATGCTGATTTAGCCGATCCACAGTTTACAGAGAGTTTCGGAACGCTAAATAGTGCTGATGATGCAGAACCCGTTGTTATGAAGGGAGTCCAAGACAACCGGGGGTTTGAAGCTCTGGCTCTCAGTGCTGCGGGTGCAGGCGTGGGCAGACGAGAACCGTTTCGCATTTTTGCGGCCATTGAGGAACCACTCACCCAGGATCTACCCTCTGGCAATGAATTTGGCGATCGCCCAGATCAGGTATTTGAGGCGATCAGCGACGACGCCGTAGCCACACCTCAGCTAGGTCGGTTGTTACATTATCTAGTGAGTGAAGAGCGCTCGACTCTTTTAGCGGAGCATGTCTACCCGATCGAGCCGAAATCACTGGGTATGGTGAACCACGGCCTCACAGAACTGCTCACCATTGGACAAGGCGGATATTTTCTAAGTCTAGAGCGATCGTTTGGACTGCTTGGTTTTGATGCCAAGTTGTTTCAGATGGCGATCGCCAACGCCACCGATATTTCTCAAACAGAAGAGGGATTTGTCAACCTCAACAGCTCGCAACCCGTATACAAGCGCTTGCTGCTCGACTTAGGAGAATTGGGAATCGCTCTTGACAATTTAGAAGGAATGACCTTAGGCCCCCAGCTCGCCGATGGCTCCAGAAGCCTCTTACTCGTGAGCGATGACAACTTCAGCGAAAGTCAAATTACCCAATGGCTGCTGTTTCGATTGGAGGGATTTTGAATTCCGGGCTAAGCCCTTGGGAGACATCGCGAACCCAGAAGACAGCAGTGTTGAATCGCTAAACCCAAGACTGCCGCCTTCGACTAGGCGATTCTGCGCTTCTGAAATTTGCAGCCGCTAAATCACGGTTCTACCTGGAATGACAGCATTCTTCTGAACGACGATAATGCCATTTCGAATATAGAAGCCGTGTTCTTCTCGGTCGGCCTCTTCGACGTGATCCTTGTTGACAATTTGAACTTCGCTGCCAATACGAGCATTTTTATCTACGATTGCTCGCTGAATAGTGGTATTGGCACCAATTCCAATCGGTATTTCTTCGTCAACGGCTTCTTGTCGAATACTCTGACGAGCCTCAAACCGTTCGTAGTAATCGGCACCCATCAGCAGCGCATCTCGGATCACACATCCTGCAGAAACACGAGTACGAATTCCCAAGACAGAATGGTGAACCTGACAGTTTTTCAGAATACAGCCATCTCCGATAATCGACTCGGTTACCTTGCAATCCAGGAGTTTTGTGGGCGGCAAAAATCGAGCGCGAGTGTAGATAGGCGCGCCATCGGCGTAGAAACTGAAGGAAGGGCGAGGCTGCTCGGTCAGCGCTAAGTTCGCATCGTAGAACGCCTCAATGGTTCCAATGTCTTCCCAATAGTCGTCGAATAAGAAAGCCTGAACATTGTGGTCTTTCGCTGCCGACGGAATGATCTCTTTGCCGAAATCAGTCTGTTCCAGATTATTCTTCAGCAAGTCAATCAAGACTTGCCGTTTGAAGACGTAGATGCCCATCGAAGCAATGTAGGGCTTTTCTTCAGCTTGTTCAGGAGACAAACCCAGCGTGCTCGTGTCGACGCGCATTTGATGCAGTGCATCGCCTTTTGGCTTTTCCATAAAATTAACGACCCGTCCAGAGTCATCAATTTTCATCAGACCGAAGCTAGAAGCCCGCTTCTCATCAATGGGAACCACCGAAATGGTGATGTCGGCATTGGTCTCCCGGTGCCTCTCCACAAATTTTGCGTAGTCCATGCGATAGAGATGGTCGCCCGACAAAATCAGGAACTCATCCATATCAAAGTCTTGCAGCATCCAGAGATACTTCCGTACAGCATCTGCAGTGCCCTGAAACCAACTAGGACTGTCGGGGGTTTGCTGAGCTGCCAGCACTTCAACAAAGCCATCTGAAAAAACCGAAAAATTGTAAGCTCGCGCGATATGTCGGTTAAGAGAGGCTGAGTTGAATTGAGTCAGCACGTAAATCTTGAGAATTCCAGAGTTGATGCAGTTACTCACTGGAATATCAATCAGGCGATATTTTCCAGCTAGTGGAACGGCTGGCTTGGCCCGCGTCTTTGTCAAAGGATAAAGCCGGGTTCCTGCTCCTCCGCCTAAGATAATAGATAGAACTCGTTTCACAACAACCTCTCAACCTCTTAACCGCTTATTAATCATGTCTTCTGCTCCCTTACAGTGTGTGATGGGAGGGGGCAGTTTGCAAGAGGCAAAAGAAAACATCTTCCAGAATAGAGATTTATAGCCGTCTGGATAGCGATTAGATAGAAATTTCTAGTCGGCTTGTATGTCCCTGATTCAGAGCCAGTCATGAAATTCCTCAACGAAGCGATCGCCCAAGATGGCGCGACGGATGCGCTGAGTAAACTGAACCAGTTCTGTAATGTTGTGAATGGAAAGCAAGGTATAAGCGAGGATTTCTTTGGCGCGAAGTAGGTGGCTCAAATAGGCACGAGTGAAGGTTCGGCAGGTATAGCACGAACAGGATTCATCGAGAGGAGTAAAGTCTTCTCGAAAACGAGCATTTTTAATGTTCCAGCGATCGCCCCTCACCATAGCGCTGCCATGCCTTGCCAATCGAGTCGGGATGACGCAATCAAACACATCGACCCCAGCGGCGATCGCCTGCACCATTTCGCGATGAGTGCCCACTCCCATCAGATATCGCGGTTTATGAGCAGGCAAAACCGGAGCTGTAGCCTGCACAATTTTTTCGATGAGTTCGGAAGGTTCTCCGACGCTGACTCCGCCGATGGCATACCCAGGCAAATCAAATTCGAGCAGCGATCGCGCGGCCTGTTCTCTCAGGTCGGGATAAACACCACCTTGAACGATCCCGAACAACGCCTGATCTGGTCGTTGGTGCGCTTCAACACAGCGCTTTAGCCATCGATAGGTGCGATCGGTTGCCTCCACAACTGACTCTCGGCTGGCCGGATAGGGCGGACATTCATCAAAGGCCATAATGACATCAGCTCCCAGAGCGTTTTGAATCTGGATGGAAGTTTCCGGAGCCATGTGAATGATCTGACCATCGCGGGGCGATCGAAAGGTGACACCTTCTTCCTTGATCGAACGCATTTCGCTGAGGCTAAACACCTGAAATCCGCCAGAGTCGGTCAAAATAGGGCCGTCCCAACCCATAAACTGATGCAGTCCGCCCCCCTGCTGCACAATTGCTTCACCCGGCTGCAGATGTAAATGATAGGTATTCGCCAAAATCATCTGTGCTCCTGTGTCTTTGACCTGATCAGGAGTCACCGTTTTGACGTTAGCCAGAGTGCCCACAGGCATAAACCGAGGCGTTTCAACTTCCCCATGAGGTGTACAAAAGACCCCAGCACGGGCATGAGTCTGTGAACAATGTTCCTGGGTCTGAAACGAGAAATTCACGCTGTGTTGCTCCTAACGGCTGGCGATACGGGCTACGCCCAGGCAAGCCAACGCACTGAGCGATCAGTTGAGACAGACGCTAAGGATACAACGAAGTGAACCCCAGAAGCTATGGCTTCATTGGAATTGCGTAGAATAACCCTGGTTGAAAATTACCGCACTAAAATCTAACCGCACTAAAATTTAGTAGAGACCTTCGTCATCATCGAGCCGCATATCAATGCTCGCAGATAGAACTTCGGCAACCATCGCTTCTAGAGCCGCTGCATCCATCGGGCGATCGCCCTGCTCCCTCAACGGGTTAGATATTGGAGTCAAACTCAGCGTGCGATTGTCTTGCACCAAGCTAAAACAGGCTCTTTGGTCATCCGAGCGTCCTAATTCCAAATAGTCAAAGCTATGAACATTCAGATACAAGCTGTGGTTGGCGACCAGAGTAGATTGTTGGGCGTCGGCAAAAACGTCAAGAATGTAGCCTTCCCCTTGAGAGAGCACTTGTCCGTCTTGGCGGTAGACGTATCGAACTTGGCCTAAATCGGCTAAAACACGCCGCATGTCTCGCTTGTTGACAAGCGTGCCTGTGTCCACGATGCAAGGGGCGGGAAGATTCGTATTTCCGGAGGAAGATGAATAATTCATACAAGCCTTTGACCCAACAGAAAAAAATGATTTATCGAAGCTTCGGACGTGAGCAGATAAAGTTGATATGTCCATTTTCGCGAAGCAAGCTTGATCTTAGTGAGCGTAAGCGAACAAAATCAACATGGCTGCAACTTAATTGATTATGCTTCGCGGCTCATATTTCACGTTTACATTCTCGGGCGATCGCTCAACCTGCTGCCAATTCAGGAACAACCTAAGTGAAAAATGCGACTCGTCTATATAACCCTTAGCGTATTGATATGTGATGGGTGAAACAAACGACTACCACTTAAAATTTACACTTGAAACTTAGCTTATCCGAGAGCTAATCCAATTCGCGTCGATGTCCGCAACATCAATAATGCGTATTGATACATTCGGAGCAAAACCCTAAGATCAGGCACGGAGTGGGCGGAGCATCGAAGACTCGCAGAATAAATTTTCTCTAGCATTATGCTACCGCATCAATATGATGAGATCTTAATCAAATTTACGGAACCATATCACGCCATCTATACGATATTTGTGATTTATATTCTTGCTGTCTCTAGTCAAATTTACAGAAGTCCCTCAATTCCGAACGTATTTCCCCCGTTGGATGCCATGTTTGAAGTACTGATGCAGATTGCAGAATGGAAGTGATTCGACGAGTTGTCCAGCATGGGTTGGGAGCGATCGCCTTTTATACTTGCATCCCAATTCCCAGCCATTGGACTCTCCAGTTTCGATTCGCTGCACGACTGGCTCCCTGGGTTGGCCTACTAATTGGGGTGTTGTTGCTTGTTGTCAACACCGGACTCCATGCTCTGTATGGTTCAGCCCTGACTCGCGCAGTTGCTATCGTCTTGCTGTGGGTGGGATTGACGGGGGGACTTCATTTGGACGGGGCGATGGACACAGCGGATGGGTTAGCCGTCACCGATCCCACCCGACGATTAAGCGCAATGACCGATAGCCAGACTGGCGCATTTGGAGCCATGTCCGCGATCGCCATCCTTCTGCTGAAGGTTGCGGCACTCACCGACTTCATGACCCAGCCCCTGATATATCAAAACATGATGATTCTTTTAGTCCCAGCATGGGGACGCTGGGCCCAGCAGTTGGCGATCGCTCGCTATTCTTACCTCAAACCCACAGGAAAAGGCGCGTTTCACAAAGCTGCAATTCCTTCTATGACTCAGTGTTTGCCTGCCTATGGACTGCTGTTGGGGCTTCATTTGCTGTGGGTCGTAATGACACCGCTTTCGCTGCTGCAAAGTGCGGCGATCGCAGTCATTGGAACGGCGATCGCCAGCCTGACAGGCGCTTGGTTTAACTTTTGTCTGGGAGGTCACACAGGAGATACCTACGGAGCTGTCGTGGAATGGACTGAAGCGTTGATGTTGCCTCTCTCCCTGTTAGCCTTCACGCCCTAAATGCCCTTCAACCAGGACGATGAAGAGCCGCAATTGACCATAGAATACACACCGAGAGTACTAAGCATGATCCAGATCACTCCATTACTGTGAAAAAATCGCTACATGTCCAGAGGGGGGATCACGGAGATTTTTGCTCCGACGTGTAATAGTGTATATATTCTCAGCAGTTTCCCGATTGAAGTTAGCGCTACTGTTGCTCCTTTAAAACACACAAGAACGACTACAGTAACCATGCGCCGCATACACCGCATCAATTGGGCGCATCACAGTTTGCAATCGGCCTCGTTTTTAACGAATTACGTTTTCCTGATATTTGCATCTAGCGTCTGCATCTAGTGACTATCTCTCTCTAAGAACTGCACGACCATGCCACGGTTTGATCGCCTGGCTACCCCTCAGACCCAAGTCTCATTGCGCACATTATGACAACGCCAGAATTTTACCCCAACCCCTCTCCATCCTTGGAGCGGCTGCCTGATTCATCTGTGACTTCCGATCCTTCCCGTTCATCTTGCCGTCCTAACCCGCTGCTGAGCGATCGCAGTGGCTACAGCCAGGGGGTACAGCTTGCGGAATCTGGGAGTTACAGTAGCGCACTCACCGTACTGAACCGTGCGGTGACGCTCCATCCTCACGATCATTTGGCATGGACTCTCCGAGGAGTTGTGCTGGTGTGCTTGGGTCAATATGAAGCAGCGATCGCCAGTTGTGACCGAGCACTGATGATTCAGCCGGATCACTCTAAAGCTTGGAAGTTTCGAGGAATGGCTCTACATGGTCTTAACCGCTATCGCGAAGCCTACCAGAGCTACGACCGAGCACTAGGCGTTGAGCGACAATCGATTCTGAAAGTGGCTGCCCACTGGATAAGGCAACATCTTCACAAGCCAGACGAAGCTCAGTGGCATCCCCTAGATGCTCTGTTGAGCTGAAAATTAGGATTAGATAGAGTCAACCACTGCCAATAGCCTGTTTCTGAGCTGCTCTACTGAGGGCTTTGAATGAGGGCTTTGAATGAAGGCTGTGAAAAAGTCAGATTTCCTATATGTAGCAATGCGCAGATAGGTTAGGACAGATACTGATGGAGAAGCCGCGCACCGCGC
>CAKZMO010000275.1 GCA_937128595.1 uncultured cyanobacterium | reverse complement strand
AGGGAGGCTAGCTAGCCTCCCTCCCTTTTTTAGATATAGTGCTACGCGCTGATATGAAACCAATAGTTGATGGAGAAGCCGCGCACCGCGCGGCTTCTCCATCAATATCTGTCCCAACCTATCTGCGCATTGCTATAACACCAGACGTTTGTTGATTAATACGTCTCAACGTGCCAGCGACCCGCTTTCTTCATCGCCCGCTGATATTCTTTCCAGTCAATACCCTGTTTCTCCGCCTGGGCAGACAGAGCCTCATCAATACCGTCTTCCATTCCTTTCAGACCGCAGATGTAGGTATGAGTCTTCTCCTGCTGAATCATCTTCCATAGCTCTTCAGCATGCTCGGCAACACGGTGCTGGATGTACATCCGACCACCATCTTGGTTCTGCTGCTCACGGCTGATTGCGTAAGTAAGGCGGAAATTGTCAGGATACTTGCTCTGAATTCCTTCGAGCTCTTCTTTATAAAGAATATTCGGAGTCTTCGGAATACCGAAAATCAGCCAGGAGAAACCCTTGTAGTTGTTGAACTCAGGATTAAGCTCGCGCTCTGCATCCTTGAACATTCGCCACAAATAAGCTCGGAAAGGAGCAATTCCTGTGCCTGTTGCCATCATGATGATGTTGGCATCTTCATCTTCAGGCAACAGCATTTCCTTACCAACCGGCCCAGTGATTTTGACATCTGAGCCGATTTCCATATTACACAAATAAGTCGAGCAGACGCCGTGTACGGTTTCGTCAGTCTCAGGATCTTTGTATTCAAGCTGACGCACACAGAGAGAAACGGTGTCGTCGTCTAACTTATCTCCATGGCGAGTTGAAGCAATGGAGTAGAGTCTCAGCTTGTGAGGCTTGCCCTTTTCATCAGTCCCTTCGGGAATGATGCCAATGCTTTGGCCTTCGAGGTATCTCATATCACTATCCGAAACATCGAACGTGATATGTTGAACCTTGCCAATACCGTCCTCACCCACCAGGGCGTAGTTTTCGACACACTTTCCAATTAAGGGAGATTTTGGACGGTAGATGTTGATAGGAACATCAGCGTGCTTCTTTTCCTTTGATTGAGTCATGGACGGTTTCTTTTCCTCTGAACTCTTGTGGTCAGTTTTGGATGAAACTCCCCCATTAGTCATGGCCCCACCGTTAGCCATCGCAGGACTAATGCTGACAATTTTGCCCCCCATGCGAGCAATCCGCTTCATTTCCTGATTCATCCGGGTGTAAGGGACAGTAATAAAGGTACTGCCGCTTCGTCGAATCGGATAATCAGCGCTATCGACATTTTGGGTTTGTCGAAGCCCTTCGACCTCATAAATAAAATAGCGGTTACCGTAGGTTGTATTAGCTACGCTTCCACCAGCTGCGCTCGAGTTGTACATACTACTTTTGAACTTGCTTGCTTTGACTTTGCTGAGACTTGATTGAGGCAGACAAAAGTGCTTACCCAACCTCTCTACCAAGGCATAAAGACCAACGATCTCAGCGATAGACAGGTATTAAGTTACTAATAGCCTATCACTGTGCAGTGTCTCAGGTGCAACATAGCCGCTCAAGTCAGCTTCCAACGCGAGTCGCCTCTTGGTTAGACCAATATTTAGCGTAACTAATGAGGAAGCCAGTTTTACCTTAGCGAATAATTGAGTAAAGAACTGTTGCCTTCGAATCAATTTTAAATTTGATAAATATTTCAGCCTAGAGTCAACTGCCTTTAGGAACAGGACACAAGTCATTGAAATCCTCATTCTCAAGCCTTGTGACAGGGATCAGCTTCTGGTAATATCTACTTAATCTCTAGTATTAAATACTTATTCGCGGTAATTCTGCCTTACACACGTAGAGTCTATGGAAATCGGCCAACGGCTCTATGATGTTTGCCTAAAAGGTTAAAAGCATAGTTGCACCGTGAAGCGCTGTGCGAGAAGTCTCTACGCTTGTGCATAATTCAGCCTGAGATGAATCTCTGAAGCATGTCTGATGTGTTTTTAAGATTTGGGCAACTTGCTTGAGCGGTAGGGTTAGAACAGCCATGGCATGGCTGTGTGTTGCAGTTGATGACTTTGCAGTTTACCTGTAGGGTTTCATTTTAGAGTTCAGTAGGAACGACCCGGCGAATTTTTACAAAATTCTAAAGGTCGAAAGCGGTTAAAAATAGGTCCGCTGTATTTTGTTTCATCCGTATATGAGAGTGTTGATTGAGGGAGCCTAATGAGTAAGCCAGACCGGGTGGTTTTGATTGGCGTTGCCGGAGATTCCGGTTGTGGTAAATCGACCTTTTTGCGCCGTTTGTCAGATTTGTTCGGGGAAGATCTGATGACTGTGATCTGCCTGGACGACTACCATAGTCTGGATCGGAAGCAGCGCAAAGAGGTTGGGGTTACAGCGTTGAACCCCAAAGCCAATAATTTCGATCTGATGTATGAACAGATCAAGTCTCTGAAAGAGGGCAAGGCGATTGACAAGCCTATTTATAATCACGAGACTGGACTGCTTGATCCGCCTGAGCGGGTTGAGCCGAACCATATTGTGGTAATTGAAGGGTTGCACCCCATGTATGATGAGCGGGTGCGATCGCTCCTCGATTTCAGTGTCTATCTCGACATCAGCGACGAAGTTAAAATTGCGTGGAAGATCCAGCGTGACATGGCTGAGCGCGGCCATCGATATGAGGATGTGTTGGCGTCGATCAACGCCCGTCGTCCTGATTTCGAAGCTTATGTTGATGTTCAGAAGCAATACGCAGATGCCGTCATTCAAGTTCTCCCCACTCGTCTGATTCCAGATGACAAGGAGCGTAAGGTGCTACGCGTCCGTCTGATTCAGAAAGAGGATGTGGAAGGATACGACCCGGTTTACTTGTTTGACGAAGGCTCTACCATTGATTGGATTCCTTGTGGTCGCAAGTTGACTTGCTCATATCCTGGAATTCGTATGTTCTATGGGCCGGACTCTTATTACGGTCGCAACGTGTCAATGCTTGAAGTTGACGGCCAGTTTGATCGGCTAGAAGAGTTGATTTATATTGAAAATCACCTCAGCAAAACGTCTACCAAGCACTACGGAGAGATGACCGAGCTGCTGTTGAAGCACAAGGACTATCCTGGAACAAACAACGGTACAGGCTTGTTCCAAGTTCTAGTCGGGTTGAAAATGCGAGCGGCTTACGAGCGACTCACTTCAACTGAAGCAAAAGCAACCGCCAAGGTGTAGGCAGTACGTCTGAGTAGCGATCGCGCGATCGCCATTTCTACAGCTTTTGAATTAATTTCGAAGCAATATTGAGGAGGGTGCATTTGCGTCCTCCTTTTTTCAGTGCTTACCGATATTGTCCGCGTTGACGCTCAGCTCAGTAGGCTTTGTAGCGTCGGGACAAAATCGGGATAAGACACCGCTGCGGCCTCGGCTCGATGAATCGTTGTTTTGCCGCGAGCCGCTAGAGCCGCGATCGCCAAACTCATAGCAATGCGATGGTCGGTAAAACTATCAAGATTCGTTCCTGTCAGTTTCTTTCCTCCCGTGATCTCCATGCCGTCTGGAAGTTCAGCAATCAACGCGCCCATGCTCGTGAGCTGAGACGCCATCACCGCAATGCGATCGCTCTCTTTGACTCGCAGCTCTTTCGCATCACGAATCACAGTCGTCCCTTCAGCAAAAGCGGCTGCAACGGCCAAAACAGGAATCTCATCAATAAGGCGAGGAATGACGGCTCCCTCGATAGTACAAGCCTTGAGACAACTGTGGCGCACTCGCAGATCGGCGACGGGTTCCCCTGCAACCGTTCGCTCATTGAGTAACGTAATATCAGCCTCCATTTCTAGGAGCGCGTCTAAAATTCCAGTACGGGTCGGATTAATCCCAACATTTTCAATCAGCAAATCAGAGCCAGGTGCGATCGCTCCAGCCACTAACCAGAATGCTGCAGAGCTAATATCTCCCGGAACAACCACCGATTGCCCTGTGAGCTGGGCTGGGCCGTGAATGGTGGCACTGCAGCTTTCGGGATCGACCGTGATGTTTGCCCCAAATGCTTTCAGCATTCGTTCACTGTGGTCTCGAGAAACAGCAGGCTCCGTAACAGTTGTAGCTCCATCTGCCATGAGACCTGCCAGCAAAATACAAGATTTAACCTGGGCAGAGGCAATAGGAGACTGGTAATGCATTGGTTTGAGCGATCGCCCACAAACCGCAAGAGGAGCATAGCCTCCCTTACGGCTAAAAATCTGTGCGCCCATTTGTTCTAGAGGTTGAATGACCCTAGACATGGGTCTTGTCCGCAGAGATGCATCACCAGTCACAGTAAAGAACCGATCCGCGTGAGAAGCTAAAATACCGAGCATTAGCCTCATCGATGTTCCTGAATTGCCCATATCAAGGACATCAATAGGTTCTCCCAAAGCTCCCAGCCCGATCCCGATCACTTCTACATGATCTGAGTTGAGTGGGGAGATTTCTGCTCCCATCGCTCGTAAACATGCCGCTGTACTGAACGGATCTTCTCCCAACAAAAGCCCTTCAATGTGAGTCGTGCCTTTTGCCAATGCTCCCAGCATCAAAGAACGATGGGAGATTGACTTATCCCCAGGAACACGAATCGTTCCTCGCAAAGCGACTTCTGTTTCTGCAGGCGAAATCGATAAGGATTTGTGGGATTCAGTAGTATCCAGGGTTATCGTGACAGTATGCATTGGGCTACACTAACGGCTGAGACGTTGTTAACTTTAGAGATTTTACTCCCTCCCAGGTTTTTGTGGTTCAACGTCGCAGATATCATCTACCCTATTTGCCAATCGCCTCCTCTTCAATATGCTGAGCCAGCACAGAAAGCCCGTTAGCCTCTCTCTCATGGCCTTCGACCTTCCTCTCTGGTCTATGGTCGAAACAGCCGCTACGGTCTACCAAAAAGATTCCGAACAGTTTCATATTCTTTTAACGGAACCTGTCGTTCACAGCCACTCAGAACCTGCCGTTCACAGTTCATTCCGTTCAGCGACCGAGCAAGACATTCTCACGATTCCAGCTCCTCCCCCGCGATTGCTGTGGATAGAGGTCTCACCCTATCGGGTAACGATGACCATGCAAGGAAATGGGCGGTTCAGCTATCGCCATTTTTGGGAGCGGGGGGTCTATGGCCTCAACCGCTACTGGCTACAGCGTGGCTCTGGACAGCGTAACGAACAAATACGCCTCCGTAATTTCACCCGAAATTTGACCCTAGAAGGGAAGCCTCTACCTGAGCACTTGCGGCTAGAGTACGAGTTGTGGACTGGCAATCTACGGCTAGGTCACTATGTCATGAATTTAGAAGTGCATTGATGCAGATTTGACTTTGTAAACTGAACGGCGGATTGAGGCTTTTTTAGCTGAGAGGATGTTTGAGAAGTCGTCAATGCGACTTCAGATCCCCCCTAGCTCCCCTTGAAAAAGGGGGAACCGGAATCAAAGTCCCCCTTTTCAAGGGGGATTTAGGGGGATCAGTCTTGTTCCAGCGTGTTGTCTAATACTTTT
>CAKZMO010000274.1 GCA_937128595.1 uncultured cyanobacterium | reverse complement strand
CATCGCAATGCGATGCCCCTACCAAAATCATTCTTCGAATATGCAACGCCAAAAAATTAGATCTGAGTATAGCTGATGCGAAGAGTCGTTTGACCACTCATCGTTAGCAGTTGCCCATTACTCACAGTGCAGATGGGTTCAAATAAGGTTTTGCCTAAGATTCGACCATCTTGGCGGACAAGACTGTGTAAATAAATGCCGCCCCCCGACCGCGCTCGATCCGTAAAGGTGCGATCGCTCGTCACAATCTGCTGTGCCACTCCGTCTGCATCCACCTCCACCGCATCCACTTCGCCATAAACGATGGGGACACCCGCAGAGACCATGAACCAACCCGCGATTGGATGGGCATCAGTCATCTGACGAAAGCCAATATCCGCTACCAAAGGAGCGAGAGAACCATGCGGCTCAATCGCATTGTGCATCACTCCGAACTTAGCTCCTGTCGGAGATTTGCGATAAGCCGAACCCGTATCGGGACGCTTTTGGACACGGGGAGCATTTTGCATGTATAAATTGCCGTGACGATCGAGGGTGATAAAGCCAACATCCGCGTGAGGGTTTTGTGCCAGTACCGATTGAGTCGCCTCTTGCGCTGATTTTCCGGCTTTGAGGGCATCTAACACCTCAACATTCAGCGGGATACCACGAACACTGGGGCCTTGGGGAACGCGATGGGCGGTAACTAATCCCGCCGTTGCATCCGCAGTCAGAAACTGGGCTAACGGAACTGGGCGATCGGGGCCACTGGAAATCAACGCAGCGGCGATCGCCCCTCGTACGGTTTCTGGTGGTGCAACGCCTGTGGTTTCACCGTCCGTAAACAATGTCCGAGTCCCTCCTCGCTGGGTTTCATAGCGCTCCAGTTCTCCAGAAGAAGTGATCACCACAAACATGACAAAGCCTCGGATAGCTCCTTCTGCAACGACTTCAGCGGCTTTCAGACCCTCGAAGATAGCGAGTCCAGCATTCGGCCCATAAGCTCCGATGGCGATGGTCATGATAAATACCCGGTTTTAGCTCTGTGTCTCAGATAGAGAGCGATCGCCCTGTAAGTAGTCGAGAGAAAATACTAATTTACTTTTATGAAACACAAATTTACTTTAACCAAATGTTAAACCTATCTGCACAAATGCTCATCTACAAACCTTAGCCTCTATGGTCATTCAATACGTTTTGACGATTACACCAGGAACTGAAATAGCTTACTCCTCGGTGTTTTTATCGATTTTTTAGGAGCAGCGCATGAGCTCACGATTTCAACAAAAGCGAGCAAGTCGATGGTTAGCAGGTTTAGCTGTACTCGGGCTGGCGATCGTAGGTTGTGGCGGTGACGAAACAGCAACTTCTGACACCAGCGAAGAAACCACAGAAGAAGCAGGCACTCCCCAAGAAGGTGGTTCTGTCGTTTGGGCTCGCTACGGTGATGCCGACTCTCTCGATCCCCAGCGCACTACAACGACCCTATCGTGGCAGGTCTTTGACCAGATTTACGATACCTTGCTCGCCTTCAACGACGATGGCGAAGTCGTTGGCAACCTCGCAAAAGAATGGACCGTGAGCGACGACGGTCTAGAGGCAACCTTCATGCTAAATGAGGGCATTGTTTGTCACGATGGCACACCCTTTGACGCCAACGACGTGAAATACACGGCTGAGCGAGCCATCAGCGAAGATAACCCCAGCGTCACCAGTGGAGCCTGGGGGCCCATCAGCGCAGTTGAAGTAGTAGACGATCTCACTGTGAAATTCACCTTCGAAGAACCTTTTGGTGCATTCATTTCATTCATGGCTGATCCGTTTTCCAGCCAAATCTGCGACAGTGCAGAAGAGCTGGGAGATGACTTTGGAGTCAGCGCTGCAGTCGGGACTGGCCCGTGGAAACTTGTGAGCTGGACAAAGGGTGACGAGGTCGTTCTTGAAGCAAATGAAGACTACCAAAACTTCGGACGCCCCATCGAAAACTCTGGCGCGCCCTATCTCGACGAACTTGTAATCAAGCAAATTCCTGAGCCCCAGACTCGCCTCGCTGGCCTCCAAACTGGAGAAATTCAGATCATTGCTGAGCCACCTTTGGAAGAGTTGGACGCGATTCGATCCGATGATTCTCTAGAGCTGTATGTGGCTGAAAAGACTGGGCAAAATGTCTTCTTTGAGTTCACCATTTCCCGTCCTCCCTTTGACGACATTCGGGCTCGACAGGCTGTAGCTTATGCCATCGATCCTGATGCAGCCATCGATATCGTCTTTGGCGATGTTGTGAAGCGGGAGAAATGTACGGTAGCTCGGGGAGTCATGGGCAATGACCAAGAATTTTGCGCAGAGCATGGCTACGAATATGATCCGGAGAAAGCTCAGGAATTGCTCGATGAGTTAGGGTATGGCCCAGATAATCCTCTAACCGTCACGATGATGACGTGGGTCGGTGGCAACCGCGAAAAGATGGTGCAGGTTTTCCAGAATCAACTGTCGCAAGTCGGTATTGAAACGGAAATCGAAACCATGGACATCGGCACCATGAATGCCCGAGTCAAGCAGGAGAACGAAACCGATAGCGGTCAGAGCACCTTCGACATGATGGGTTGGGCCTGGTATGACCCTGACATTTTGCACCAGCTATGGCACTCTCCAGGTGCTTACAGTGGCTACCAATCCAATGAGCTAGACAACCTACTAGACGAAACTCGTACGACGGTTGATTCCGAAGCTCGACTCGCTGCGGTACAAGATGCCCAGCAGTATCTCTTAGAAAATGCGGTTCACGTTCCCCTCTATACCCCCGGATGGCTGTGGATTTACACCACTCGTTCTGAGGTGGATGGGTTCAAGATTGGGCCGTTTAATCGTCCCCTGTTCAATGACATCAAGTTGACTCAGTAGGAATTTGCAGGGGCATGGTGTGCCATGCCCCTGCAGAAATAGGTGAACAACAATAACCATAGGTGCCTGTAGGTTGTGGTCGGGTTAGCGGTAAATAGTTAAGGCCGCCTACGTCCTAACTGTGTCCCCTTGTTCGCTGCGGACTTTTAGTGTTTGAATAATTGCGTTGAATAGCTGTAATGCAACAAGACTTGGCAGATCAAATTTTGTCATTGTGAAATTTGTCATTGTGAAATTTGTCATTGTGAAATTAGTGCGAACTGACTTTTGACTCAGTGCGATGAGCCATTGTGCGATGAGCCATTAATAACTGTATAGCGAGTCCCATGACCCGATTTATCATTAAGCGCATTCTCAGCGGTATTTTTACCATCTGGGTGACCACTGTTGCTGTGACGCTGTTGATTCACCTAGTGCCGGGTGATCCGGTGCAAATTATGTTTGCCCAGTCTCAATCCACCACTCCTGAACAAATCGAGCAAATTCGCTCACAACTGGGATTGGATCGGCCGATTTACGAACAGTATTTTATGTATATGGGGCGAATTCTTCAAGGCGATTTCGGCACGACCATTCGCGGTAATCAGCCTGTTTTAGAACTGCTATTGGTGAGACTCCCAAACACTCTGGTTTTAGCCCTAAGCAGTTTGTTGATCACCATGGTCGTTGGGGTGACTGCAGGCTTTTTTGCTGCCTACAAGCGAGGCAGTTGGCTTGACACCACCTTGATGACTAGCGCCATTATCGGCATCTCGATTCCCAGCTTTTGGTTGGGATTGATGCTCATGTACGTGTTCTCGATTCGCTTGGGTTGGCTGCCAGTCTCAGGGACTGATTTCAAGAACTTGATTCTCCCAGCTTTGACGTTGGGCTTAGCGAATGCAGCAGCGGTGTCACGATTGACGCGATCATCAATGTTGGATGTGTTGTCTCAGGATTACATGCGCACGGCTCGTGCAAAAGGTTTGGCCGAGACGATGGTGCTGTCGCGTCATGCTCTTCGCAATGGCCTAATCAATGTGGTGAATATGCTGGGGTTGCAGTTCACCTACATGATGGGAGGGGCGATCGTGGTGGAGAATGTGTTCGCTTGGAACGGCATTGGTCGCCTCGCTATCCAGTCGATCTTTCAGCGCGACTATCCCACCATTCAAGGCTTCATTCTTATTTTTGCCACGGTTGTTGTGGTTGTTTCAATTGTTTTGGATTTGCTTTACGCCTGGATTGATCCCCGTATTACCTACAGCTAATGACTCAGCAGGTTTCTACTGTTCCCAATTCCAGCTTCGTTGCCGCAAAGGCTCGGGATTTTGGTCGTTTTCTGAAACGACTGATAAAAAGTCCGAGTGCAAAGATTGGCGGAGGGATTTGTTTGGTGTTGGTGGTGACGGCCATTTTCGCCCCGCTCATTGCTCCGTATGATCCAATCGAATTAGGCTCTGGACAGGCGCTACAGCCGCCAAACTTCAAGTTTTGGTTTGGCACGGATGAGTTTGGTCGCGATCTGTTTAGTCGCATTGTCTATGGTTCGCGGTTGACTCTTTACATTGGTCTCATCGCGGTCGGCATTTCGATGACGGTTGGAGTTCTAGTCGGGCTGGTCGCGGGCTATGTCGGCGGTTGGATTGAAACGGTGCTAATGCGGTTGGTCGATGTCCTGTTTTCCTTCACCGAGACATTGATTGCTCTGGCGGCAGTGGCGGTATTAGGGCCGAGTCTGACGAATGCCATGATTGCGGTTGGGATCAGTTCGATTCCGTTTTACGCTCGGATTACCTATGGCGCTGTTCTCGTTGAGAAGAACAAGGAGTATTTCAAAGCCGCAGAAGCCGTCGGCGCTCAACATGTCCGGCTCCTGTTTCGCCACATTTTGCCCAATATTCTGTCGCCTATTATTGTGGTGGCTACCGTCGGGGTATCAGTGGCGGTATTGTCTGCCTCAGCCTTGTCGTTTCTAGGATTGGGGGCTCAACCGCCCTCACCAGAATGGGGTGCAATGCTAGCGGCTGGACGGGATTACTTCAAACGTGCGCCTTGGATTACGACGTTTCCGGGATTGGCGATCGCCATCACAGTTCTTGGCTTCAACCTTTTAGGCGATGCCCTACGAGAGGCGTTAGACCCTCAGCAGCGCACTTAAGTTGAGTTTAGAGTTTAGAGTTTAGATTTTGGATGGTGCCATGCCGTTGCTCGATGTTAGGAATTTGCGAACTCGCTTCCACACTGGAGAGGGCGCGGTTCAAGCGGTTAATGATGTGTCGTTTCAGGTGAATGACCAGGAAACAGTGGGCATTGTCGGAGAATCGGGTTCGGGTAAGAGCATGACCATGCTGTCGGTGATGCGGCTGATTCCTCAACCCCCTGGGAAGATTGTCAATGGAGAGGTGATATTTGAGGGACAAGATTTGCTGAAGCTGAGTCTACCCGACATCCGCAAGATTCGCGGCAACCGTATCGCGATGATTTTCCAAGACCCAATGACCTCACTGAATCCAGTGCTCACGGTCGAGAAGCAGTTGACGGAAGCGATTCGCCTGCACCTGAACATGGGTAAGACAGCCGCGCGCGATCGCGCGATTGAACTCTTGGAACATGTCGGCATTCCTGGCGCATCTGACCGCATTCGCAACTATCCTCATCAATTTTCTGGAGGGATGCGGCAGCGAGTGATGATTTCGATGGGGCTGGCCTGCAATCCGAAGCTGCTAATTGCCGATGAACCGACGACCGCCCTGGATGTCACC
Organism: uncultured cyanobacterium; assembly: GCA_937128595.1. Lineage (GTDB taxonomy): Bacteria > Cyanobacteriota > Cyanobacteriia > CAKZMO01 > CAKZMO01 > CAKZMO01. The sequence goes on along the minus strand of CAKZMO010000274.1, from coordinate 442 downwards.
ATTCAGGCGCAAATCGTGGAATTGGTAAAGCGGCTCAAAGAAGAGCTAAACATGGCCGTGATCTGGATTACCCACGATCTATCACTACTAGCGAGTTTAGCCGATCGCATCCTCGTCATGTATGCCGGACAAATTGTTGAATCGGCTCCCCTCAATCAGCTCTATGACAACCCACGTCATCCCTACACTTTGGGCTTGATCCAAAGCATTCCCCGCTTAGATGAAGCTCAAAAAGCAGAGCTAAAGCCTGTGGATGGGATGCCCCCGGATCTGATCGACTATCCCCAAGGCTGTCCGTTTGCGGCTCGGTGTCCCTACGTCATCGATCAGTGCCACAGCGACGATCCTAACCTAGAAATTGTCGGGGACAACCATACCGTCGCCTGCTGGGTGAAGCCGGACGGTGCTGAAGTGCTAGCAAAATCGCGGGCGATCGCCCATT
>CAKZMO010000273.1 GCA_937128595.1 uncultured cyanobacterium | reverse complement strand
AAATCGGGGCTGATAGAGTTGCACAAGCGGATCAAACAGATCAACCAGACAAATCACTTCTGGAATCTGAGGGGTTGGCTGATCCGTCCGAGCCAACGTGAGCAAGTTCTCTGTCAGAGCCGTCAGCTGAGTTGAAGCGCTTTTAATGGCTCGAAACTTTTCAGAATCCGTTTTGCGCATTCCCTCTGAGTATTTCAGAGCTACTGCTGCATTCGTTTTGATCGCGGTTAAGGGACTGCGAAGCTCATGAGCCGCATCAGAAGTAAAGCGCTGAAGTCGTCGAAAGCTTTGCTCAATCGGTTTCATGGCCTGGTGGGTCAACCAAAGTCCACTCAAGCCAGTTAGGAGAAAGGCAATGCCAGCACTGATGCCCAACCCAATATCCAAGCGGCGTAAGGTATCTTTCAACGACTGCGTTGACTCACTTACTCGCACGTAGCCGATGAAAATGCCTTTGTCGTAGTCATTCACGGGCATAGTCAAACCCGTTACTGGATAAGGTGTGGTCTGAGTTTGAAGGATTTCATCGGAATTGAATGGCAGCATCAGCACATCATCACCCTGCTCATCCAGTAGGTTGCCTTCAAAATCAAACCATTGAATCGCCTGATTTTCGTTGACGAGTGGCTCGTTATCCACGGTGATGTCTGCGCCATCAATTTCAAGCTCAAGAGCCGCCCCCTTAGCCAAGGTTTCGAGGCGAGTGTTGAGCTGTTGGTTGAGCACGCGTACAAACGTCACTCGCACAGCGATCCCAAACACGGCTAAAATCACCGTTAGAACAGCTAAATAGGAGGCTAGGAGACGATAGCGAATAGTCTGAAACACGCGCGAAAAAGGAAAATAATAAATGACAATTTTTACTAAGGAACCTGCAAGAAAATTTTGTACCATCGGGCTTCGACTTCGCTCAGCCCTCCAATCGCGAGTTGAGCGGAGTCGAAACTCGCTGCACAGGTATTCTTTTTGTTTGCAAGTCCCTAAGCTTTTTTAACTCGCAGTCGATAACCGACGCCGTAAACTGTCTCAATCAGTTTTTCTCTACACCCAGCAGACTTTAACTTAGCTCGAAGATTGGTGATGTGAGTTTTGATGGTGTTTTCACCGGAAGCGCGGTCAAGTTCCCACAGCTTATCAAGCAGCATCGTGCGAGTAAAAACTTGACCAGGATTTTGCAGAAAATATTCCAGGAGCAAATATTCTTTAGGCGTTAAATCTAAAGGTTTGTCCGTATAATACACTGCGCGACTGGTTGGATTAAGCACCAACTGATCTTGGGTCAGAACCGTCTGCTGCATTTCTGGAGGACGCCGAAGTAATGCGCGAATTCTTGCCTCTAATTCCTCCAACTCAAATGGCTTAATCAAATAGTCATCTGCACCTGCATCAAGCCCAACAACCTTATCAGAAGTTGTATCTTTAGCCGTTAGCATTAACACAAATCCTTGATAGCCAGATGAGCGTAACCGTTTGCACAGGGCGATTCCATCCAGTCGAGGAAGCATTAAATCTAACAGAATCAAGTCATATTCTGCCGCTTGAGCGTAATCCCAACCTTCAATTCCATCCGAAGCAATCTCAACGATATAGTGCTGATTCTTTAAATCTTCCGCAAGGGGACGAGCGATTCGATCATCGTCTTCAACGAGTAGGATTCTCATGACATCGCCTCCGAGCTGGCTTTGCTAAAACTCAAGCGTTGTTCTCACGCTAAACAAGAAAATATCAGGATTGCTGCGGTCATGATTAGGAGCCGTAATCCAGACGAATCCTGGAGTGACAGAAATGTAATCAGAAATTTGATTTCTGTATAGCAACTCAATGTGGAGTGAAGTATCTGAATCTCGTCTCCGGTCATCAATCGTAAAGCCACTGGTGCCCGTGAGTCGAGGTTCTTGCCCAATAATCAAACCAAGTAGGTTGTCGTCTTTGCCAAAATCCGGCAGCGCCAACGTAACTGCATAATTCCAAACATCTGCGTCGCCTAAACCTAGCACTCTCGCATTGGTAAATCCAGCCCAGCCGCCAATAGCAAGGCGATCGCTCGGTGAAAACGACACGGCTGCTCCATAGGAATTGCCAATAACGGGGTGCCCCAAATCAATCTGAGAGCGCAAACTTCCTGTTTCAGTTTCCAGGCTAGAATCATTGCTGCTGAAAACATACGTTAGTCCGAGAAGGAAGCGATCGCTCGGTTAAAAGCCAAGCTGAGCAACGGCACTGTAGTTGCCCCTGAATAGTCCAAGTTCAGGATCGCTGCCATCTTCGCTAAAGTAGCCCACCATCAGTTCAAGCGGATCGGCCACCTCATAATTGAGCTGCACACCAAAATCTTGTAGTAGTTCACTGATGGGATTTTCACTGCCAAAATCAGACAATGCATCGTCTAGGAACGGGTTGAAATCTTCGATGTCGTCACCTGTAGCCGAAATGTAAAGACTCGTGCGATCGCCCACAGGAAACTCGTAATACAAGTCCCCCAGTTCAATCTGTCCACCATCGGTGTCTGAAGGAGAATCAAGGCTCCCTTCAAACGTGATGTCTTCAGTAAATGAGAAATCTTCAGCAATACCGCCTTCTAGTCCAATTGAAAGGAGATCTTCTCCTGTAAAACTCACATTGAGGGTAAATTCAGCGCTGCCCTGAAACACAATCGAATCATCTAAATCTCGACCTGATGCGCTGCTCACTCCGAAAATGACTTCTCCTTCTAGAAATGCAAATGGAGTTATACGACCTCCTGAGGGCTCTAATTCATCGTCGTCATCATCATCATCCTCGTCGTCATCTTTGGTCATGCCAGATTCTGCGAGATCTGAACTCCCAACGGCTCCAGGTAAGAATTCGTCTAAAGAATGCTCCAGTTGATAAACGGGGGTGAATAGAAGGGTTGAAGTGGATGAATCGTTCAGAGAATCTAGTGCAGCAGAATCGGGTAACGTACTGAGATCAACCAATGGGTGATGCATTGACCCATGCAATTCAGGTGGAACAGCCTGCGCTTGAGGCGAACCAACAAATAATGCACCTAACCCCACCATCATTCCTCTTGCAGTGAATCAATAGAACTCAGACAGCTCAATGCTTTCATGAAGATTGCACGTTCCAGAGAATATTGCAACCAATAATCACTTGAGAGTTGCCAAGCGTTGGGCATCCACATTCGGTTTAATCTTTCCGAGTTTTTAACACTTTCTCGATAGATTAATTGGCTAGAAGCTGGTTTGAGGATCTTCGAGCCATGAAAATTTCACATAAGAGGTTTCTATATTTCTTGTTTGCCAATGCATTAGGGGTTGGTGGAGTCCTCTTCGTGCCATTGCCCAATCGGGATAGCACGCAACTTGGTGCAACTGCTCAGCAGCCTGTGGGCGAAAACCAGAGTGAGGATAAAGTTGCTACACCCAAAAACGATGACGTGGCAGCCGAAAGCTACGAACTCGATCAAGTCGCACCTATTACCTTGCTTCAAGCCATTCAAACGGCTGAGGCATTGGCGGGTGGTCGAGCCGTCGAAGCAGAGCTGGATTGGGAAAACGGCCTCTTTGTTTACGAGGTGGAGATTGGGAACCAAGAAATCGTCATTGATGCCAATACGGGAGAAATTATTGCTACAGAGCAAGAGGATGAGGTTGCCGACAATCCTCAGCCGTCAGTAACAATGACCCTTCAAGAAGCCGTACAGATCGCTGAGTCTGTTGCCGACGCGCAAGCCCACAGCGCTGAACTAGAGGAAGAAGATGACAGGCTCGTCTACGCCATAGAAATCGGCAATCAAGAATTCCATATTGATCCCGATGAGGGAACCATTCTCCACATTGAACTTGAAGGCCACGAGTCCACTGGTTTCCGACCTTTTAATCGCATCTACAGAGCTTAATCATCATGAATCTAACGTTGTCTCTACTCACACTCTTGGCTACCCGTGCAAAGCGACGATTGATCCACAGCTCAAAGCACGTAATGGCAACGCAGGAGCAGTTTTTGCAAGTGCTGATCCGCCATCATCAAGCGACTGAACTGGGGCAAACCTTTCGTCTCGACACCATCAAAACGATCGACCAATTTCGCGATCGCATTCCAATCTGGTCGTACAGCCAATACGAGCCGTACATGACCCGAATTGCCGCAGGAGAACCCAATGTTCTGAATCCTGAGCGAGTGAGATATATCAATTTGACCAGTGGCTCAACCGGGAAAAAGAAACAAGTGCCCGTCACGCCACGGTTTCAATCTTCCTTGCAGCGGACTGAGCTTGCGGGGCTGGGGTTTGCGATTGAAGCGCTGAGGCAGCGGGGGCAAGGTTTTGGCAAGCTGATGATGGCAAATGCGGCAACGCTTCAAGGTGTCACGGATGGAGGGGTCGAGTATGGGCCTGTGAGTGCAGGTCGGTTGCGGCGAGGCAAGCTGATCTTTGAGCAACTGTTTGCGATCCCCTACGACGCTTTGCAAATTCCTGACATCGCGGCTCGTCATTATGTGTGTTTGCTATTTGCGCTGCGCGATGCTCAACTGGCAGGAATGACCGCCAACTTTCCAATGCTGATGTTGCAAATCTGCAATTACCTAAAGCAGTATGCCGACGATCTGATTCACGATTTAGAACGGGGCGAAATTGCACCTTGGCTTAAATTAGAGCCGACGCTGAGACATCGATTAGAACAGCGATTGGCTCCGGCTCCAAAACGGGCGGCTCAACTTCGGGCTGTGCTTCAATCAGAGGGACGCCTTACTCCCGTACTGGCATGGCCTCATTTGCGGTTAGTGGCAACAGCACGGGGAGGCACC
>CAKZMO010000272.1 GCA_937128595.1 uncultured cyanobacterium | reverse complement strand
GGATCTGAAGTAGCATTGACGACTTCTCAAACATCCTCTTAATGGGAGTTGCATAAAACCCTTAGTTAAAGAAGTCTCTCGCTTTATCTACTAGGCTTTCAGCAGAATCTTCTGCATCATCAGCCGCTTGCTTCGTTTGTCCAATGCCCTGGTTTGCTTTTCCCTTTGCTTGGTTAGCAATTCCTTCTGAGTCATCGCCAAGAGCCCGCTGAGCCTTTCCTAAAGCTTCTTGCGCATTACCTTTGATCTGATCTGCGCTGCCAGCCTTGGTCATTCGATCAAGCTCTCGCTCTGCGCGGTTGTCAACCACGTTGTCAACTACAGCGACAAGCTCACTTGAGGTTGTCGCTTGGGCAACTCCAGCCCAGCTCAGCATCAATCCACCGCAAGCAATTAACGTTGCGAGACCCAACACAAAAGCTTTTTTGCTTCGGTTATAAATTGTCCGTAAATTCATAGCTTTCACTCTCAGTTCCTGAATAAACCTGCACAGCCTTTCAGTCCTGTACAGCTCTATCAAGCTAGGTCATTATCAATGAACAAACATCACCTTTAGGTCATAGTCTATCGAATATACCTAAGCATTTTTAGTATTTCGTTTTTGTATATTTTTAATAAGTTTTTGGCACAAAATACGAAAGGTTAAAACTTGTTATGGCAATGCGCAGATAGGTTAGGACAGGTATTGATGGAGAAGCCGCGCGGTGCGCGGCTTCTCCATCAACTATTAGTTTCAAAACTATTGATTTTATATCAGCGCATAGCACTATAGTTGTTAAGAGCAGATTTGAAAAGTGTTAGACGATACATAGACCAATGTGATGCTCTCATACTCCTCTTGTCATGAGGAATGCAAGAAGGAAAGTAGGAAATCTAAAGTAAAATAGCCGACCTCTCCAATCCCTTCGTAGAACAGCTATTTACGCCTGGTATAGAAATCAAAATTAGACCTATCATTGCAATACGACATTCTATGTTTTTAAATCTCTATCTTTAGACTCAAAAAAAACGTCTTTACGTCTTTAGATATTGTTTCCTCTGTTGAAATGTAGACGACTTTTATCTACCCACCCCTGATGATTATAGATAAATTATCAATTTACATCTGGGAGAAAGTTATGTCTTTACTGGGTTTGCTGATCTGGATCATCGTCGGCATCATCGTTGGGGTGATCGCCAAAGCTATTTATCCTGGGCACCAAAGAGGTGGATGGCTTAGCGCATTGATTCTAGGAATAGTAGGTTCCTTCATTGGAGGAACAATTGCGACTCTTATCACAACAGGCAGTCTTGCGTTGACTACTGCGGGTCTAAATATCCTAGGTATCATCCTGGCAGTTTTAGGTGCCTTGCTCGCAATTTTCATCTGGCAGCAAGTTACTAAGCACGCTTAAATACAGACTCAACGAGTGCACAACATTAGCTGCTGCCAGCCCCTAGAAATCATCGCTTTTCTAGATTTGAATGCATCGTTTAACTGAACATTGTTTTAAACTTGTTTCAGTTTGTGAAAACCTGCCAAGCGGTTCAAACGACTTGGCAGGTTTAGCTACAATTATTAATGAGCACCCTCTTATCTGCTGTAAAACGTAAAATGCGTCGTTGGCAAGCAGATGTACTATTACTAAATTAGCCAAGTCAATATATGACATAGATGACTCATCTGCGTCGTAAATTCTCACAGAGTAAGAAAGCACCGACATTAGCACCTCAATCCATTGTTGAACTGTTGAGGCGTCTGCTACGCCTTGGTAGCAGTCTGTGTCTTACGCATCTCCGACAATAAATAGAAGATCTTTTCAGTCTTTTCAGTTTCAAACTCACGCTCTTTAAGACAACACTTTAGGCCGGGAGTCAGTACCATGACCCTTATATACATTCTTCTCAGCCTTGCATTAGCCACTACGGTTCTTACTGTCGTTGGCAGAGCCATTGCGCCCGCTCCACCTGTGAACCTATCTGATGAAAAGATCCGGCAGCTCGTACAGCAAGGCGATCGCGAACAAGCGATTGATTGGTATTCTCAACTGCACGGCGAAGATTTCAACAAGGCGAAAGCAGCCGTAGACGAAATGATTAGGCAACTATAGTGATCGTTTTATGAATGTCTCAAAGTTTGCAATAAATAATAAACTCGGGCAGAGCTAAACAGACAGAATGACTAAAAAAATGAGAAGTTAAATATTCCAACTATCAAAAAGCGATCGCAAATGCCAACGGGCTGCGATCGCTTTTTGATGTTTGTTTATGCTTTTAATAAACAAGCCGAATTCTGTAATCAGGATCGACGACAATTAGTCAATCGCCTTCTTCATATTGTCCTTGACATCTTCACCCGCGTGGCGAGCTTCCGCCTCCGCTTGCTTGGTCTTACCTTTCGCCTGCTGTTCTGGATCGCCTGAAACGTTTCCAGCAGTTTCTTGAACCTTTCCTTCAACGTTTTTAGCAGTTGCTTTAGCTCTATCTTCAATAGACATAAACGTTTTTCTCCTTTTTTTAATCTAGACTCAATGTACGAGATTTAACCCAGCTTCCCCATCCCTCATGGGTGTGAAGTTGAAACGGGCAGTCTCTACAAAATGGCCTAGAGACCGAGTTTTGCCTCCGCGACAAATCAAGATGCGATAGGCTTATTGAGAGCTAGCGGCTCGTCCGTTCAGCTCTGCATCGTTATATCCCTGGATTACTCCGAGTCCATGAGTCACCCCATCGACTTTCTCAGCCAACTCAACGCGTCTCAACGTCAAGCCGTTGAGCACTACTGCGGGCCGCTTCTTGTGGTCGCAGGAGCCGGATCAGGCAAAACTCGTGCGCTCACGTTTCGCATTGCTAACCTGATTCTCAACCATCGAGTAGACCCCGAGAATGTTTTGGCAGTGACGTTTACCAACAAAGCCGCTCGTGAGATGAAAGAGCGGATTGAGAAGCTATTTGCAGAGCAAGAAGCTTTGGGTCGCCATGGGAAGCCCTTGGAGGCGTTGGGCGATCGCGACCAAATGAAGCTGCGATCGCACGTCTACAAAACCATTACGAAAGAACTGTGGATTGGCACATTCCACGCTCTCTGTTCGCGAATTTTACGCTTCGACATTGAGAAATATCAGGACGAGCAGGGGCACAAGTGGACGAAGAACTTTTCAATTTTTGATGAGTCCGATGCCCAAAGTTTGGTGAAAACCATCGTCGTTCAGGACATGAATCTGGATGACAAAAAGTTTGATCCTCGCTCGGTGCGCTATGCCATCAGCAATGCAAAAAATCAAAGCTTCTCTCCTGAAGAGTTCGAGCAGGATCAGCCCAATTTTCGCGGACGCACTATCGCTGAAGTCTACCGTCGCTATCAAAAAGGGCTTGCGGCCAACAATGCCCTCGACTTCGACGACCTGATCCGAGTCCCGGTGCAATTATTCAAGCAAAATGAACAGGTGCTTGCCTACTGGCACAAGCGATTTCGCCACATTCTCGTAGATGAATATCAGGATACAAATCGCACCCAGTACGATTTGATTCGACTACTCGTGACAAATGGTGCCGACTCTCATACTTTTGACGACTGGCACTATCGCTCTGTGTTTGTGGTGGGAGATGCTGATCAGTCCATCTACTCGTTTCGCGCGGCTGACTTTACCATTCTCATGGATTTTCAGGGCGACTTTGGTGATGGATTGCCCGACGACGATACTCGCTCGATGGTGAAGCTAGAGGAAAACTACCGTTCGACTGAAAACATTCTCCAAGTTGCGAATGAACTGATTGAAAATAACACCGAGCGGATCGATAAGGTATTGCGTCCTACACGGGGAGCGGGCGAAACCGTTTACTGCTACCGAGCCGATGATGAAACAGCCGAAGCTCAATTTGTGGTTGGAACCTTGCGCTCCTTAGTTGCCGAAAACCCTGAGCTGAGCTGGAAAGATTTTGCCATTCTCTATCGCACCAATGCCCAGTCACGCACGTTTGAAGAGTCGCTGACACGCCACAACATTCCGTATACCGTCGTCGGTGGACTGCGCTTTTACGATCGCCGCGAAATAAAAGATGTGTTGGCCTACCTGCGAGCGATCGCCAATCCGGCTGACACCCTCAGTATCAAGCGCGTGATCAATACACCTCGTCGTGGTGTTGGAAAAACGACGCTAGATCGGCCCGAGACTGCTTCACAACAGCTTGGCGTTCCCTTGTGGGAAATTTTGCAAGATGAAACCTCGGTAAAAACGCTCGCTGGGCGATCGTCAAAAGGAGTGCTGGCCTTTGCAGAGGTCTTGAAAACCTGGCAAGAGCAAGCTACAGAGAAGTCTGCTTCTGAAGTCGTGCAGGGGATCTTGGAAGATTCGGGCTATGTGCGAGACCTTAAGACTCAGGGCACTGATGAAGCTGACGATCGCCTAGGCAACGTCCAAGAACTTTATAACGCAGTGCTTCAGTTTGAGGAAGAGAATGAAGAGTCAACCCTGCCCATGTTTTTGGCAAATGCATCTCTAGCCTCAGACCTCGATGGATTGAACGAAGGTAAAGACGAAGTGTCTTTGATGACCCTTCATTCTTCCAAAGGGTTAGAATTTCCGATTGTCTTCCTAGTGGGCTTAGAGCAGGGACTGTTTCCTAACTATCGCTCAATGGATGACCCCGCTTCTTTAGAAGAAGAAAGACGCCTCTGCTACGTCGGCATTACTCGCGCCAAAGAAAGACTCTACATTACTTATGCCCGCGCTCGTCGCCTCTACGGCTCTCGCGAACCCGCGAGTCCTTCGTTGTTTTTAGGCGAGCTGCCGAAAGAACTGCTGCTGAGCAACCTATCATCAGCGATTCCCCGTCGCTATGCAACACCGATGCGCGACATCAAAAAGAGTCAAGCTGCCGCCCTAAAACAATCGCCCAAGGCCATAGCCGAGGGCGAAGTCTTCACAGTTGGCGATCGCGTCATTCACTCCCAGTTTGGCCCAGGTGAAATCACCCATGTTTTTGGCGCGGGCACAAAGATGTGCCTTGCGATCAAGTTTCCAAGCCAGGGTCAAAAAATCATTGATCCCAAGTTGACCCCTCTACAGCGAGTCATCGACGGCTAATCGAAAAAACGATGCCAACAAGAGGAGACCGGATCAATCCACTGACCCAATTTACCAAAGAGCAGGAACGGGGCCTGAACGCTGTGGAACGACTTGAGGTGCGGGAATGGGTTGACGGAAGCCCAGATTGTCAAACTGACGCTGACCAATCTCTGAGATAGGAGTCAGAATCAGAGAGGTCGCATAGGGAGTCTCCAAATCGGGGGTTCGAACCCGAGGCGTTGTGGAATATTGTGCCTCTAGCAGCTCATCATACAGATCGTTAATCGCGTCGCCATCAGCAGTCATCTCATTTTCGGGAAAGCCGATACCGAACAGCCAGCTAACTTGCCGAGGCAAGGAGCGGTTGTTGTAGAAGCTCTCATCGTGAGAAAAATATTCGTCTTCGAATTCTTCAGGAATGGTCTCGTAAAGACGCAACCCGTCCGGTTCGTTGAACACGATACTGCTTTGAGTGTAGATGACGTCTCGCTCTCCTACATTCTCAAGATTACCTTCAACGAAAATGACCTCCTGCGCCCGTAAAGGCTCAGTCCCTAGAACAACGCCAGTGGCGATCGCCAATGCTGATAGCGTCAATGTGCTAAATCGATTCATGTCGGAACTCCTCATACCCCATATACACCAGGACTTCATCGAGTGATACCCCATGATAGAAGCAAAGACCTGAGAATGTCGAAACTACTTTGGTGGAGACAGCCTAAGGAGATCGCCTGAGGTCATAAATTCTGCTAAAAGTTCAATAGCAATAATGCTAGCGCCTGTCACTTCTCGCCAATTTTTCGTCACGAGTCAATGGGCCGACATCTCATACAAGAATTCACCAAAAGCCTTGAATTATCTACATCTGGTAAAATTGCCTACTGACTTTTCAACGTCAAAAATTTTACAATTATAGGACTGCGGGGTAAATCCTGAGAAAGATTTTAAAGCAATTTTAAGTACTTACATTGAAAATATTAAAAAATGTTGCTAGCTTACAAGTGTTGGCTACTCACATGATAAAGAGGCAAATATGCTAGGTATTCCTACTCCTGCTCCCATGTCCGCTCAGGCTCGTGCTCAAGATTTGAAAGCTCGCCTCGACTGGGGAGAACCTGCACTGACTATTATCGATGCGCGCGATCGCCCTTCTTTTAACGAGGAGCACATTACTGGTGCGATCTCAATGTCGATGAGTAATCTTGTCGAAGCCGCTCAGGCGAATCTAGAACTTGACCGCGATATCTACATTTATGGTGTAGCCGATGAGGAAACAGCAACCGCTGCTCAGAGTCTGCGTGATGCTGGCTATCTCAAAGTAGCTGAACTGCGGGGCGGACTACCGGCATGGAAAGCCGTTGGATACCCCACCGAGACGGGCGCACCAACAGGAGCGTAAGCAACCTCAGCTTGTATTGCGCAAAATAAAAAATGGCCTGTGCTCCGGTCTAGAGTGCAGGCTCTATCGTGTCAATCGCCAGGTTTGAATTTTGTTGCTCCCCTTTCCTCCGGCAAAAAGTTGCCAGGTTGGCCCTTCAAACTTAACGGCGATCGCATTGACAAACGTTCCTTCCCAGGGAATGGAGATTTGCAGCTCACCCGATGAAACATCCCAAAGCTTGATCGTCTGATCCGCGCTGCTACTGATTAGAGTTCGCCCGTCTGGACTGAACAAAACGGCGTTGACATAGCTTTCGTGTTCATCTATTGTGCGAACTTCGATTTCTGTTCCCAAGTTCCACAACTTGATTTTGCCGTCCGCCGCACCACTCGCCAGCCATTTTCCATCAGGACTAATAGCCAAATCATTAACAAAGGAGGTGTGTCCGAGAAGCTGGCTGACTTCCTCCCCCGTTTCTAAATCCCAGACTTTGATAGTGGTATCGGCTGATCCGCTAACCAACGTTCTTCCCTCAGGGCTGAGCGCGATCGCATTGATGAAGCCACCATGTCCTACGAGAGTTTGTCGTTCTTCACCAGATTGCCAGTCCCAGGTTTTTATGGTGCGGTCTGCACTAGCGCTGATAAGAGTCTGTCCATCGGAGGTGAACCGTAGATCGTTGATCGACTGTTCATGCCCAGTTAACGTTTGCAGTCTTTCTCCTGTTTCGATATCCCACACAACAATGTAAAGATCGTCACCACCGCTCGCTAGGTATCGATCGTTTGGGGAAATGGCTAGCGCATTGATGGGGTTCTCATGTGCGTCGAGAGTTTGCAGAATACTCCGATCGACCATGCTCCAGAGGTAAACTGTGCGATCATCGCCTCCACTGGCAAGAATCTGCTGATTACGGCTCAGAGACAACTCATCCACAGCACTATCGTGCCCTGTAAGGGCGATCCCCACTTCATAAGGCTCATCCTCGATCGAGCCTAGGCGGCCCAGAGGGAAAGACACAACGCCCTGTTGCTCCAGTATCCACAACGTTGGAATGCTGGCGATCGCCACACACAGCAGCCCCAACAGCCACCCCCACCGCCGAAGGAAAGAAGCCCGCTCCTGCATAAAAGTAAGCGGTGGTTGCGCAATGGTTTGAGGAGGTAATGGCAACTTCTTTGCACCCGCTCCCAAACGCTGAGAAAACACTGCACTATTGTTCTTACCAGCCTTTGTTTCACCTGTCGCTTCTTCTAGGGTTGCTTCCCGATTCACGCCATCAAAGCCAGATTGGACGAGGCGATTTAGCTCACTCATCAACTCATCGGTTGATTTAGGGCGATCGGCAGCGCGGGGAGCCGTAAGGCGATCAATGAAATCAGCAAGCTGCGGCGAGACATGAGGTGCATATTGCCGCCAGTGCATCTGGTTATTGAGCGAATCGTAGATATCGGGGGTGCTCGGACTCTTGCCTGTCAACAAAAAGATGAACGTACAGCCCAGCGCATAAAAATCAGACTGAGGGACGGCCTGTCCGCGCTCTTGCTCTGGAGGCGTATAGCCCGCAGAACTAATGCGAGTAATACCTCCAGTACCACCCAGTTGCGCAAAATACGTATAGGTCATCTCACGAGCGGCACCGAAATCAACCAGCACAAGCTGACCACTCGATCGCAACATGATGTTTTCAGGTTTGATGTCACGGTGAAAGTAGTTTTGCTGATGCACTAGATGCAGAATCTTTGCAAGCTGCTGCAACCAATTGAGTGCTTGCTCATCACTAATGGGATATCCACCCTGCTGCCGCATCCATTCCAGCAGATTAGGCCCATCAATTTTCTCCATCACGAGGCAGAGCATAGGATTGCCTTCGCGAGGCAAAAACCGAAAGCACCCATCCGGTTTGACCAAAGGGATGCCAGGATGACGGAGACGCGACAACACTTCGGCTTCTTGTTCAAACAGCTCAACCGCTTTGGAATTCAGACTGTGCCGTTCTTTGAGCACTTTAAGAACTTTAGGAGTGCTGCGCTCAAATGCTTCATACACTCGCCCAAAGCCACTGGTGTCACTGAGTAGACGCATCACACGATAGCGATCTTGAAGCACTAAATCAGACCCACAACTCTGACAAAATCGAGTCGAGTCGTTTCCGGGGTGATCAGAATGAAGGCAACGAGGATTGATGCAAAGACTCATGACTGGCGACTTAATAGATGCATCCGAAGAAGCATGCCCAACGTCATCTAGCGTTCGATCGCCATTATTTCATGTCTAACTACCACTACGATGAAGCGCGCACAATCCTTATTTTGATATCTTTGGTTCTGCAAATTTCTCTATCTTCGCAGAGAGCGCCACAAGCGGCTCAGAAGTTTTCTCCAAGAACATAAATAATATACTTCTGCTGTGCCTTAAAATGTTATGCCTTAAGAGAGTATAGCAATGCGCAGATAGGTGAGGACAGATATTGATGGAGAAGCCGCGCGGTGTGCGGCTTCTCCATACACTATTGGTTTTATATCAGCGTGTAGCGCTATATAAGTATATTCGAGCGGCCTTTTGGATAAACTTTCCCCAAACAGCATTGGATCCGCGACATCTGGATTGTGAAACCTCTCCGCAGTGCAGATGACTGCTTTACGATGACTCTTCAGAACCGCCTTTTAAAATCAGATTCCTGGCCTTAGGAGCCCGCTCGCTGGCCTCAGCCATGACGGTTTCCATACTTTCCAACATTTCACCTGGATGATTTTCCAGTACTTTGGTGGAAAGGGCAACTCGACGACGAACCTCATCCAGATCGAGAATGATAGCCTTGATTTCCTGTCCCGCTTCGAACAGGGTGTTGAGGGACGCAACATAGTTTTTGCTGACCTGGTTGATGTGAAGCAACCCGGTCACACCATCAAAATCTACAAACACTCCGAAAGGCTTGATTCCAGAGACTTTGCCTTCAACCAGCTGTCCCACCTCTAGCTGGCTGAGACTAGCAGCTTGCCGAGCTTGTCGCTGAGACAGCACCAAGCGCCGTCGATCGGGATCGACTTCTAACAAAGTAACCGTAACGATTTTGCCGAGTAGTCCTTCAGGATTGTCGCGCTCTGCCAAGTGCGATCGCGGAATAAAGCCGCGCAGTCCGCTAGCATCGACGGTGACACCACCCTTGTTGACCCCACCAATGCGAACTTCAAGACTCTCACCACTTTCTTGCATTTCTAAAAAGCGATTCCAGAGCTTGCGAATTTCGAGCTGCCGGATAGAGAGAGTCACCTGACCTTCGGAGTTTTGCTCCCGAATAATCAAAAACTCGTATTCCTCTCCGACTGGAAACTCATCTTCCAACTTAGAAACTCGTTTGAGAGATGCTTCGTCAACTGGAAGAAATGCAGCTGCCTTCCCGCCCACGTCAACATAGACCCCATCGTTGTCGTGGCTATGAATTACACCTCGAACGACATCTCCTCGCTGAAGCGAGTAATCATGTTGCTCAAGTGCTTTTGCAAAATCTTCAGAAGAAAATGACAAACCAGCCTCCTGGGGACAGCCTCACGTCTAGACTTGTCCATTTCAATTTATAGCGATTCTTGCAGGGTGTGGAACACTCAATTTTTTGTGGTCGCCTTCACGATGCAATACCTTCAGAATGCAGTATCGTACCTCATTCTGGAGTTGACTGAGTACAGCACGCTCTCTTGCTAGAACCCTACATGCAGCCTTTGACCGATACAGTGTTCCCACTATAATCAATTCCTGTAGGTTTCTTCCACAGAATAAGTAATCTCTGCGCGACAGCGTTTATCTCTGTATCCAGTTGACGCTTTTCTTAGCCGTACTGCACAATTGAGAAGAAGTATAAAGTTTTGTAAAAGAATTGCATCATGACAAATCCTCAACCCACCGTTACTCCTGACTTGCAAGAGCCGAAGTTTGGATTCAATAGCTATGCTGAGCGGTTGAATGGCCGTGCAGCGATGATTGGCTTTGTCACAACCTTGGCTATCGAATACCTGACCGGACAAGGACTCTTGGCGTGGATAGGACTGTATTAATCGAGCATTCGCTAAGCCTCCCTCTCGGAACATTCATTCATTGATAATCTTAAAGTAGCTGCGCTTGTTTAGCGTGGCTATTTTCGGTTTTGGGATTCAGAATTCTGACCTCGTTTTAAAGTGTCGTCTTGAGACATTGTCTCTATTTCTTTAGCACCCGTACGCTATATTCAGTTACTGCACATTTCATGGCCTTATCTACTCTTTCCCACCCCCCCCTCAAAATTGGGCAGGTTGCAACCCGGAGTGGCCTACCCGTCAAGACCATTCGCTATTACGAAGAAATTGGGCTGCTAGCGCCAAATGTAGAGCGATCGCCAGCAGGTTATCGCCTGTTCACACCTAACGTACTCAATCGGCTTGCGTTTATCAAACGGGCTCAGTCGTTGGGGTTGAGCTTGCAGGAGATTGGGCAAATTCTCAATGTTCATGATGACGGGCAGCTTCCCTGTGGAGAAGTGAAGCAGCACCTTCAAGAAAAGTTAGACTCTGTCAACGCTCAGATTGAGGCATTAGAAACGTTACGAGGCGAACTGTCAGGCATTTTGTCAGGATGGCAGGAAACACCCTCCCCAGAACAATCGGCGCGAACCATTTGTCCTAATTTGCAATCCTAATTTGCAAAGGTAGTCAGACGATTGTGAGAAAGAAATTTCGACAGTGCGACGATTCCTGCTTCGCATCTCCAACGAGATCGTGCTGATGATTGGCGATCGCCTAAAGTCTTCCAGTATAGTTGACAGGTAGTGTAGGCTAGGTAGACAAACGCTACACCTAGAGTCAATAACTCCAATACCGATAGGACTGCTGGAAATATGGGAACTGGTGCAAGAAGCTGGTGCTGGGTGGGATGCGTGCTGGTCGGAAGCTGGGTCGGCATGGGCAGGGCGATCGCTCTACCCAACGAAAGTGCAGCCGACTGGGAAAACATGCATGCCAATACTGCCGAAGTTCTTCCCTATCCCGAGCCAGAGCCGATTCCCCTCTACCCGGCATCTGAGTCGATTCCGGTCTATCCTGCTATTACATCCGACGATGTAGCAGAACTGGACGAGTTTGGGTCTGGGTTAGGGACTGAAGCTAGTCCGACTGCCCGCTCTGAATTTCCGTCTATTCCTTCACATCCCGGAAATTCGATTTGGGAGATTGAGACGATTCTTCCTTATCCCGTGGAACCGACAGTTCAGGCTTTGCCGTTGCAGGAAGCACAACCTACAAATCCTGAGAATTTCTCTCCTGAGACTTCCAATACCGTTGTTGATATTCAGATTCGCGGTGTCGATGCCGATTTGCGCCAGGTGGCACAAGATGTAATTCGTCTCCAGCCAGGGGCGATCGCCACGCCAGATCAGCTTCAAGCCGACGTAACGGCATTGGAAAACGTTGGATATTTTACCTCCGCCTCTGCGACAACGGATCTTCAGGCCAATGGTGTCGTTGTGCTCTATGAGCTAGAACCGTTGGTGGTGCGATCGCTCCAGCTTTTGGGCGCGCAGGCACTGCCATCCGAGATTTTTGACCAAGCTGTAGACCCTCAAGACAACCAGCCCATTAGCCTACAGCTCTTAACTGAAGCAGCCGATGAGATCAACGCCTGGTATTTTGAGAACGGCTACACCCTATCAGGCGTGTCAGGATGGCTCATCGAACCGAATGGTACGGTCGTGTTTGAAGTCACCGAACCGGTTGTCCGAAACATCGTCATTGAGTTTGCAGAAGAGGGACGCACCGTTGATGAATCAGGCAAACCCATCGTAGGACGAACCCGTGAAGACTTCATTCGACGAGAACTCCGTACTG
>CAKZMO010000271.1 GCA_937128595.1 uncultured cyanobacterium | reverse complement strand
TGGGCCGATGGTATCCACATTACCGACGTAAGTCTCCGGTTGTGGATGAACTAAAGGATCGCCATAAATTTCTGAGGTTGAGGCCAGCAAAAAGCGCGCGCCCTTAGCTTTGGCAAGGCCCAACGCGTTATGAGTGCCCAGTGCGCCGACCTTGAGCGTTTGGATAGGGAATTTGAGATAATCAATAGGGCTGGCGGGCGATGCAAAGTGAAGCACGCCATCTAGCTCGCCGGGTATGTAGATAAAACTGGTAACATCATGCTTGATAAATTCAAAATCAGCACGGTTAAAAAGATGCTCGATGTTTGCAATGTTCCCAGTGATAAGGTTGTCCATCGCGACAACCTCATGGCCTTCCTCAAGAAAGCGTTCGCATAGGTGGGAACCAAGAAATCCTGCTGCGCCAGTGATTAAGACACGCACGGTTTTGCCTCTCACGTTGTATTAAAACAATTCTGCCGCAGTGTACCATTACTGAGGAGGAGATAGTAGTGATAAACGTAAATTTTTACTAGACGCGGACTTTGCCTTCGCCAGTCTCACGAAGATCTTCGATTTGGCGCTTAAATTCGGCATGAAACACGTCAAAGATAGGGGGAGTGGGTAAGCAAATCGTCACCCGTTTCAGAGATTTAGTTGGTTCAAAAGTAAAATCTATGATGCGCTGGATGATAATCTGCGCAGCGGATTCTACGGGATAGCCCAATGTGCCAACGGAGATAGATGGCACAGCTATAGATGCAAGATCATTGTCTTCAGCAATATTCATACACGACCAGACTGCATTGGCAAGCTTGCCACGTTCTGCGCCTTCACCCCAACGCGGTCCTACAGAAAAGATAATTTTCTGTGCATTTGTCATTTTTCCGGCATCTACTAATACTGCTGAGCCAACCTCAACCCAGCCAATTTTAGCGGCTTTTTCACGGACTTCTTCCCCCGCAGCAGAGACAAGGCTATCAGTCACATTCACATTAGGGTCAGTGACGATGATGATACCATCTACATTCAGGGTTAAGATGTCATCTTGAATGACTTCAATGGTTATTTTGTTAACTTTTGCTTTCATTAGCCGCAATGCTCCGACAATGGAATTATTCTATTACACCATTGTTTCGCGTGATGCGTCAATAGGACGGTTGTTCGTTTCATTTATCACAAACGGCAAGGAAAGTAAAAACAGATAAATGTATGCCAGATCAATCACATAAATGCTGTTATCCACCAGGCCATGTGCGAGCAAGTTAACCATGCTGCCAGCAGTACCGATGATGATCGCAAACACGAGTAAATTATGCTCATGTGTCATGATATATTTGTATAGATATATCACTCGCCGCCAGAAGATTACTTGCATCACAAGTAAGATCACAACACCTACAATGCCCAGGCGCGTCCACTGGTCCAGTAAGATATTATGGGGATGGGATAGATCCGGTTCTTCCCAGGCATCAGGTAACATATAAACATCACGGAACGCATATAAGAATTGATCAGGTCCTAAACCTCTAAACGGCTGATCCTCAATCGCATTGATGGCGCTATCCCATATCCGTAGCCGATAAAAATTGGTCCCCTGGGAAAGGTCTGTCATGCGCTCAAAGCGCGGTACTTGTGATGCAGCGAATAGCCCAATAAAAAAGATAATCGCCAAAGCGATTAATGGAAGTAGAGCACGTTGGCGGAGGGTGAGACCAACTACAGCGACAATTGCAGCCGGTACACCAACAAATAAGGCCCCAGCACTCTGTGTAAGCAATAGAGCAATACCCAAAATGCCGAGCATCAATAACATGACGTATTGCCGTGATGAATTACGGTCGATTAGAACAATGGCAAGCAAGAACGGAATACAACGACCGAGCAGCAGACCAACATTGTTTGGCGAACCATAAACACTGGTGAGCCTTGGTGTACTGGCTTCAGCTTCGATAATCCCCTGACCAAGCAGCCACATAATAATGCCCACAATCGCTACTACAAGCCCAGCAGCAATTAAGCTACCCACAAGACGTATCACCATGTTTTTATCTGGATTGATAGTGCGAATGATGAAATACAACAGGGTTGGTTCCACAAACAGTGTCCTAAGTTCAGTGAGAGCCAAGCCTGTTTGCGCCGACCAACTCAGTGAAGCCAACCCTACAAATACCCATGCACCAACTACATAATCCATTGCAATGCGTGAGGGGAATTTGCCGACATCAGGATGTATATGTTGCCACACTGGGTCACGAGCAGCAAACAAACGTAAAATCCATGCTCCAGTGGTGATGAGTATAATAATTTCGGACATCGGGAATGCAAATTGAAACACATCAACCGGATATAAGAAAAAAGGCGACCAAAACAGTGTAAGCATCACCCCCAGTTCAAGCCAATTAAATATCAGCGCGAAAAGTATAAAACTCGCAACCAGGGTTATTATGATACTGATCTCATTCAGATAGATCATACTGGAGATCAGTAAAGTGATGAGTATTTGTATGGTTTTACTTCTTAGGCGTATGGGTATTGCAAACTGTGGCTGAAACGTCAAAATCATGCCAATCAACAACGTAACTGAGGTGAGACCACCCATTACTAGGTGATAAAAGAGCCTGAAGATATGTCGTATCTGAACCACATCAGCAAAAACAAATTGCCATTTGACAAGTGCACCAAGGTAGCACATCACGATAAATGTGATAATAGCTGTAAGCCATGCCATATTGACTTGGCGGTTATATGACGCAGCCAAATTACCATCACTAACGGCAAAGCCGATTAGCGGCCAGCGATTATTCAACTCACCTGGGATTAGCTCATCAATAACCAATTCAAGCTGATGTGTTCGATCATCAAGGCCATGTGCTACAGACACGACCATGTTTTGTGAAGATAAATCACCACTTTTCAATGCAAGGTAAGGATTACCGTTTGTATCTTGGGGTAGGGCGTTGGCTGAGGCACCGTCCAAACTGGGATAAATGTAGGCTGTATAATCATTTTGCCTGGCATACACAGCAACATCCGCACCAGAGAATGAGAATGTCACGCGACTATCATTAACCCAGCCGGCATCTGCGCCGAGTTCGCTGAAAGTCCATATTCCAGAATAATCCGAATAAACATTACTAGCAGCATATAGCCCATTGGTCGCGGCTTCGGGTAAATATCTTGATGAGAGAGCTTGTAACAACTCTGACGGATTTCCACTCAAATCATGAAGTGAGAAATCATCCGGCAAACCCTCTGAAGCAGGGTCAGGTTGCCAATAATCCAGTATCATCGGTCCCGCCCAGGGCCACTCACGCTCTACACGGTCAA
>CAKZMO010000270.1 GCA_937128595.1 uncultured cyanobacterium | reverse complement strand
GTGGCGTGCCTGGGCGTAGCCCGTACCGCCATTGCAGACGCGTCTACCACTCCTCCCCCTACACCCAGCAATAATAAAAAAATGTGCGCTCCTGCCAAACGTTGCAACCAGAACCATCGAAGGTGGGGAGAAATAGGGGACATTAGCGAAACCAAAACATTCACTCCTTCTATACATTCTCAATTCTGTGGGTCTGACAAAACTGATGCGATGTGGCTATTGTGCCAAGCCTAGTTTGGACAACCGCGATCGCAAGCACCATTCTATGATGCCCGGTCATTGCCAGAGTTATTCTCGCTGAGAGAAGTGAGGATATCTGTTCATGTTGCTACGAGACACGGAAACAGCTCTACGAGAAATCACGTATCGTTGATCAACGTTCTCAAAACGAGCATTCCCACTACTCTTCCTCATGAGGTGGTCTATAGTGCTACGCGCTGATATAAAACCAATAGTTGATGGAGAAGCCGCGCATCGCGCGGCTTCTCCATCAATATCTGTCCTAACCTATCTGCGCATTGCTGTAAACCCTAATGAATAGGCAAAAAAAAGGTGGGCGATCGCCCACCTGCAGTCAGAGATTAGAAGCGAAGCCGCTCCTAAACTTTTGCCTCTTCGCGAACCAGTTTCTCCCAACCCAAATCTTTTAGGGCTGTGTTGCGGCGGAGTGGACGGGTCACAAGCTCCAGAACATCACGAGCATTAGTAAATCCGTGAATCTGGGCAAAGGTAAATTCAACCGACCATTTGGTGCTAATACCTCTAGCCTCTAAAGGATTGGCATGAGCCATGCCTGTAATCACCAAATCAGGCTGCGAGGCTTGAATGCGCTGAAGCTGATTATAGTTATCGGGCTTCTCAATGATTTTGGGAAGCGGCACACCCATCTCTTCACAAGTGGATTGCAACAACGCCAATTCTGCCGCCTGATAGCGCTTGTCCATGTAGGGAATGCCGATTTCGGGAACGGTCATGCCACAGCGAACCAAGAACCGTGCCAGGGAAATTTCCAGCAAATTATCGCCCATGAAGAAGACAGACTTGCCGCGAATCAGCTTCACGTAATCTTCCACAGACTCCCAAATTTGAGCTTCCCGCTCATCCAATCCTTTCGGCTCGATGCCAAATACAGAACAAATTTTTTCAATCCAGGCACGAGTACCATCAGGGCCGATGGGGAAAGGTGCGCCAATCAACTTACACTTGCGCCGCCGCATCAGGGTCGTCGCCGTGCGCGACAAGAAGGGATTGACCCCAGAGACGTAGTAGCCTTCCTCAAGGACAGGCAGCTCTGTATATCGCTTCGAGGGCAACCATCCCGACACTTTGATGCCCTGCTTTTTCAACTCCAAAGTTAGCTGCGTCACCACTGGATCGGGCAACGAACCAAAGAGTACCAGGGGCGGATGATCCACATATTCAGAATTTTCTTGAGACACCTCTTCCTTTTTGCGACCAAAGCTCATCAGCTTTTGAATCGCGTTGCGCTCAGCGGTGTCTTCCTCGTCGCCGACCTTCTTGGGACAGCGGTTTGCCATCGCAGCCAGTACCGTGTCTTCTCCTTGGGTGAAGGCATAGTCGAGACCATTGGCACGAGCCACTACGATAGGAATGCCGATTTCATCTTCGAGCTGAGGCGCGAGTCCTTCGAGATCCATTTTGATGATTTCGGTCGTGCAGGTGCCAATCCACACGATGACGCTAGGGTTGCGATCGCGCTTAATCTGCAAACACAGCCGCTTGAGTTCTTCATAGTCTTTGAGCTGAGCAGAAATGTCTCCTTCTTCCAGCTCAGCCATAGCATAGCGAGGCTCAGCAAAAATCATCACACCCATGGCATTTTGGAGAAAATAGCCGCAAGTCTTTGTGCCAATCACCAGAAAAAAGCTGTCTTCAATCTTCTGGTAGAGCCACGCCACACAGCTAATCGGACAAAAGGTGTGGTAGTTACCAGTGTCACACTCAAAGTCGAGAGCTTGAGGTTTTGAGTCTGCTAGGGTCATGTCGTCAGTCTTCCTTATCGGTGAATAGGTTGGGTCAGTATTGATGGGGAATGGTTGAATCGTTGGGATGTCAAACGCAAAGCATGGATTCGCTGCTGGGGCATAATCGCCATCAAAGGCTTATATCGTCAATTACACAGAATATGCTTCGCTGGCTTGAGGTTCACTGCTGGATGTTATCTGGGTATTAGAAAATTCATTAGAAGATTCGGACGATTTGTCCAATGGTTGAGCATTCGTGTTGCTTGAAAACCGCTGTCCAAAAGAAGCTGCGATCGCCTCTGATTCATCGGGTTGCTTGAATGAAGAGGATTGAGAATTGCTTGGGGACTTGCTGTCTAGCTCTGAACGATTAGATTCAGGAGGCGGCTCATCAGTCGCTGATTCATTAGCCCAGGCAACTGCCGATGGGGTTTGCTCTGAGGGCGTAGAGTCTTCTTTTGCAATTCCTTCCGGCTGATGATGATGACTGGATGCATCAATTGACAGCGGTCGAACTGAAGTGCCTTCAGAACTTGGCGGATTTTGAGGCCGACCTCGTTCCGGAGCATTCCAAGGTTCCCGCCCGCCGACTCCATGACAGTCGGCATCTCGCTCTGTAGCAACTTGATGGGGCGATCGCATTGACCCAGTATTCTGAGGGTCAGGCTTCTGATCAAGATAGAGATCAACCGCATCAACAGATGAACGAGCCGTTGTTGTCGAGGTCTCTCGGGTTGAGTGCTCAACATCAACAATTGGACTCATCGCCGAGTTCATCATGATTTGTCCCGGAGGCAGAAGCTTAACGTCTTTCGACTGAGAAGATTCGGAGAGAAGACCATTGGCGATCGCCTTCTCCAATTCTTTGTCAGGGCTAAAGTTAAGTCCCAACGCCTTCACGACCCGATCGGGATTGCTGCTCAGATCAACCACGATGGGCATTAACTGACAGAGCCGAGGTTCTAAGACCGATACCGTTGCCAGCACGAAGCTAGAAGACGGGCGACGCTGACCTTCATAACTCACCCATACACCGAGCTGTTCGAGCCATTCTCGATTATCACGGTAGTAGTTGAGCCACTTGAGCTTCAGCGATTGACGAAACTGTTCAGTGTTCACAGAAGTTGAAAATCTAGACAACGGGTAGATAGAAGAGCAAGCAGACGAGACTTCACCATTCGGCCTTTGTCTCAGCGGTTGACCTGCATCATCTGCTCACACAAGCAAACTAGGATACAAGGTTTAGCCGCCGTTTAAAGCGAACTCAAACATTTTGTTGTCATCGTCTACAGCCCTTCATCTAGAAACCTTGAGAACACCTTTAGCATCTCTACACCATCATCAGATCCAGCTCATTTTCCTCAGTTCTTTGAGGAGTCGCTGGGTTGAGGTAGAAATCAGACAGCAGCGCAAACAAGTCGCGATCGGGTGAATCGTTGGGCACAACACCTTCAGGCAGCGCCAAAAGCTGATCGGCAATGCTGAGGTAGAAGTCGCACACGTAGTTGAGTGACGGATCGGTTTCGGCCATCTCAAACAGAGTCTTACCCTTAACGCGAGAAACGCGAATGTCTTCAATCAGCGGCAAAATCTCAAGCACGGGCATCGGCACGGCTTCAATGTACTTGTCGATCAGATCACGTTTGGAGGTACGGTTGCCGATTAGGCCAGCCAGTCGTAGAGGATGAGTCCGAGCCTTTTCACGCACAGACGCGGCAATTCGGTTGGCCGCAAACAGAGCATCAAACCCGTTGTCAGTCACAATCATGCAGTAATCGGCATAGTTGAGCGGAGCCGCAAAGCCACCGCAGACCACGTCGCCCAGCACATCAAAGAGGATGACATCATATTCGTCAAAAGCGTTCAGCTCTTTCAGCAGCTTCACCGTTTCGCCTACGACGTAGCCACCGCACCCTGCACCCGCAGGAGGGCCACCCGCCTCAACGCAGTCAACACCGCCATAGCCCTTGTAGATGACATCTTCAGGCCACACATCTTCGTAGTGGTAGTCCTTCTCTTGCAAGGTATCGATGATGGTTGGAATGAGAAACCCAGTCAGAGTAAAGGTGCTGTCGTGTTTGGGGTCACAACCAATTTGCAGCACTTTCTTCCCCCGTTTTGCCAATGCGACGGAGATGTTGCAGCTTGTGGTGGACTTGCCAATACCACCTTTTCCATAAACAGCTAGTTTCACGAGGGTTTCTCCAAATTGTTTCTAGTGGGTCTGACTTCAGGCTCCAGTCCGAATTCTGAGCTTGCTTCTTAAGCAAAGAGAGGCATCAGATGGAGTGAAGTGAAAAGTTGATTTTGAGCGAGTTTTTTTGAGTAGAGAGTCAAAGGATGAGCTTACATCTAGAAAAGAATTAAGAGGCGATCGCACCGTTTGTATCACGAACAAAACTCCAATCCAGTTGAATCGAACAATTTCGCAAACACCGTCATGGACTATCGATACGATTCGCCTTCAACCTTTAACCTTCGACCTCATCGGTCAATGTCTGCATTATTGACCCAACAGCCATCGAAATAAAGGGCTCTCAAGAATACTTAACCTAGTGAGAGCGCCATAAAAGCATCTTGAAAACGCAAAATTATTCAAAAACAAAATTGAAGAGGCACCAAGCTTTCAAAAGCCTCCAAAGTAATTTTTGTGATGCTTTATTTATATTAATAAGAACAATAGGCAAAACAAACTCTTAATTCTTCCTAATCTTCCTGCTGAGAAGTCCCTACTGATGCGGATTGAGGATTGAGGTCAAAAATTTTTGGACTTACGAGGGACTTCATCCACGGGGCAAAGGTGCTTGTAGAAACGCGGTCGCGCGATCGCCCCACCCGTCAAACCTCAATTGATCTTGTTGCGACATCAGAATATGGACTCTGCTAGCAAAGAATTTGACGTCTCAAAAGTCCTCAGCCATGCAAAATAGGGGCTCAATCGCGCGATCGCACAGTCTCCTCAAAAGCGGATTTACCAATTTGATGAACATTAGTAACTTTTGAGATCGGAGCTTTACATAGGTTGACATTTGACAGACAAATTTCCATAAAAAAAGCCTGAAGCCTCCTGAGTTGAGACCTTCAGACTCCGTGAAAATAGGCTGAGTCACTTAGAAACGTTGCAAACAGAAACGTTATATATAGCAATCTCAAACAATTTGTGAGAGGAGGGGCGGG
>CAKZMO010000269.1 GCA_937128595.1 uncultured cyanobacterium | reverse complement strand
TGGTGACCATATCCAGCGACCCGATCGCCCCCAGATTACCCTGTTGCTCTTCCGGCAGCCTCACCCGCACGGGAATGTCGCGAGTGCCATCTAGAATAGAGCCCCCCGTGTTGCCATCGAGGGCCGCGTTGAGTTGATTGGCGATCGCTTGATTGTCGAGTCCTAAGCGGCGAGCCTGAGCTTCGTCTACGTTTAGAGCCAGCTTAGGCAACGCTTCAGTTAGGGTGGCACGAGTATGGACGACATCAGGCACCTGGGCGAGTTCGGCCCGCAGGCGATCGCCCCATTGCCGCAGACCTTCCATATCCGACCCATAGAGCCGCAGCTCGATGGGCGCATCAAAAGGTGGCCCCTGCTCTAGCTGCTTCACCAGTACCTGAGCCTGGGGAAAGGCCGCATCCATTTCGGTTTGCAGGGTTTGAATCGTTGCTCGAATGCGATTGGTGCTGGCTAGATGCACGATACCCTGAGCATAGTTTTGGGCATTACGGCGATTATCGAGCACGTTGTAGAAAAAGGGGGGTGCGGTGCGGCCCATAAACCAGTGCACATCGTCGATTTCGGGATGCTTGAGGGCGAGAGTCCGCGCCTGCCGCACCTGGGTCTGGGTGGCATCTAGAGAAGCCTGGATGGGCAACTCAAACTCAATCTGAAACTGGTTTCGGTTGGTAGGTGGAAAAAACTGCTGAGGCAGCGTGGCAAACACTGCAAACCCAATCACCGGAAGAATGAGCGACAGCCCGACACCTAGCCAGGGGAGATGAAACAATCTCCGTAGCGTCCAGCGATAGCCGTTGGTCAGCGCTTCATTAGAAATGCCGTGGTGCCACCAGCTCCACCCTATAGGCAGGGGATTCCACTGGTGTAGCCGCCCCACCAGCGACACAATCACTGTTAGCGACAGCGCCAGCGAACTCAGCAGCGCCAAAATCACTGTTAGCCCAATGGTGCCAATAAATTCTCCTGTACTGCCTGGGGAAGTGGCAATGGGGACAAAGGCCAGCACCGTAGTTAGGGTCGAAGCTAGCAGGGGCACCAGCAGGTGGCGCACCGTTTGAGCCACCGCTTTTCCCGGCGATAGGCTCGATTGCAGTCGTCTCTGCACCTCGTCCACTGTGATAATGGCGTTGTCAATTAGCAGCCCCAGGGCAATAATAATTCCTGTTACCGACATCTGATGCAAGGGCACGCCCAGCACCTTCATAGAGCCAAACACCATCAGTGACGTCAGAGGCAACGACAGCCCCACGAGCAAGGCTGACTTCCAGCCCAATACCAAGAGTGAGACCCCGATCACCAGGGCCGATCCCAAAATCAGGTTGCCGACTACCCCGTTGAGCCGCTGCTGTACATATTGGCTCTGATCGAGCACAACGTGAAGAGCCAGCTCATCGGGTAACTCACTGCGAAATTCATCCAACACTGCTCTGGCCTCAACCGCCCAGAGGTCAACGCGCTGGGCTGACTCGACTTTGGCTGAGAGGGCGATCGCCGGATGCCCGTTCACGAGCGCCAGATCTGTAGGCGGATCTTGTATCGCTTTAGTCACATTGGCAATCTCTCCTAGTCGTGCCACCTGACCTTCATCTCCTGTCTGAATCGGGATGGCGCGGATCTGTTCTAGGGAGCTGAGGTTGCTGTTGACCTCAATCAAATATTCGTTGCGATCGCTGCGATATTGCCCTGCCGACACCTTGGCATCGCTAGCGGCCACCTGCTGCGATAGATCCTGGGCCGACAACCCCAGACGAGACAGCTCCGATGCAGAGATATCTAGCCGAATCTCTTCATCAGGTTCCCCAAATACATCCACCGTCTCTGTACCAGGAATGGCGCGCAGACGATCTTCTAAAGTCGCCACCAGCCGTCCTAAAATGGTGTAGTTGGGCGCGTCATCTTGCAGCCAGGTGAGGCCAACGATCAGGGCACTAGCCTCGGTCGAATTGTCGGCATACTCTGGCACTGAAGCATCGCTGGGCAGGTCGGGCACGGCATCATCTACCTTACTCCGCACCTTAGCCCAGACTGGATCTACATCGGCAATCGTATCCTTTAGTTCCACGGTAATAACCGAAATCTCCGTGCCCGAAGTCGATGCCAAAGACTCAATTTCTTCTAGCTCAAACAACCGATCCTCAATTTTTTCAGTCACTAGGGTCTCGATTCTCTCGGGCGTAGCTCCTGGCAAAAAAGTCGTGATGCGGGCAAACCGCTGCACAATTTCGGGGTCTTCAAGACGCGGCAGGGTAAAAAAGGCCGAGAGTCCCCAGACAGCAATCAAGACCAATGTCAGCAGCAGGAGTTGGCGGTTGCGGTAGAAGAGGTTCATAGGAGGAGGAGAGTGGGGAGGAGGAGGATTTTGGATTGGGGATTTTGGATGAGTCAAGGGTAGGGTGCATCCGTGCAGCAATCGCTGGGCACCCAACTTATCTATCAAGAGTTTTAAAGAAGCAGCAGTTGAACCGTATCCTTCATCCTCGATCGGTGAAATGTCCGGCTGCTGGTTGTTTCACAGATGGATAGTACCGAATGCCCCCTATCCACAGAGGTTTCTTTAGGCGATAAATCTAAAGCTCAGGATTCAAGCTTTATTTAGGGAATGCTAACGGTCTGACCGGATACGACTCGATGGGTGCCAGAGGTGATGACGCGATCGCCCGTTTGCACTAGCCCCTGCACCAGCACGCGATCGCCCTCGGTATGCACAATTTCTACGGGTTGGCGAGCAACCTTAGTCTCAGAAGAATTTGCCTCAGTATCTGCGATATACACTGACCACAGCCCTTGATCTCCCGGAACCAGAGCCGTTGAGGGTAGCCAGAACCCTGCGGTGGACTGGGTTTCGGGGAGCAGTAACCGGGCGGTTTGCCCCAGGGTTAAATCGTCTGAGGTATCCAGTGTGAGCACAGCAGTTACGGTGCGACTGGTTATCTCTAGCTTAGGTAGCAGCGCAGTTACCGTGGCGGGAAAGGAGCGATCGCCCACTTCTACAGTCTGAGAACTGCCCAGGGCTAAGGAATGAGCGACATCGGCAGGTAGCCCAATACGAGCCTCCGGCGCACCCCCTTCAACGAGTTGAAGCACCGTCTGGCCACCGCTGACCACCACGCCTTCATCCACTGGGCGATCGCTAATGCGGCCATCAAAGGGAGCGTTAATCACCGCCTTCGAAATATCTATCTCTACCGATTCAATGCTGGCTTCGAGCTGGCGCACGCGAGCCATCTGAGCCGCAATTTGCTCGGGGCGGCTGCCAGCCAGCAGTTCCTCCAATTCACTCTGAGCTTGAGCACGACGATTTTCTAGAGCCGCAGTGCTAAAGGTTTCTTGGTCAAGTTCTTCGCGAGAAATTGCGCCCTGTTCGTAGAGGTCGGTGCGGCGATCGCGCTGGGTTCTTGCCAATGCTAACTGCTGCTCCAGATCGCCCACAGCAGCTCGGGCAGCGGCAATAGATTGTCGTCGGGGGCCGTTTTGCAGTTCATTGAGTGTGGCGATCGCCTGATCCTGCTGAGCGACAAGCTGTTGCCGCTGGGTGGTCAAACTGCGGATATCGAGACGGGCCAACGGTTGACCCGCAGCGACGCGATCGCCCTCGTCTACGAGCAGAGCCACCACAGTTCCCTCTACTTCAAACCCCAAGGTGCTGCTGCGCTGCGCCACAATTTCTCCAGTGTACTGACGCTCCACGGTGTAGGCGTTTACCGACGTGAGCACCATCACCTCCACCGGCAGAGGAGATTCCGCAGACGGGGGTTCTGTCGATTGACTGAACTGATGCAGGCTCGCCCCCACAGACAGAGGCACTGCGATCAGGGCGATTGCCCCCCAGAGACGCCACTGACGGGGTGTTGGCACATTGCTCAACGGAGCC
The DNA here is from genome assembly GCA_937128595.1 of uncultured cyanobacterium. Taxonomy (GTDB): domain Bacteria; phylum Cyanobacteriota; class Cyanobacteriia; order CAKZMO01; family CAKZMO01; genus CAKZMO01. Next base: position 2,923 of record CAKZMO010000269.1, on the reverse strand, counting down.
GCAGATTTAACAGAGCTCAAATCGATAGAAGCGGGAGCCTCGGTCATGACAATACCTTTGACGAGAGAAACATATTAAAAACGCAAGCAGGCATTGCATCGCAACCTAGACAACAAATTACTATGCAATCAATGGATATTCAACAAGTAGATATTCAACAAGTAGATATTCAAATAATTTTATATGCTGTTCACAACGTATACTCAAACAGTTGAGTATGTCAATGGACACGTGTCCTTACTTTTTTTATGACTCTGTCCCACACGATTTTGGCGGTTCTGTCGCAACAGCCCTACAGCGGATACGACATCAGCAAACGCTTTGAAGAAAGCGTCAGTTGCTACTGGCAAGCTAGCCAGCAACAGATTTATCGCGAGCTAGGCAAAATGGAGCATCTGAGCTGGGTCACCCATGAAACCGTGCCCCAAATGGGCAAGCCCGATAAGAAGATTTACAGCATTACCGATGAGGGTAAAGCCGAGCTGGTTCGTTGGTATGCCGAACCGACTGAGCCTACGCCGATTCGAGAAGATTTGTTGGTTAAGGTGCTGGCGGCTCCCTACGTGTCAGTGGATATCTTGATTCAAGAGTTACACCGCCGCCGCCAGATACATCTAGAGCAATTGACCGACTATCAAACGATGGAAGCTGCCTATCAAACCCTGACTAACCCGCCTAAAATTGAGCGATTTCGCTATCTCACCCTGCGCCGGGGTATGCGCTACGAGCAAGATTGGATCGAGTGGTGCGACGAAGTTTTAGAGGTTCTAAAACCTGGCGCAGCCCCTTAAACCCAGAAAAATCAGGATTCATTGCTGAATCATTTGCAGACTTGATGGAGTTGAGGCGATCGCTCACGACACTGAATATTGCTGTCCCCCATGCGATTCAGGAGTTCCACTAGAGACCGATCAAGCAATCGTCACATCTTTTTTTGTATAAAATTTTGTATAAAAACTGTTGCTGTGGCGAGCCAGACTGCCGAAGCTCCATAAATGTTTTAGGTTATAGATACGGGGAGTTGCTCCTCTTTTGAACTCTGTAACGGATTGCGATGAAACGGTTTACCCAGCTTTTCCAAGCGGTAGACTCTACCACTTCGACAAATGAGAAAGTTCGGGCGTTGGCAGCCTATTTCAAGGAGGAAGAGCCCGCAAATGCAGTATGGGCGCTATATCTCTTGTTGGGAAAAACCCGTAAGCGGTTGGTGACCTCCAACGTACTGCGGCAAGTCTTTTTGCAAATCTCAGATATGCCAGAGTGGTTGTTCAAAGAATCCTATTCTCACGTGGGCGACTCTGCCGAAGTGATTGCGTTGCTGCTGCGAGATACGCCGCTACAAAGGAGTTCAGCGGCTGACATTGCCTTGAAAGACTGGATGGAAACCATCATTCCAAAAGTAAAAACGGCGGAGTCAGATGAGGAAATCAGCGCTTTAGTGACTTCCTGGTGGTCGGCGCTCGATTTCACTGAAGTTTTTGTCTTAAACAAGGTGCTGACGGGTGCATTTCGCATCGGGGTGTCGAGTAAGCTGGTGATTCGAGGATTGGCAGCAGCGTTTGAAATTTCAGAAGCCGTTCTGGCTCATCGCCTCATGGGTGACTTTCAACCGACTGTGGAGTTTTATACCCAGCTCACAAGCCCTGAAGCTGCCGAAGTTGCTCCCAGTCAGCCCTATCCCTTTTTTCTTGCATCCTCCTTGGACGTCGATCGGTTTAAAGACGAGCCGATGGGTGATTGGCAAGCGGAGTGGAAGTGGGACGGCATTCGAGCGCAGGTTATTAAACGGGCGGGGGAAGTGTTTATCTGGTCGCGGGGAGAAGACTTAGTGACTCAGCAGTTTCCCGAATTGGAAGAAGCCTTTCAGGCCATTCCCGATGGCTACGTGTTTGATGGAGAGATTGTTTGCTGGGATCACGAGCGCGATCGCCCCATGAGCTTCAACGCGTTGCAAACAAGGCTAGGACGCAAACGGGTTTCTCAAAAACTGCGGACTGAAAGTCCAGTATGTTTCTTGGCTTACGATCTGATTGAACGAGCCGGAGAAGACATTCGAGAACTACCATTGCGCGATCGCCGTCAGTCTCTTAAAACGATTATTTATCAGATCGAGTTGCCTGGTGAAAAGGCTGGAAAAGTGACCTCAAATGCTCAGGAATTAGAGAAAGATTCAGGCAAAAAATCGCAGAAAAAATCTAACTCTTCTCGTTCTGAGTCTTCACGAAATATTATTCACATCACGAATCCGCTGGAATTTTCCACATTCGACGACCTCAGCCAATATCGGGCGAAATCTCGTGAGGCAAGCGCTGAAGGACTGGTTATCAAAGCGCTCGATAGTCCCTATTTGGTCGGTCGTAAACGGGGATATTGGTGGAAGTATAAAGTCGATCCGATGACGTTGGATGCAGTACTAATTTATGCTCAGGCTGGCAGCGGAAAACGAGCTAATCTTTTCACGGACTACACTTTTGCCTTGTGGAATGAAGGAGAACTCGTTCCGTTTGCAAAAGCTTACTCGGGTCTAGACCATAAGGAAATTGATGCCCTCGACAAATGGATTCGTCGTCACACGGTCGAACGGTTTGGGCCTGTGCGATCGGTGAAACCCATTCATGTGTTTGAGATTGGGTTTGAAGGGATTGCTGAGTCGAAACGCCACAAGTCGGGAATTGCAGTGAGGTTTCCGCGTATTCTGCGATGGCGCAGTGACAAACCTCCCGAAGAGGCGGATACGCTTGAGTCGGCTATGCAATTGCTTGAGACCTATGGCTGATGAGGTTGTGGGAAGATGTGGACATGAGAGATGGGTGATCGTGTGCCCAACGCTTTACGGCATCAAAGATCTGACAGCAGGGGCGATCGCAGAGGAGTATATTAAATCGGTGCTCAACGCCCTACGGCATCAGAGGTCTGACAGGCT
>CAKZMO010000268.1 GCA_937128595.1 uncultured cyanobacterium | reverse complement strand
GCACCGCGCGGCTTCTCCATAAATATCTGTCCTAACCTATCTGCGCATTGCCATAAACCAAAATTTGACGATTGTGTGAATCTGATGTTCGAGAATAGTTAAAAGTACTAAACAATGAAGGGAGAAACAACCGAACTCCAACAGCGCAATATCTTCACTGTCGGAACTTGAGAATTCTTGGCATCATAAGATTAATGCTTCGCAGTCACATAGAGAGCTTGCCCATGAAATACACACAACTTATCCAAGCATTTTACAACTGGTATCGCCGCACGATTCGCAATGCAAAGTATCGCTGGTTAATCATTCTTGGCACGTTAGGATACCTGCTACTTCCCTTTGACATTGCTCCAGATTTCATTCCTGTAATTGGCTGGATCGACGACGGAATTCTTGTTACGTTGTTGGTCACAGAAGTCTCTCAAATGATGATGGAGCAGTTAAACAAGCGTCGCGTTTCTCGCGATTCGCAAACAACAGCAGATGCTCCTCCTATTGATGTGCCCGTTGAAGAAACTGTGAGCTAGCTGAAAAAGACGCTCCAGCGGGTTGACTGCTGAGCAGATGACAAAAACTTAAAAGCGACAATGTATAGCAATGCGCAGATAGGTTAGGACAGATATTGATGGAGAAGCCGCGCACCGCGCGGCTTCTCCATCAACGATTGGTTTTATATCAGCGCGTAGCACTATAATTTAGATTTAAACTGACCATCCTTGAAAAAGTAGTGATGATAGTGGATTAGCTATTAGGCAAGATTCTGCGATAGCGAGCCTGAACCATCAGATGAATCCCATAAGCAATCAAACCTAATGCAACAAGCCCCATTAGCCATGCTCCGTAAGGTTGGCTATAAATTGACTCCAAGGCTCCTTCGGTTGTTTTGGCTTGGCTCGCGTCTGCATTCCTCGCCGCTTTGATAAAAAAGTAACCTATAACGAGAGAAACAATGCCTTTGGCGGTTAGACCGAATCGAGCGATCCGCACTACCCATTTCTGTGCGTTTAAGCTCATTTGTGCTAGCTTCAACTTGCTCTTGAACTTTGTCGTAAAGGCACGATAAAAGCAGAAAAATGCGTATGCAAATGCGGCAACACCCACAGCTCCAACCAACCATTGGCCAAAGGGTTGAGACAGAAGAGTAGCACTTGCTTGGTTTTGTGAACCGCCGCTGCTACTTTGGCCGGAAGAGCTACCGAATACAATCTTGAACGCAAAAAAGGCCAAACTTCCGTAGATTAATCCACTTACAAAATAGGTCAATCTACGCCCTATTGATTCCGCTCCATCATCACCACTATGTTCAGGATCCTTAATAGCCTGAACGAAGCGCCAAACAACGTATCCTACTAAGCCTACGGCCACCAAAAACAATAAGATATTACCAAAAGGCTGGGAAGCGACAGATTCCAAAGCTCCTTTGGATCCTGTAACTTTTCCGCCCCAGTTGAACGCTGCTTGAACAGCTAGAATACCAATCAACACGTAAACAACGCCTTTTGAGGCATAGCCAAAGCGAGCAAGATACTCAATCCATTTACCGGGTCTTTCGGTTGGGTCATACTGGCTACCCCGCTGCCGTAGTTCGGATGGTCGCATAGTTTTTTTCTTATCCAGTTAATGGTGGTGTTATGTGCTTGTTGTACCGGCAAAGCCTGTGCTGTAGCATCCCTCTCAGGCTAGAACTAACGCGAATCAAGGTTGAGCCGTAACTTATTCAAATTGAAAATAGTTTCAGGTCTGATGGCTCTGACTAAAGCTGTGTGTGTGTTGTGCGATCGCACTCTACGCTTCAGTGGTAGCTGACTTCAGACGACTACGCTATCAATCAAAGAAAACACTTTGAGCTGACCAAGAGTCAAATCTCAGCACGACATTCTTGTTGTGCCGTCGGACTAAAAACAGCTCTTAACAGAATGTTTCGGCTGAGTTATAGGTGGCGTAGCGCAAAGACTTTGTCGATTTCGTATATCGTCACTAGAAAATTATTGAATGTCTCTTTGCCTAGCTCAATATCAGTAGCTCTCCAGCAAGCAACTAATAGGTAAAAAAAGAGGAATAGATAGGTATACCTTGATTTCAGCCTGTAGAGGGATTAGCAGCAATAATCCCTTTCGTTAGGCTGAGCATGGTTGAACGAAGACGTGAAATGCTCAAAAAAGCAAGGAAGTTTGTTGATCGAAAGACGCTCTACAAAGCGAAAAAAAGTCAGAGCTTTCTCAACAAATTTTCTAACTTTTAGACTCTATCTTTTGAAGAGTCATTTTTAGCAATCACGACGAAACTTAAGTTCGTCAAAGTTAGAAACTCAGCACTGCAAAGGACTTCCGCGATGACAATTACTCCAGATCAAATTTCCGGACAGACTCAAGAACGCTCACCCGCCCTAGAGTCAAAAATGAGGCCAAAGCCAGAATATGACAATCCTGACTACAAAGGCAGTGGCAAGCTTCAAGACAAGGTTGCTTTGATTACTGGGGGCGACAGCGGCATTGGACGCTCTGTAGCGGTGCATTATGCGAAAGAAGGAGCTGATGTGGCGATCGGCTATCTCGATGAGCACAACGACGCTCGTAAAACCCAAGAGGTCGTTGAGTCTTACGATCGCAAGTGCTTGCTCGTACCAGGAGACATTCGCAGCGAAGAAGTATGTCAAGAGATTGTCAAGAAAACCATCGACACCTTCGGCAAGCTCGACATTCTCGTCAACAATGCAGCTATTCAGTATTTAGAGCCCAGCATCGACGATATTGATCCGGCTCAGCTGGGTGACATTTTCGCCACCAACATCTTTGCGATGTTTTACTTTATCAAGGCAGCATTACCTCACCTGAAGCCAGGTAGCTCTATCATCAACACGACTTCGATCAACGCTTACAAGGGCAACTCGGCGCTAATGAGCTACTCTACGACCAAAGGTGCCATTCTTGCGTTCACCCGCTCTCTTGCAAAACCGATGTTGGAAAAAGGAATCCGTGTGAATGGAGTCGCTCCTGGCCCTATTTGGACTCCCTTCATTCCTGATGCTTTTGGAGAAGAAATGGTGTCTGAGTTTGGTAAGCAGGTACCCATGCAGCGTCCGGGTCAGCCAAAAGAAGTCGCCCCTAGTTTTGTCTTTTTGGCTTCTGAAGATGCGTCATATATGGCTGGACAAGTGCTCCATCCCAACGGTGGAGTTGTTATCGGAGCATAAAGGATACTCTAGACGAGATTCGTCTTGAGTACCAAAGAAATTGATACTCTAGCCGCCATTTCAGGTAGCTAGAGTATTGAACTAAACGTATAAAGCTGGCTTTGCAGATTTGAGGGACTTCATATACGCATAGATATTCAAAGTACCTAGTTTCTCTAAGAGGAAAGGTAAATTCGTCGATGTCACGTTAGCTTCCTTTTATCTCCTTAGGATGCGTAAATTGCCGTCAAGGTCTCCCTTTTTGAGGGGAAGTTAGGGAGATCGAGAAGCTTCGACATGTTATCTAATGCCTTTTAGATATTTTCCACAAGATGCTGTGAAGTGTTTACGACTTGAATCCGATTCTGAATCAAGCGATCGAACCAAAACTGTCCAATAGTCAGTCAACATAAAGGAGAAGTAATGAGTCTTGCAGAAAATGCCTGGTGGCGCGTTCCTGTTATTAATCAACGCGATTGGAAATGGGAAGATGCTCATGATGCAACCCAAGATGGTGCATGGTGGCAGAACGCCATTATCTATCAAATTTCGCCTTGGAGCTTTCTTGATACGGATGGCGATGGCAATGGCGATCTAGGTGGCATTCTCACAAAACTTGACTACATTGCTAGCCTCGGCGTGGATGCTATTTGGCTAACTCCTATGTATGAATCGCCCATGGCCGACATGGGCTACGACATCACTGACATGCGGAGTGTTGGTGAAACCTTTGGTTCTATGGACGATTTTCAACGGTTGTTGGACATTGCCCACAGTATGAAGCTGAAGGTCATTGTCGATCAGGTGTGGAACCATACCTCTAATCAGCATCCTTGGTTTCAAGAAAGTCGGTCGAGTCAGGATAATGACAAAGCTGACTGGTATGTATGGGCCGATCCAAAGCCCGATGGGTCTCCCCCTAACAACTGGTTGTCGTCGTTTATGGGCACATGCGCGTGGAAGTGGGAGCCAAAGCGTCAGCAATTTTATTTGTTCAACTTTCTCGAAAGTCAGCCTGATCTCAACTGGAACAATGACGAAGTTTTAGACGCTATTTTAGAGCGAGCCAAGTTTTGGTTAGATTTGGGTGTTGATGGTTTGCGTATTGACGCAGTCAACTATTTCTTGCACGACGAGGAGTTGAGGGACAATCCTCGTCGATCTGAAGATGCACCTTTACCAGACGGGGTACCTCAAGATAATCCGTTGGCTGAGCAGATACTGAAGTATAGCTTCAACAGACCAGAAACCCTAGAACGCATTCGTCCCATTCGTGAATTGGTCAATCAATATCCCGGCGTGATGACGTTGGGAGAAACTACGCTTTGTGAGGATTCGATACAGCTGGCAGCACAATATACTCAAGGCTCTGAGCGCCTACACATGTCCTATCACAGCGGCTTGTTGGTGGAGCAACCGATGACTGCTGAGCTGATGGAACGGCTGTTGGACAAGGTCACAACCTGTTTTGCCGATGGCGGCACCTGCTGGATCGTGGGCAATCATGACTATGGTCGGTTGCGCAGTCGTTGGACGGGGAAAGACATTAACGGAAATCCTTATCCTGAAGCGTTCTACCACATGATGGCGGCGCTGTTGTTGTCGCTGCCAGGAGCTTTTTGTTTGTGGCAGGGAGATGAGCTGGGGCTGCCAGTGGCTGAGATTCCTGGTGATATTTCTCCAGAGGAAATAAAAGATCCCTTTGGCAAGGCTCTCTATCCTGATGTAGTGGGTCGTGATGGATCCAGAACGCCTATGCCCTGGACGGATGAGGCTCCTTGCGCCGGTTTTACAACGGCGGAGCGTCCTTGGTTACCGATTCCCAAAAGTCATTTAGAGCGAGCAGTCAGTCGTCAACATGGCGATCGCCATTCACTCCTCAACACGTGGCGACGGATCTTGCACTGGCGCAAAAACCAGCCAGCTTTGGAGGCAGGCAAACTCACTCTCATGAATGCTGAGGAGACTGTTCTAGCTTTTACGCGTGTCTATGCCGACCAGGGATTATTGTGTGTTTTTAACATCAGTGATGAACCAGCCCATTACACTCTGGAAAATCCCGAGAACTGCGAAGTCATTGCAGGTCTGCAATTTGACTTTCGAGTGGACGGCAACCAGGTCATATTGCCGCCTTATAGCGCATTTTTTGGTCAGCTCGATGTGAGCCGCACTTCGAGTCAGGCCAAGGCAGCCACTTCTTAAAAAGCATTGGATGATTAGGCTCTCTTGGTCATCTTGACATGCCTTTACGAGTCACATTCACTCTAGTTCGAGAGGTTCACGTTGTGTTCAACAGTTTTTCGTCCATCATCCACACAGTGCTGATTGGAAGTCTCGCCTATCTGGCGATTGTCATCGCCCTGCGAATAACGGGTAAGCGAACACTGTCTAAGTGGAACGCTTTTGACTTTGTGGTTACCGTTGCTTATGGCTCAATTTTAGCTAACTTAGCTTTGACGAAGGACACATCCTTATTGCAAGGATTGCTGGGTTTGGGTGTGCTGTTGGGGCTGCAATTTCTGCTCACATGGCTAACGTCACGCTCGTCCCTCATTCGAAGCTGGGTCAAGGCGGAACCAACCCTGCTGCTATCGAAGGGAGTTTTTCAAGCTGACGCCATGCTACAAGAGCGCATTACTGAAAGCGAAGTTTGTGCAGCAGCTAGAGCCAAAGGGATCGCTAGCTTAGAAAGAATAGAAGCAGTTGTTTTGGAAACGGATGGTAGTTTCAGTATCATTCAAGACCCTGATCAGGGAAGCCATTCCGCGATGGCAGATGTACGCACTCTCAGTCCTGTCGTAGAAGGCTTCGTGCGCTCCTCTTCTCCTGAGCCCACCTAAACCTGTTGTTCCTGCCCCATGATGGAGAAATAATTATGAGTCCTAAACAAGCATGGCGACTGCTGAAAGCCGCCGCTCAAGCATGGAGTCAAGACAATGCGTCTCGACTTGCTGCTGCACTAGCTTATTACACGCTGTTTTCTATTGCACCATTGTTGATTTTGGTGATTGCGATCGCCGGCCTCTTTTTCGACAGTGCTGCTGTGCGTGATCAGCTGATGGGGCAAGCTCAATCGCTTTTGGGAGCATCAGGCGCAGATTTTCTCGGCACCGTGTTAGATAATGCCAATCGCCCAGGGCAACAGTCAGGCTGGGTAGCGTCCATCATTAGTATCGTGTTGTTGCTGGTGGGTGCAACCGGAGTGTTAGTGCAGCTTCAAACCGCACTTAATACGTTATGGAATGTGGAGGCGCGAGCCGACATGGGTTTGAAAAATCTCGTCCGTAAACGGGCTTTATCATTCAGCTTGATCCTAGTTATCGGCTTTTTGTTGCTGGTGTCTTTGGTTCTAAGTTCAGTAGCAGCAGGCTTATCAGCCTACTTTCAAAACATTGCACCGGGGCTAGACTCTCTCGTGCAAATCCTCAACTTCGCGATATCGCTAGCTCTCACAACGGTTTTGTTTGCCTTGATGTTCAAGTACTTGCCTGACGTTGTCATTGAATGGGGCGATGTTTGGTTTGGGGCAGTGGTTACGTCCCTACTGTTTTCTCTCGGCAAGTTTTTGATCGGTTTGTATTTAGGCAATAGCAGTTTCAGCTCTACCTACGGCGCAGCTGGGTCAGTCATTGTGCTATTAGTGTGGGTGTTTTATTCGGCACAGATTTTGTTTTTTGGAGCCGAGTTAACTCAAGCCTTTGCTCAACGTTTCGGATCTCAGATTCGTCCCAATCGATTTGCAGTTCCGAGTGAACCAGTCTCAGGGCGATCGCAAGACAAATAGTTGCCCAAGATCTTGAAAGTGAACAAAAAGTATCTGAATGTGTTGTCAGATTGTCAGATGTTGTGATTCGGCGGCTTACCATTATTGGAGAAGCCGTTCGTCATGTTTCAGAGACTGCTCGAAAATCTCTGCATACGATTTCTTGGCGTTGCACAGCAGGAATGATGCGGAAAGATTCAACTCATGGATGACCTGCGGTAGGGGCATCGCATTGCGATGCCCCTACCAAAATCATTCTTCGAATGTGCAACG
>CAKZMO010000267.1 GCA_937128595.1 uncultured cyanobacterium | reverse complement strand
AATCTTCTGAAACCCGTAGGATAAGTCTTCTTCAACAACGCCACAAGTTTTCTCGTTCCTATATTTGTTGTAGATAAATTCAGATGCAAAGTGGTTTTTGATCACTTTGTCTTCCACAATACCCATGCCTGTTTCTTCAGCCGCCAGTTTCGCGAGAGGAATGCGAGCGGCATTGGCAGCTAACGCTGCTTGCTTGAAGATGCGATCGACTTGCTCCTGAGTAAATTTTGCATATTGTTGTTGAGCAGACTTGACGTTCTCAATCAGAGCTTCAAGGGTTTGGATATTGTTCACTACAACCGATTGCATTTCTATAAAGCCTCTCCATTGCTTCAGAAGGTATTGTCAATTCGATAGCACCAGTAGATTTTTCTATGACTCAACTTTGTTTTATTTCTGCAGCTCGATGTTCATCTCAAGGACTGAGTTCATAGCGAAATACGGAACTGATGGATGGAACACTACTGGTTGAAAATTATATTCGTCATTAACACGTTTGTTAATTTGTCCCAAGTCTTACTTGATGCCGATATGAGCAGTCGTTTTGTGAATAGACACATCTAAATACTCGAGATTTATGTGTGCGAAACTTTCACAAAATTTAGCCTCCATCAATGCCATGATACGCAATAACTTTAGACGATAGAGCGATTGCAAATTGTCAGAGACAAATGACTTTCGTGGTGATAATAAAAGAGCGATCGCCTGATATATTGAGGTGTTCAGGCTCTGGCATTACTTCTATCCTCAGTTTATGAGCTACGGAATGCCTTGAAGGAAATTGTTTACAAAAAACAAGGAAAATCCAGATTTTAAGTTCTGCTTTCGAGATCAAGACACTTAGAGCAATCTTACAAAATTTTCAGCTTCACAAACACAGTTTTGTAATTGTCTCATGACTTGTAGAAAGTCGATTGGATGCACGAATTTGAGTTTAGCTTGATTTACGAATGATTTAAGATTCTTGCTAATGCTAATAGCGCATCTTAATAACTTCTTAAGGGATTTGTCTCTTAAGAGTTATCTAAAAGATGAGAACACTAAAAATATATTTTCTAGGATTAGGCCGTGACGTTGAGTGATTGCTGCAAAATAAAGCAATGCGCAGATAGGTTAGGACAGATGTTAATGGAGAAGCCACGCACCGCGCGGCTTCTCCATTAACTATTGGTTTTATATCAGCGCGTAGCACTATAAGCCTAATCTAGTTCTTGAGTGTGGCTTTGATCGATATTTTAATTCATCTTTGCTATAGAAGACTTCCATTACTTGAATACATGTATTGAATTCCTCTTTGAAGATTCTTTGAAACGGTATCCTCTGCTCACGGTTTTTGTTGTGACTTCAATCTTGAGTCCACTTCGTCCAGATAGCCACCACTTCTCCTCCGATGTGTTGCGCGGTGGCTCGGCTCATCCTCTAGATGCGATTTTTTGGCGTTACACATTCGAAGAATGATTTTGGTAGGGGCATCGCATTGCGATGCCCCTACAGCAGGTTATCCATGAGTTGAATCTTTCCGCATCATTTCATGCTGTGCAACGCCAATTTTTCAGCCTCGTAACGTCGCCGTCATTGGAGCCAGCGAGAAACCGGGTAGCGTGGGGCGCACGCTGTTGTGGAGTCTGATTAGTCACCAATTTGGCGGTGCAGTTTTTCCTATAAATCCCAAACGATCTAGCGTTTTGGGTATCAAAGCATATCCTAGTCTTGCTGAAGTTCCGGAACAGGTCAATATGAGAGCGATCGCACGATGCTTGCTCTCGATGCGTGGGGTGTGCTCCACGCTCCCCAAAACTCTGAAGACAATTTCCCAACCCTAGCGATTCGCCCTTCTCCTGTGCAATATGTGAAGTCTTGGCAGCTCAAACGATCGAACCCCTATCACTTTGCGCCCCATTTCACCTGAAGACGAACCGTGTTGACCTGATCGACTTCTTCTTTGATGGACTGAAAACTTAATGGACTGAAAATAGGTGCTCTGGGTGATGCTTGCGACCTCTTGCTCTCGTCGTTGCTGGTCAACTTTGACTTGAAGCGCTTGCTGCGGCATTGAGGCGGTTGATTTCGTGGTGGGGAATCACATAAATATATCTCTCGCTCTCGCTCGATGCGCATCGTCAGTTCCTGGCGAATTTAAGTGATTAATGTATAGACAGCCCACTGACCATAAAGTATGTGGCTTCCATTATTGAAAGTACATTACTTTTGCCAATGGTCATGCCTGGGCGGAACGATACGAGAAACCTTTCAAAGATTGCTGTCGTCTTGATCTTTGATTTGAGGTAGCGTGCTAATCTGGCATCTGCGGAGACTGAATTGAACTTTGACGGGTCATCTAGGTCTCTATTTCAAATCCGTAAGACGTTGCGAGATACATTGCAAACAAGTTGCGTATGAACATTTTGGACTCACGGGGTCGCCTCTTTGGTCGATTCAGCATTGTAGATATTGGCGCAGTTCTCGTTTCACTGGCAGTCATCATCGGAATTTTTGTCGTACCCGGTGAGTCAGGTTCAGTTGCTCAGGTCGGCGCGACTATTCAGCCCGTCGAAGTGGACGTGATGGTGCGAGGGCTAACGGTTGCTGACCCGAAAGCTTTAGTCGAAACGTTTGAAGAAGAAGGCACAACAGATATCATCATTCGCAACCAACCCTTCGGTAGCGTTGATGTGAAATCGGTGATAGAGCTACCACGAACGGTGGCTACTCCTCAACCTGACGGTTCTCTTGAGCCGATTCCTGATCCTCGTCCCGAGATGGACTACACGATTGACATGCTAATCACGTTGGCAGGAAACGCCCAAATTACCAATGACAGTGCAGTGTTTGGCGGAAACAAGGTCAAAATCGGCACGCAGATGGAATTGGAAGGATTGACCTATCGCTTTAACACGACTGTTGTTGGCGTCAGAATTTTGGAATAGGACTGTTTCAAGAACGTTTTTTATGGGGGCATTGCACTGGCACGACACCGCTAAAACAATAGGATAGAGCAGGTTGGTTGAGGTCACATTCGTCCAATAGACAGGCTTCGCCAAGGCGCAGCGTCTCTAAGCAAGAAAACCCAACAGTGTCGATCTTTTCGTTGGGTTCGCTAATGCTTAACCCCACCAAACTGGAGCGCTTCGCTTGAAGAGGACATCACAGCGTGATATGGCAATGCGCAGATAGGTTAGGACAGAAGTTGATGGAGGAGCCGCGCACCGCGCGGCTTCTCCATCAACGATTGGTTTTATATCAGCGCGTAGCACTATACACCTACGGGTCTGTAGGGCTGAGGCCGTGGACTTTCATCAAATCGGCAAGGGTTTCGCAGTATACAGGGAGTCCGTAGGTCGCTGGATTTACAGGGGCTTGATAGCGGAAATGTCGATAGCTCATACAGAACCGATCCCAGGTATCCATCTGGATGCGGAAAAGCTGAATGATGAGGTCGGCAACGGGCAGTAATGGAAACTGCACATAGACTGGCAACTTAAAATAGCGACACAAGGCTCGAATTGCCTGGTTCACTGTAATGTCAGAGTTGCCTAAAACGAGATTGCGAGATTCCTCTGCTGTGGGAGGATGGTCTACCAGATATCCGACGACTCGGGCAATGTCTTCTGCGTGAACCCAATGAAAGCTACCATCGACTCGGAAAAACCGAGCCAGCCATAGCCACTTTGTCACTTCGCCTAATCCTGCAGAAAGGTGAGAATAGGGCTTTTGTCCATCTCCGCCAAAGACAAGAGTGGGGTAAACCGTTGTAATTTTAGGGGCGATCGCCAACCGTGCGAGTTGCTCGTGGCAGATATATTTGCTGCGGATGTAATCTGTGCCAATTTCGCCTGCTTCTTTGAGCAAGCGATTGTCATTCCCCAACAAACTGGCGGTTGAGAAATAGATAACCTGCCGACATCGATCGGGGTCAAGCAAATTCATCAATTGAATCGTTTTGCTGACATTGATATCAAAGGTAAGCGCTGGGTCTCCCCAAGCTGCTGCTGTGAGGATTGCCGTGTCGATGGTTTGCAGCAAATTGTCATGGCGATCGATGCGTCGCAGGTCATCGTGAATGAGATGGATTCCTGGACGTGCCGAACAATCAACCTGCAACTTGTCCGGATCTCGCACCAGCAAAAACAGCTCATGGTCAGTGGACTGCACCAGAGTTTCCACAATGTATTGCCCGATGCAACCACTTGCTCCGGTGATAAAAATACGTTGGCGATCGCCTTCCATCAGATATCAACGCCTCAGGCGTGAACAGCAAGCAACTCGTCAGCTTGTTTCGCCGTCTCAAAGAAGAACCTGACGTTGTCTTCAGGCGTGTCTTTGAGAACGCCGTGTCCCAGATTCAAGATATGTCCCTGATGGCCTGCTTTGCGAATCGTGTCGAGAATGCGATCGCGAATAAAGCTGTGAGAGCCATACAGCACACCCGGATCAAGATTGCCCTGCACCTTCATATCGGCACCTAACCGTCGTCGCGCATCGGCCATGTCCACCGTCCAATCAACGCTGATGATATCAGGCTCAGCCATCTTCATCCGCTCTAGCAACCCAGCACTGCCGGAAATTAGCAGAATCAAAGGCGTTTCGGGATGAGTCTGGCGAACCTGCTCAAACACCCGCTTTTGGTACGGCAGGGCAAAGGTCTCGTAGTCTTGGGGCGAAAGCTGACCCGCCCACGAGTCAAACATCTGCACGACCTGAGCGCCACAATCAATCTGGTGGCGCACGTAGATTGCAATAGAATCAGCCAGTTTCCCCAAAAAGTCATGAAGAAGCGCTGGCTCCGTAAACGCCATATTCTTAATCACAGAATAGGTCTTTGAGCCTTTGCCCTCAACAGCATAAGCCGCCAATGTCCAAGGCGCGCCCACAAACCCCAAGACCGTAGACTCATTTTTGACCTCATCCCGCAACGCCTGGAGGATCGTGCGAATAAAGGGGAGCGACTCGTCAGGTTCAAGCGTCCGCAAGGCATCAACCTGTGCCTGGGTGCGAATCGGGTTGTCAATGATTGGCCCCTTGCCCTCTGCAATGTCCATGCCGATGCCCATTCCCGGCAGAGGTGTGACAATATCGGAAAACAAAATCACCCCGTCAGGACGAAAGGCTCGCCATGGCTGAAGCGACACTTCAACTGCCACTTCTGGAATTTCAGAACGCTCTCGAAATGAAGGATACTTCTCACGTAGATCCCGATAGGCTTTCATATAGCGCCCTGCTTGACGCATCATCCATACCGGAGGACGGTCAAGCTTCTCGCCACGGGCGGCTCGCAAAAGCAAAGGAACCTGGGATGAACCAACCATTTCAAAAAGTCCTTGTTATGAAAACCGTAAAAAGTCCACTCGTTAGCTTATCATCGAGCGTTTCGCCTTTTGCGAACCATTACGACGGTCGTTACAAACCGCTAAGAAACCATTTGGAGAATTGGGTTTTTCAACTCAAAGTCTATCTGGGTGACACACAACTCTTTAGAATGAAGAATGTTTCGCTTAGAGCAAACGTTGTCGTTTCTCATCAAGCCCGATCTGTCACTTACGCATCCTATGGATATCAGAGCCTTTTTTGAAAAAAGCTGCGGTAAATGGTTTTCGCAGCGCACCAGCCAGCACCTCAACTACAGCCAGTCTGAGTGGGGCAAGTCAGACGTGTTTATCGACCTGCTAGAACCAACAGATGCCACTGTGCAGCAGGTCTGCGAAACGCATGGGGTAGATTCCAGTCAGGCTGTTTGTGGAATGCAGGTGAAATGGGAAGGCTTTTTAGGAGCAGAGCCTTCAAAGCAAATGGGGCTGACGACTCTAGTGGCGATCGCCTCAGGTCAGCCGAATCAAGGCACGCTGCTGCGCTACACCATTAAGCCTCAGCCCTTTTCATCAACTGTTCACTATGTGCTCGACGATCAGGACATCCTCAGCTTGTCGTCTAACCATGATGGTTTAGAGACGGAAGAGAGACTATGGTTTGTCAGCGATAACCTGCGCCTACGGACGAGCATCGTCAAGCGACCTGATAGCTTTGACACCAGTTCCTTCGTGTCCGAAATCCGCATTGTCAGTGTGCCGCCAAAAGAGGAGGCGTAGCCTCAAGCGTCTAACTTCTCTCCAGCGGCCCGGTCGAGCAGCCAGATTAATTCGCCTTCGGGCTGAATCATCCGAGCGGGATACTGTTGATTGTCGTCCTCTTCCGCAAAGATATGCGCTAAGGCATCTTGCTTGTTGGCTCCTGCCACCAAAAACAGCACACAGCGAGCTTGGTTGATCAGCGGTGCTGTGAGGGTAATTCGAGGTTGTCCGTCTTTATTGCCAACGGTGACGAGGCGATCGCTCACGTTTAGCGCATCGGTATGGGGAAAGAGGGATGCGGTATGCCCGTCGTCGCCTGTGCCCAACAAAATGACATCAAATTTGGGAAGTTCTCCGGGCTGTGTCTTAAAAAAAGCTTGGATTTCTTGCTCATACTGAACCGCAGAGTCACTAGGTTCCGGCTGATGAGTTGGCATGGGGTGAACGTTTCTAGCAGGAATATCTACATGGCTCAGCCATGCCTTGCGGGCCATGCCCTCGTTGCTGTTGGCGTGGTCGGCAGATACATAGCGCTCATCTCCCCAAAAGACGTGAGTTTTGTCCCAGGGCAAATCTTGTTTGGCGATCGCCTCATACAAAGGCTTGGGCGTGCTGCCCCCAGCAAGAGCAATCGTACAGAATCCTCGTTCTGCGATCGCTGACTTAAGCTGCTCTACGACAATCTGGAGCGATCGCTCCACGAGTGCGGCTTTGTCAGATAACACTTCAACCGTTCGCTTCATCCTCAATTTCCTGTTGCAACACTAGATATGTGAAGGGATGGTGGGGCTTGGGAGCGTAGCGTTGGCTTGTCTCAGCGTAGCCCGCATCACACCCATTCCTGCACCTTTGTCTCTGTGCAGACTATCGCTGTTTCACGCCAGACTGCGGAAGCTCCATAAATGTTTTAGGTTATCAGTCGGGGATGCTTATGAATTTGAATTCTGGTCTGATATCCAAGGCATTTCTAGGTCGCGATTGGAAGCTTGCATGGGGAGACCTTGCTTATCTTTGCCGAAGTGAACAACATAAAGTCATAGTGAATTCACTCTCTCTGCTCTCATCACAACTCAACTCATTCACTTTATAGTGCTACGCGCTGATATAAAACCAATAGTTGATGGAGAAGCCGCGCACC
>CAKZMO010000266.1 GCA_937128595.1 uncultured cyanobacterium | reverse complement strand
AGGGTGTCGTTAGGCGCAGCCGTAACGCACAAAACCCTATGAGACGGTGCGTTGGGCTGTCGCCGCAACACACCCTACAGCATCGTTTAATGATGTCCATCTACTTAGGGAATCTGAAGCAACATTGACGACTCTTTAATTATTCAAATATCCGTTGAGTGAAATGAGCATGTTCACTGCTTCAAACATAAGGCTTGAGGATCGCTTTTAGCTTTTGCTTGGTTGCGGCTGGAGCCTGGTCGAGTTGGGTTAAAATCGCAAACTTCAGGGCGGTATGAGCTTCTGACTCTGGTGGATTTTCGGTGATGCGGCGTACCGTTTCTCGAATTACTTTTTGGGCATTTTCGGCGTTCTTCATCAGATTGCCAATCACCATTTCAACGGTGACGCTGTCGTGATCGGGGTGCCAGCAATCGTAGTCTGTGACCAAAGCCAGTGTCGCGTAGGCCATCTCTGCCTCTCGCGCCAGCTTGGCTTCCGGGAGATTGGTCATGCCGATGACCGTTGCGCCCCAACTGCGATAGAGATTGGATTCGGCTTTGGTAGAGAAAGCTGGCCCTTCCATGCAGACGTATGTGCCGCCTCGATGGAGATCCACTTCGGCTAAGTTGAGGTTGGCGATCGCCTCTCCCAGCACACTCGCCAAATTGCCGCAGATGGGATCAGCAAATCCGATATGAGCCACAATGCCTTCACCAAAGAAGGTGGATTCGCGGTGTTTTGTGCGATCGATAAACTGATCAGGAATCACCATATCCAAAGGCTTCGCGGCTTCTTGAAGAGAGCCGACCGCTGAAGCAGAGATCAGATAGCGGACTCCAAGAGACTTCATCGCATAGATGTTGGCACGAAAAGGCAACTCCGAAGGAAGCAAGCGATGACCTCTGCCGTGGCGAGCCAAAAATGCGACTCGTGCTCCATCAAGGGTTCCTGTAATAATGGCATCCGAAGGAGAACCAAAGGGCGTGTTGACCTGTCTCTCTTCGACATCCTTGAGGGCATCCATTTTGTAGAGACCGCTGCCGCCGATAATGCCGATGCTGATGTTGTCCATGTCGTCCTTTGCCCATTTCCCAAACTGCTGTTTTTCAGTAAAACACGATATCAGCCAAGAGCATGAGCCGTTGCCGACATCTTTTTCTTCAGTTCCACCAAGACCTGAATGGAGCGCCAGATTTTATTCCTCCAATCGAGTCACTACCAGTCAGCTAGTCTTCGGCCAAAATGCGGCGTGCCATTTGTTTTTTAATCAGTCGTCCTAGAGTTTGCATCGCCTGGTCGACTCTTTCTGACCAAGCCAGACCTGAATTAAGCCGAAAGCAGTTGTGGAAGGTGTTTGATGCGGAGAAGATGGAACCCGGTGCAATGCTGATCTGATTGCGAATGGCCTCTTCAAACAGTTCATCGGCGTCAAACTTGCCCGGAATTTCGACCCAGAGCACATGGCCTCCTTGGGGACGCGTGACCCGAGTTTCCGCTGGGAAATAGTCTTGAATGGCCTGCCGCATCCGTTCCATCCGGCTGTGGTAAGTCCGTCGTAGCTGCCGGACATGGCGATCGTAGCCGCCGTTGGCAAAGAAAGCTGCTACGGCTAGTTGGGGAGCCACGGCAGTCATGTTGTTCGTCACAACTTTGAGCCGCTCGACCCGAGGCTGATAGCACCCAGGCAAGCACCAACCTACGCGCAGACCGGGCGATAGGGTTTTACTGATTGACGAACAGTAGAGTACGCGGTTTTCGGTGTCGAAGGCTTTGATGGCTTTGGGGCGATCGCCACTAAACCCCAAGTCCCCATAGACATCATCTTCAATGAGATATGCATCGTAGCGATTGAGCAATTCGACAATGGCTTTTTTCTTGCGATCGCTCATGCAGCTACCGAGGGGATTGCTGTAATTGGAGACAAGCAAGCAAACTTTTGCCTGTCCCGATTTGAGAACGGTTTCCAACGCATCTAGACACATGCCCTGACGAGGATCTGTGGGCAGCTCCAACGCTTTTAAGCCAATGGAGTCAAGCACCTCTAGCGCCGAGTAATAGGTGGGAGACTCGATAATGACGGTACATCCTGGTTGTGTGGCTGCTCGTAGTGCCAGATAGATGGATTCTGTGGTTCCTGTGGTGACAACAATTTCATCGGAAGACACAGAGCAACCTGCATTCAGCATGCGCTTCGCAACTTCTCGACGCAGCTCTTCACAGCCTGGAACGGTTCCGTAGCTATGGACTAATTCTGGATTTGCCCGCAACACCTGCCCCATGAGGCGATTCATGGTGTTGAGAGGAAAATTTTCCATGCACTGCACCGCAGGCCCCAACTGCACCATGTTTGGATCATTGATCGCTCGGATCACTCGAAAGGTTAGCGAGGAGTCTACGTCACAGACCTGACGCGGAGGTGATGATTTGCTGGGTTCATCGAGCAGATCGAGAGCAGTCGATTTCACGTAATAGCCTGATTGGGGCCGAGCCGAAACAACGCCCCGATCTTCCAGCAACCGATAAGCTTCCAGCACCGTAGACATGCTGATTGACAACTGTTGCTTTAGCTTCCGCACCGAGGGTAGGCGATCGCCCGGTTTCAAAGTGCCGTTTTGAATTAGGCCATGGAGGCGATCGGCAACTTGTTCATAGAGACTCTTCTCTGAAGCCGCATCGAGGGGAGAAACCGTCATTTGCAAAGTTTTCATAGGTTAAACCTCAGAGAAGAAGGGAGTCGAGGAGAGTTCGCAAGATCCATGACAGAGAAACAGCCTGAATTCAAAGTTGAATCGAGCGAAAACCGTTGAGAAAAACAATTCATCAAAAATATGACCAGAACAGTTGAAAATATCCGAACTGTTCACGTAACAATCTACAGTCATTGGCTCTGTTCTGGTCAAGAAAAATTGAGGAAAATTCAATTAAGCGTTCAACTTTCAGTTCAATTAAGCGTTCAACTTTTAGAAATTGAAGCTTCTAAACAGCAGCTTGTTTCACGACGTTGCTCACGCTGCATTCCCCAAACGAGGTCACCGCCATGAATTCTCCACGCTCCTCATCTGACCTGATTGTGTTTGACGGTTATCAGGCAACACCACGGTCGTCTTGGATAGGCCGACTATGGCAACGCGTGCTAGACGCAACATCACCCAACGCGCTGTTGGCTCGACTCGCCAAGCTTGCCTACGGCACGTCTGATCCCGTGATTGAACAGCGGCGCGATCGCCAAGGCTCCCCTTACTATGTGGTTTCTGATCCGGTATCTCGCAAACAGCATCTGTTCACAACTGAGTCAGAGGTGCGCTCTTGGCTAGAGCGACGGTATTATGACTCGTAATTTCGACTAAGAAAAAGCGATCGCGCAATCAAATAGCTCAGCCATTTTTTTGAGGGGTTCTCAATGTCAACGCCATCCCTATTGTTTTGGCTTGTGGCTTTTGCGATGGGCATGATTACATCCATCTATCTACCAATGAATGGCGTTGTTGCCAAATATGTTGGCTCTGCTCTATTAGCCAATATTCCTTTCTATCTTTTAGGAACAATTACCACGCTCTTTCTATTCTCACTTACAGGCAATCTTGGGGCGATCGCACAATTTCGAACTGTGCCAAAATATCTCTACTTAAGTGGATTTATTAGTGCGTTTTTGATTCTGGGTTCTACTTTTTTGATTCCAAAATTAGGGGCGGGACGGTTTTTTGTTTTGTTTGTAGCTGGACAAGTTTTGATGGCGCTAATCGTGAGCCATTTTGGATTACTTGCCTCGCCACAAGAGCCGATTACCCTGAAAAAGGGACTAGGCACGCTGTTGCTAGTTATTGGAGTTTTTCTAGCGACCCAGTAAAAAGCAGCTTGAGCTGACGCTTCTCAGTCCGCCGTGCTGAGCACATCCTGGTACTGGGAATTGCATTGGGGACGTGAGACTGAAACATGACGGCGATCGCCTTGAATCTCAAGAAATCCATCGAGCGATCGCCGTCGTGTCTCCAAGCGCTAAGCCTGGAGCGCCTCGTCAACCCATCCTTTAACCGCTGCCACAACCTCAGTCAAGCCAATTTCTTGGGCTTCATGTCCGGCACGCTTCACGACTTCGACGTTTCCGTTTTTGAGCGATCGCCCGGTCACAATCCGAAACGGAATGCCAACCAGATCTGCGTCTTTGAACTTAACTCCTGCCCGCTCGTTGCGGTCATCCAGCAAGGTTTCGACCCCAGCCGCGTTGAGTTCGTTGTAAATAGCTTCGGCGGCTCTTACCTGTTCCACATCGCTCAGATTGGGGATGATGACAATGGCATGATAGGGGGCGATCGCCACAGGCCAGATAATGCCGTCTTTGTCGTAAGACTGTTCCACTGCGGCCTGAGCCAACCGCGATACTCCTACGCCATAGCAGCCCATGTAGAGCGGATTTTCTTCGCCCTGTTCGCTGGTGTAGGTCGCGTTCATAGCGATGGAATATTTGGTGCCGAGCTGGAAGATGTGACCGATTTCAATGCCACGGGCGGATTTTAGAGTCTGAGTTGGATCGTGCAGTGCGCGATCGCCCACCATCGACGTGCGCACATCAACGACGCGGCTAGGTTGCTCGAACTCGCGGCCCCAGTTAGCTCCAACCACATGGTAGCCGGACTCGTTTGATCCGGTGATGAAGTTCTCCAGATCGACAGCGGTTTTGTCTATGAGCCGTAGAAAATTGGGTGCAAGTGTCTCGCTGCCTTGGATGTAGCTGTCTTCTAGATTGGGGGCGATATAGCCCAGCGGCAATTGTTTTGTCGCCCATTTGGCCTGAGCTTCCGCATCAGGAACTTCTAGACCAATCACCGCTTTTCCTCCGTAATCTGCGGCGCACTGGGTCAATTCGTTGAATAACTTAGTTTCGTTGACATCCTGATCGCCCCGAATGTTGACCAGCACCAACACATCCATGCCGTTGTCGTAGGTAACTTGATACAGCACATTTTTCACGATCTGCGTCGGTGAACAGTCGAGAAACTTAGCGAGAGAGGCAATGGTGGGAGTGTTGGGTGTTTCTCGTTTTTCAAAGGTGGTGAACTGAGACGGAACCGCATCAGGTGGCAGCGACAGAGCCTTTTCGACATTGGCCGCATATTGGCCGTCGTCGGTATAAAGGACTTCGTCTTCCCCAGCCTCTGCCAGCACCATAAACTCTTGAGAACCAGAACCGCCGATCGCCCCAGAATCTGCATCCACCGCCCGAAACTCTAGGCCGCTGCGCCGCAAAATGTTGCAGTAGGCATCGTGCATGTCGTGATAGGTCTCTTTGAGGCTGGCCTCATCCACGTGGAAGGAGTAGGCGTCTTTCATGATGAACTCGCGTCCCCGCATCAGTCCAAATCGAGGCCGAATTTCGTCGCGAAACTTGGTCTGAATTTGGTACAGGTTCAAGGGAAGCTGTCGATAAGAGCGAATCATGTCTCGCGCAACGGTGGTGATCACCTCTTCGTGGGTGGGGCCGAGTCCGAGCTGGCGACCTTGGCGATCTTCTAAGGCAAACATGATGCCTTCGGCCTTGGTGTAGGTGTCCCATCGGCCTGACTCTTGCCACAGCTCCGCAGGCTGAAGCTGGGTCAACAGACATTCCTGAGCGCCCGTCGCGTTCATTTCTTCGCGCACGATCTGAGAGACCTTTTGCAGTACCCGCCACATGAAGGGTAAGTAGACATAGACGCCACTGCCGACCCGCCGAATGTATCCGGCTCGCACCAATAGCTTGTGGCTTGGAATTTCTGCCTCTGCCGGATCTTCTCGCAGGGTGACAAAGAGCATCTGAGACAGGCGCATGGTTCCGATTCCTTTTACGACAACACAACTTCAACGGATACGAATCATATCAGTCAATTCATACCAGTCAATATCAACGAGCGATCGCCCTCAATAGCCTTTAGTCTAAAACCTTTGGTCGAAAACCTTGAAATGAAATCTCAGGAGCCTCACTCTAAATGCATTTGGGCTAGAGGCTATTCGTGTCTATTGCAACTAAATCAAAGACTGAAAAGAAAGTCTGGACAGATGACGAATTCATGGCATTGCCTCAGGACGGGCATCGCTATGAGATTGTCAATGGAGAATTAATTGACATGGGAAATCCAGGAGCATTGCATGGTCAATGTTTGTAGCACGTTGATGATCGTGTTGGGTGGATGTGTTCTCCTCCAAAATCTTGGAACCCTGTTTGATTCCAGTGATGTCATTCCTGGTTTTACGCTTTCTGTTGCCGATCTGGTTCAAAAGTTATCTTTCTGATCTCTCCTTTCCCTTTGCGCGATCGCCACACCGCTAAGAACTCCATAGATTATAAAGAACCCGCAAGAGTGAACGGAATTCGGAATACCCATTGCGTAGTTACAACAAAGAACGTGAGAAATCCGAACGTGTGATAGGTGAAACGTGATGAGACTTGTAATTGCCACTCATCGTTATCTCAGCTAGCAATTATCAATAACTCGTAAAATTTGAAGTATGGCTTGCCTAAAATAAAACGTCGTCCAATCCTTCTCGCACATTCCGTTTTGAGATTGTGGGCGATCGCCACGGGCAGAGCCTCATCAGGTTGCAAGGAACGGACAAGATTTACAAGACGTGTGAGTCATCTATCGGTTCACGAGTCTGAATATCAATCGTCACAAGTAGAACGACCGAGCGAGATGTTGTCTCTGTCGCCAGCGTCATGACGACGTTGAGTTGCCCCTTCCACATTCATTTGGTCTGACTTTACGTTCTTTAGGGTAAGTACTGGGGTTATGTTCCTGAAAAATCTAAAGCTGGCTCAAAAATTTACAGCTCTTCTCATCGCAATTTTTCTCATGGGTACAGCCATGAGCGGCATCGCTCTCGCTAAGGTGCTTGACTACAGTTCTCAAGAGATGGTGTCCAATAAGGCTCTCATGCTGATGGAAACCATGAACTCGGTGCGCCATTACACCAGCACCGAAATCAACCCAGAACTCGTCGATCGCCTCGACATCGAATTTTTGCCCGAAACGGTTCCGGCCTACTCGGCGCGGGAGGTGTTTGAGCATCTTCGCACCAGCGAAGGCTATCAAAGCTTTTTCTACAAAGAAGCGGTGGTCAATCCCACCAATCCGCGAGACAAAGCCGATGACTTCGAGTTTGGGCTGATTGAGGGATTTCGCCGTCGAGAAAGTCTGGACGAGATTAACGGCTTTCGCAACACTCTGTCCGGCGATGTCTACTACATTGCTCGTCCCATTAGCATGACCGAACAAAGCTGCCTCCAGTGTCACGGCGTACCCAGTGATGCACCCGCCACGATGATTGCTCAATATGGCGATCGCAACGGTTTTGGCTGGAAGCTCGGCGCAATCATTGGGGCGCAGGTGATTTCAGTGCCTGCCGATGATGTGCGTCAAGATGCGCGACAGTCGTTTGTAATGATTATGGGAATTGTGGCGATCGCTTTTGCCACCGCCATCTTTCTTGTGAATCTGTGGCTGAAACAGTTCGTCATTCGCCCCATCAACAAAATGGCGCAGGTGGCCGAAGCCGTCAGCACAGGCGACATGGAAGCCGAGTTTGAAGTGACAACAAAAGACGAAGTGGGTCGTCTCGCAGAGGCGTTTCAGCGCATGAAGCTGAGTCTATCACTCGCCATGAGCCGACTAGAGCGCTATCGTATGGGACAAAGCGATCAAAAGGGAGACCGTTAGGAAGCGCCGTGAACTGGATTACGATTTTTCTAGCAAGTCTAACCGGACTCTTCTCTACACCAGGAGTTGGCGTTCAAGAAATTGCGAAACAGAGCCTTCGCAGCCAGATCCACGATGCCGAAGTGCTTGCTGTTCGGATAGATGCCATTCCGACTCACCAGTTTCTCGCAGGTCAGATTGACCAAGTGAGAATTGCCGGACGGGGAATTGTGCTCCAGGACGGTGTGAGAATTGACCACCTGGATCTCGAAACCGATGCGATCGATCTTGATATCAACCAGTTGAGAAACGGCAATGTCGGTCTAGATCAGCCTCTGCGGGCAGTGGTGCGGCTAGGGCTGACGACGGCAGACATTAATCAAGCCCTCCAGTCTCCCAGCGTGACACAGTCCTTACAGGACTTGAGCTTGAATGTCTTAGGCGAAGGAACCATCGGCGGCCTCAATCGGTCAGACGTGGTAGAGGCAAGATTCACAGTTCCGCAACCAGGACGGGTGCAGCTTGAGACACAGCTCCGTGAACAGGGCACCGGGGAAGAACTGGCGATTCGGCTGGGGCTAGGAGTGGCGATCGCCAACGGCTATCAGTTCCAGTTCTCTGAGCCTGAACTTGTTGCCAACGGGGAAGCGTTTCCCGCTGGGTTGCTGGAGGCTCTTTTGGAGGGGGTGAGCCGAGAGTTTACGCTTCGCAATCTAGAATTAACCGGAATCACAGCTCGCCTCCTAGAATTGAAGATAGAGGAAGAACGGGTGCAGATTGTGGCGTTTGTTGAGCTTGCGCCAGAGGCAGAGATTCTCGACGCGGAAGATTAAGTCTTACCTATGGGTAACAAGAGTCTCAAAAACGTCCTAGTGGGACGGCACAGCTAAAAGAGCGAGACGGAGTAGATACTAATTCTCTCGTTGGGTTTGCGATCGCTTAACCCAACCTACTGAATCCACTGAATTCTACCTTTCGCCCTACCATCTTTCCTGTGAGCCAGTTTGAGGAGTGAACCCTGTTGTCTATCAACAAAGCGTCGAACTGCGTAGGATGAACGTAGCTCTGAAGCCAACCTTTACAAACCGCCCATTCAAGAGTCGCATCGTCAGCTATTTGAGGAGAAAAAGATTATGCACGATCAACAGCCGATGGAAACTCATCAGTCGTCTCGTCGTCTTCCACTGAGCCTAATTGCGGCAGTGTCGGCGGTGGTCTTGGCGGCAGGCAGCGGCACCGCCTGGTGGATGATCTCTTCAAATAATGAGACGCCCGTCCTACCTGACACGACCTCCCAAGTCGAACCGACGACTCCTGATACCACTCCAACTGCACCCTCGACTGAGGAGCCAAGCCAG
>CAKZMO010000265.1 GCA_937128595.1 uncultured cyanobacterium | reverse complement strand
AAGATGGCTCACCTTCGTGATTACGCCCGTAAGCAGTTGATTCTACAAGGCATGATGGATCCGGACACAGACGAAGAGAAACAGATGCTGGCTGAGGCACAACAGGCACAACAGGCGCAGCAAAGCCAGCAGCCAGACGCTAATACATTGATGGCTATGGCTGAAATGGAAAAGGCTAAGGCTGATCAAATGGACGCCCAATATGGTGCTCAGAACGACCAGCAGAACACACAGATTAAGCTATACGAAGCCATGACAAAGCGTATGAAAGTTGAAACTGATGCTCAGAAGGCAGGCGTTGATGTAGCAAAGACAATGGCTGAGACAGAAGCGCAAGAACTTGAAAATATTCGCATGCAGATGGAGTCCTTGAGCGATGATGACTTGTTCCGCATTGCAGGAGGGAGAATGCAGTAATGGTTGATCAGGTCAGGTTGGCGGCATTGGAGCAGGCTGAGAGCCGGAACATGCTTGGCCGCACACAGCGGGGAGCTTTGGCTGAATTGAGGCGCAGAATGCGCTCACAGCTTAATGAGGTTTCGCGCTACGTTGAGCCAGCATTGACGATGGCATCTGGTGCCATTGCGGAGCCTGTATCTGGTTTGGTTGGCTTGGCTGGCTTACCCTTCGGTGTCGATGCCTCATCCGGTGCCATACAGCGTACACAGGACGCTTTAACGTATCAGCCCCGCACACATGCAGGTCAGGAAGGATTGAGTGGCTTACAGGGCTTTATGCAGCCCGTGGCTGATGCTTTCACTGGTGCAAGCGAAGGGTTGGGCGATGCCGCATTCAACGCCACAGACTCACCCGCACTGGCAGCAGCGGCTTATTCAGTCCCGACGATGGCAATGGAAGCGCTAGGCTTGAAGGGAGTCAGGGCGGCGGGGCGCACTGGTAGATTGGGTGCTCAGTACGAAATTGGTGATATTGGCGGCCAGGCTAGTGGTCAGCGTGGCATATTTGCAGGTGTAAGGGCTAAGACAGCAGACCTTGACGCACTGGATAACGCCAAGCAGCTAGCGGAATCTGGAGCCAGCCGCGACAAGATATGGAACGAGACTGGTTGGTTTAAAGATGTCGATGGCCAGTGGAAGTTTGAGATTGATGATAGTGGCGCATTAGTTGAGCAGCTAGAGAGGGCACCCAGGGGCCATGAGCGATTGATACATAACCAAGTACAATCAAGTTACCCGGAAACGTGGGGTGAAATGAATCAATCAATATATCCGTCAATGTTTCCCGAGGGTAAGACTTTAGATGATAACAGCATAACCGCTACCGGGCCTACTTCTGAGCTAAGAAGGCAGGTTGCGCTCCATGAATTACAGCATGTAGTACAAGGAAGGGAAGGTTTTGCTGAGGGTGGAAGCCAATTGGATTTTAGTGATTTACCGTCAGAAAAAATACTAGACACGGAATTTATAGCTGCTCTTAATAAGCATAACGCAGTGCTCGATAAGTATGGATTTAACCCGGACGACAAGATAACGCCGGACAAATTAAATTCTATGAAGCCGTCCGATATAGAGGCAGAATTGGAGGACCAGATGCACTGGCTAGATGATGAGATTAGGGACAATAGTGAACTCAAAGATGTTTGGCCACCTGGATTGATGGGTGACCCAATGGTGGATCCTGCTTTTGCTGCATATCGGCGCTTGGCAGGAGAAGCAGAAGCTAGAAATGTAGAGACTAGGCGAGACTACACGCCGGAGCAGCGCAGGGCTACGCCACCTTGGGCAACGCTTGATGTGCCAGAGGGTGAGCTGACTATTAGGCGGTCAAAGCAATGATACAACCACAGTACTCAATAAAGGCGAAACACAATGGCTAAAGCACAGAAAGCAGGCTATGACGCCTGCTAGTAAGAGGTTGCAGTGATTATAGCAGCTCCGCATCACTTTCTTCTTGTATTTTTCGAGCGGCATTAGTTGTTGTTTTCATTACATATCACCCTTGTATTTAGCTATCTTTTCATAAATATCTACGCACATGTTAAATGCGATCGCAAAATCCTTTGAAGATGAGTATGTGTTTTCAGCATCCCTATCGAAACACCACTTTGTCATGCCATGTATGTCGTCGATCAAATCTATCATTTCGTGGTATTTACCTGTTTCCATGCGGGATATTCGCTCATCAAGGGCGTCAATCTTTTTAATCAGGTACAGACTAACCATTTGGTCTTTTTTGTGTTCGATCATAACTTACCCTCCCATGTGTACTTCCAGTATCGCACCGCCCAAATATTAATCAACAGCAAAATTTGCAACATAATTTTGCGATCATTGCGTTTTTCGGTACAATAGGCCTATCCGAGTCAGGCGGCAACCCTGATACCCGAGTGTGACGGTTTTCACATTTACGCAGTAGGAGCGTTAAACCCTATGAGTTTATCTGAATTGAAAGCACAAGCCGAGGCAGAGGAAGTAAAGGCACCGGAAGTTGAGGATGTCAATGAGGTCGATGAGCCAGACACTAAGGCTGATGACGAACAAGACGAACCGGAAGTAACAGAGCCATCCGATGACTTTGAGCTAGAGCTAGAGGGGGAGTCAGACCCCGACCAGCAGAAATACAGCCCGAAAGATGCCATCTACCACAAGATGCGCAAAGAGAAAGCCAAGCGCCAGGAAGCGCAAAGCGAGTTGCAAAAGGTTCAGGATGAGCTGGAAAAGATGAAAGCGCAGATTGCTGGCGCTCAGCCAAAGCAAGCGCCCAGTCATTCCCAGCCAGCCCATGCCAATTACCCTCCAGTGCCGGTATTGTATGAAAATGGCATCAACACGCCAGAGCAATACAATCAAGCGTATCAACAATGGATGGGTGAGATACGCCGTATTGACTCGGAAGTCGAGCAACGGCGTAGGCAACAAAGCGACTTTGAGCGACAGCTAGATGAACGTAAGGAGCAATTTGCAGGGCGGGCTGCAAAGTTCATGCAGGAAAACAACATCTCGGAAAGCCGGGTTATTTCTGCAATCGAGCGGGCGACAGATGAGATTGACGGAGCCACAAAGATCGAAGGTGCGTTGATTCATTTGCTTGATTCTGTTGGGGATGGTGGTGAGCGCGTAGCTTTCCACATCGGCACGAACACAACGGCCATGGGTAAGATTAAGGCGTTACTGGCTGAAGACCCGAATGGGTTTAAGGCAATCGCCGAAATGACTCGCATGGCTACACGATTGAAGCCGAAAAACGGCAAAAGTATTAGCAAGGCACCACCGCCCGATGAGTCCCTGAAAGGGGATGGCGCAACTGTATCAGGCAAGCGGTTACAGGATCAGTACGACAAAGAGACCGATCCTACAAAGCTGGTTGCACTGAGAAAGAAAGCGCGGGAGCTTGGTGTTAAGCTCACCTGAGGATTTAGATTATGGCTAACCAAACAGCTAAAACGCTTGTAACCTACTTTGATAAGGTATGCGAGCAGCTTGAGAAAGACACCACTATGGCCCGTACTGTCGAGGTTGACACTGCGGAATCTGGCGCTGCATTGCAGAATGCCAATAACATCTACTGGCGTCCGGTAGAGCAGCAGTCTCCTGTACTGGATGGCTGGGACTTGACTGGGCAGGAAACCGAGATTATTGAGCAGGCATATCCTTTGCGTCTGTCCAATCCTCGCAACGATTTTGTGCAGCTTCGTGTTGATGAATTGCGCGATCAAGGATTTATGGACCGCCGCGTAACGTCATCTGCCAATAAGCTGTCCAGCGACCAAAACAGCCGTATCGCTGACTTGGTAGCCAACACTGGCACCCTGTACTACGAATCTGGCTCTATTGGTTACGACTTCGTTGCTGAGGCTCGTACCCTGATGCGTGAGCGCCAAGCCTACACTGGCGACGGCATGTCGTTTTACTTTAACGACCGTACCTATCAAGTAATGGCAGGCGATCTGGCTTCTCGTGAAGACCTGTCTGGACGTCCTGAATCTGCATACGGAACCGCTGGTATTGGCCGTCGCGTCGCTGGGTTTGATGCGTTTGAGGCAAGCTACTTGGGGGTCATCCCAACGCGAGCTAACGCAACAACTGGCGCGGTTGCTGCTGATGTCGTCGAGGTACCGCAGGGCTTTGTTGATGAGGGTAACGATGTTGTATCTAACATCGACTACCGTCGCGGCTCCGTAACCTTGGGTGTTGGTGAGGGTGCTAATTTCCAAGTAGGTGATGTAATTACCTTCGCTGGTATCAACTCAATCGGCGTCATGGATAAGAAAGACACAGGCGAGCTGATGACCTTCCGCGTTGTTGCGAAGGACACTGATACCCTGACTATTTATCCCAAGCCGATTGCCGCTGACCAGACCGGCATCACTACTGAGCAA
>CAKZMO010000264.1 GCA_937128595.1 uncultured cyanobacterium | reverse complement strand
GTTGATATTTATTACCGAGAACGTACGGTAATTCATCAACCTCCAAGTTGATCCCAATATCTTCTTGCTCAAATACCTTGCGGTTTAGCTCAATGATACTGTTTATAATGCCATTGACATTGATTGGTTGAAATTCCGTTATGCCGGAGTGGCGTTTGCCTGTGAATTCCAGTAGGTTCTCCACGATGTGGCGGATACGGTGAACACTTTCTAACGTCCGTTCAATGTCTTCAATGTGAATAGGGCGAGAGTCGCGTAGATCCTCAAGCATATCGTCGAGGTTGATTTGAATGGGGAATAGTGGATTTTTAATCTCATGCGCTACGCTCGCTGCTAGACGCCCGACAGATGCTAATTTCTCTGATCTAATCAGCATTTCCTGTGCGGACTCAAGTTCT
The DNA here is from genome assembly GCA_937128595.1 of uncultured cyanobacterium. GTDB lineage: Bacteria > Cyanobacteriota > Cyanobacteriia > CAKZMO01 > CAKZMO01 > CAKZMO01. The sequence continues at coordinate 3,182 of CAKZMO010000264.1, read as the reverse complement.
GCGGTGCGCTCCGCGACCATATCTTGCAGGTGTAGCGCGTAGTTAGCTTGAATCTCATAAAGTTCGGCGTTGCGTAACGCAAGTGCGGTTTGACGGGCAATACCATGCAATAGCCGCATATGACTTGTGTCGTAGTTTTGGTCGTTCAAAACGGTGAGAATACCGCTGATTGTATTGCCGTATTGTAACGGGATAATGATACCACTTTTGTAGTTTTCTACACTGATATGATTTTCTGTCGGCCAGAGGGTTGGCTGATTGGTCTGCAAAATCCATTGTATCGCGTCATCCAGGTTGATCGGCTGCTCGACAACACTTCCATCTTTGTTACGAATGCGCCCGTCAGCGATATGCCCATCATCCACACGATAAATAGCAGCGACCTGGCAGGGGATTAAGTCAATAATTAGAAACAAGACAAAATCCAGTAGAACTTCCATCTCCAGGTGTTGGCTGAGTTCTTCACTCACGCGCAATAATGCTTCTAGCTCTTGTGTGCGCCGCCGTAGATCACCCTTAAGCTCGCTTTCGCGGATTTTGCTCTTGGCGCGTGCCAGCAATTCCTGTGGGTGAAAGGGTTTACGCAGGTAATCATCAGCACCGAGCTGCAGACCGTGAACGACATCCTTGAATTCACCCATTGCAGTAATCAGAATTGTAGGTATTTCTGCGGTGTGTTGGCTCTCACGTAGAATTTTGAGGACCTCAAAGCCATTCTTTTTCGGCATTTGGATGTCAAGTAAGATTAAATCAGGGAGCATGGTACTCGCTGCCTCTACGGCGGCTTCACCGTCATAGACCTTCTCAACATGGTAGCCTTCAAATTCAAAGACGCGTTCCAGCATGACCGCTGTTGGCATCTGGTCATCAGCAACAAGGATCAATGGTGGATCATGCATGGGGGTCATCGTGTGTCCTTAATCATATATGTGAAGAGAACTTGCCTATGGCGTTTATTGGTATGATGATAAACTGAGTTGGGTATCATTTCAAAATTATACAAGTTGTTGCCATGAACAAACATTCAGAAAAGTATAGAGAGTACCGACGGTCACTGCTGATTGGCGCACTCACAGGGGTGGCACTGGCACTCGTGTTTTGTGCAGGGTTCTTCTTGCGTGATCTCATAGACTTAGATGCACCATCTGTAATTGCGTCGGAACGTGATACCAGTGTGGATGAACAGGCACAGGGGTTCCCGTTACTAGATGAGGTTGACCGCTTACTGGAAGATCATTACCTGCGTGAGTTGCCTGACGACACACAGCTGCAATATGCTGCTATCCGTGGCATGCTCGGTGCCCTGGATGATCGTAACACCTTTTTTATTGATCCTCCGGTTGCTCAGAGTGAGTCTGATGTGCTAGCAGGCACCTATGGTGGTATTGGTGTAAACTTGCGGCGCAACGAAGCCGGTGATTTTCTTCTTTATCCATTCCCTGATAGCCCAGCAAGCGAAAATGGTGTGCAAGATGGCGACCAACTTACGGCAGTAAATGGAGAACCTCTTGACATCAATACACCGCAGGATGCTGTGGATCAACTGTTACGAGGGGAGGTCAAAGAGGGCAACGGGGCGGAGCTAACATTACTACGTGGCGATGTGGAAATCACACTATTTATCCTATTTGATGTAATCAATGTACCATCCATTATCTGGCGTGTGGCTGAAGAAGATGAGCGCATCGGCTATATACAAGTCCTGCGTTTTACCAGCCGCACACCTGATGAGATCAACGAGGCGATTAACGAATTGACGGATGCAGTCATCGCGGCCCTTATCCTGGATCTACGAAATAACACAGGGGGTCTGCTTCAGGAGTCTATTGACGTTGCTAGTGAGTTTTTGGATGGTGGTGTCGTCCTCTATGAAGTGACGAATGACGGTGAGCGGGCGTTTAATGCCTTAGATGGTGGTGTAGCGACTGAAATTCCACTCGCAGTGCTTGTTAATAACCGCACGGCAAGTGCATCAGAATTAGTGGCTGGGGCAATTCAGGATCGAGAGCGTGGTATATTGATCGGTCAAACAACTTTTGGGAAGGGTACCATCCAGCAGATTTTTCCATTGTCAGATGCCTCTTCAGTTCACATCACGTCGGCTGAATGGCTCACGCCTGCACGCAATGCGCTCGATGGGGTTGGCCTTGAACCTAATATCCCGATGATCCCTGACGAAAATGGCCGAGATGTCGAGTTCGGCGAGGCCATTCGCTATTTACAAAGTACGTATCTACAGGAAAGTTCAGATGAATAAAAACGGTAGTGGCAGAAAAATTGTTGCCAAGAACCGCAAAGCCTATCACGATTATTTTATCGAAGAGAGCTATGATGCCGGTGTGGTGTTGATGGGATCTGAGATAAAGTCAATTCGCAATAATCACATCAGCCTGCAAGATGGTTTCGTGCAAGAGCGTGATGGCGAATTGTGGTTACTTGGTGTGCATATACGACCCTATGAGCAGGCAAGTGCTTTCGGTCATGAAGACCCAACACGACCACGTAAGTTGTTACTGCACAAAAAGGAGATTGACAAGATTATCCGGCAGTTGCATGAGCGAGGATATACCGCTATCCCAACCCAGGTTTATCTGGAACGAGGGTTGGCAAAGATTGAGGTATCGCTGGCACGCGGTAAAAAGCAATATGATAAGCGGGCTACTCTTGCGAAGAAAGATGCGGATCGCCAAATTAGACGCGCACTCAAGGAACGGTACAATTGACGGAACAGCTATGGCCTGGGTCCATCCGTGAGATCAACAGCTTGCCAGAGGCAGAAAAAAACGCAATCTATCGCCATCTACTGCCCACATGGTTGGTTGATCGCTATGATGTAGAACATGAGCATCCGCTGGTGGGTACGCATAACGACCCACAAATCATCTTTAGATGTCCAGACGGCAGTAGGGCACTCGAAATTAGTGTGAAGCGGCGTGCTTCAGATATGGACCCCATGCTTTACCTGAACATGGCAGACACCTTTAATGGTCAACTGTTAGTGCTGTTGGTCGTCGTCAATGACCCAGACTCGCCGCGCTTTAATACAGATATTGATCAAGACGGCAACCGTACCCACTTCGGCACAGTCACGCGCAACAAACCAGCGGAAGTCGCTGCGATGAAGGCTGGTTTATCCCCTGGGCAGATCCGAAAAGGGTTGCGGGCGTTCAACGAGACACTGC
>CAKZMO010000263.1 GCA_937128595.1 uncultured cyanobacterium | reverse complement strand
TTCTGAACTTGTCGCCAAACTAGATAGAAAGCAACGGGAGACAAATCAGGATCAATATCAAACAACAACAACATCGTAGCAAAAGTTTCAATGATGGACACTACTCGAAGCGAAAGACGACTAGACTCTAGCCGCAACATGCTCGAACCAGAGCGCTACACCGTAGGGCGTTACGATCCTGATTTTCAGTTGTGCGATTTATATCCTGCCAGCATCAACCAACGGGGCCAACTATCAGACGTGCCGATCGCCTGCGGGTTTGGTGGGTCGTGGGAGGCACAAAATGCCCATGAGCCAGAAGTGGCAAGCGGGGGCTTTGTCTCGCCCAATTGGGGCAACGTGGCACGGGGCGCAAGGTGGGGTCAAACTTTTCCGATTCAGCCTGGGGATATGGCGCTGGTGGTTTATCAAGGAGCGGGCGCGAGTGACCCGATTATCATTGGATTTGAGTTTGCCAATGGGAACTACTCTATTCCGTGGCTTGCGAATCAACTACTCTCCACAGAAAACGACTATACGAACCAGTTGGCAGATGACGAGGATCTGACGCAGGGGCGATACGATTTGCTTTTACCTTCCGGGGCATGGCTCCGCAGTGCTCAAAAGTCGAGCTGGACAGTCGCAACGGCTCCAGCCGATCGCCCCAAAGCATTTATCACGCTGCACCATGACGGCAAAATCAAACTTAAGGCGCGAGATGGAGAGGATTACACGGTTCACGTTGAATTTGATCCGGCTGCTGAATCGGGGCGCATCGTCTTCGGTTCGCTAGAGTCTGGCTCTTACCTCGAATTTAAGGACGGCAATATCACGCTGAAAGGGAAGCACATCAATATGCTGAGCGAACAGGTGAATGCTGATGTGAAGCCTGCCGGGTCTACCGCGATGGACGTTCTGACCTCGACTCCATCGGCGGCTGTAACGACTGAACAGCTCACGGGGCTAGTGACTCAAGCGGCGGGACAGATGGCGCTACAGTCTATCGCGGGCATGGTTCCCGCTACGGGCGTCATTCCGGTCACGACTCAGCCAGCGGATCAGGCGATCGCCACTGTCATTGACCGTAAACCGCTGCAATCAGCCATCATGGGAAGTTTGCTCAATAATCCTGCGATTGACGGGGCGCTGCGCGGGCGCATTGGCGATCTGTTGACCAATCCTCAAGCGCTCCTAGACACAGCGATCGAATCATTCCAGGGGTCGGGAATTCTGAATGATTTGGGCATTGGTGAAAAGCTAAGCGGATTGCTAGGGGCCGACATTCTCAGCGGTGGCTTGGGCGCGATCGCCACGAAGCTAGACTTAACCTCTCTCCCCATGATTCAAGAGTTAGGCGTGCCATCTTGGGTGGGTGAAGGGATTCAGAGCATCATCGACGGCGGCAACTACCAAGGGGCAGTCCATGCGCTACTAGGCTCGATGAGCGATTCTCAGATCATGGATAAGCTTTCTCAATTTGCGGGCGATCGCCTGATGAGCGGCGCGTCGTCGTTTGATGTGCGATCGCTGCTTGATGATTTTCTGGGCACAGTTGAAGATGGTGGCTTAGCTGACCGGGCGCAAGAGCTACTAAAAAATATCGACACAATTCCGTTATTGACTCCTGATACGGCGATCGCCACGGTTGCCCAGCGTCTAGGGCGTAGCACGTTGATGGGTAACAACAATCTGGGCGGCGCAGCAGAGTTGTTTAATAATCTGGACGATCTTCTACCAGAGCATCCACAGCTCGACCAAATTAAGCGGGTGGCTGGCCAGATTGAAGAGTTTGCCGCTAATCCTCATGAGCTGGTGCAGACTCGCGGATTGGAAATTATTTCCAATCAACTGAACGAGATTCCGCCTGAGATTAGAGAGGCGATCGCCAACGTTCCTCGCGATTTGCTAGGGCGACTGCCTCAACTTGCTAGTGGGTTGCTCGGTGTGCTGCCAGGAATTGCAGCAGAAAACCCAACGCCAGAAGAAGATATTCAATGCTCTGTCTACGAAGAAACCAATCAAGTTGTCTCCAGCCTGCCTTCTTGGGAAGATTCCGAACGGGCATTAGGGGCATTGATTCAGAGTGCGCCTGCGGGAATTAGTCAGGCGATCGCCTCCATCGATCCAGATATTCTTTCTCAACTTCAAGGCTTGCCGATTGAAGAATTCAAAGGTATCCTCCAAAATCCTCAAGCTGTCTTAGATGGCGTCGATACGGGCATGTTGCGCTGTGTCTTCGGCGGACTGACATCGGGCGCAACTGGGACATTTAACGTTGAAACGTCAAGGCGATCGCGCTTCTCAATCATGCCGCGATCGCCTGAGCCGCAAGCCGACCTCGGCGGGCGCGAATTTCACCCTAGTACGGTGGCCGCGCCCATTGAGCGAGTGGCTGGGGAATACGGGCGATTATTTATTCAGCAGGATTCGTTGTAATGGCTCGTCAAACTCGCTCTGAATCGTGTTTTTTCCGGCATGTGGCGGCTGAAGAAACGATCGTATATCTGAGGATTAACCCTCAAGCCGTGCGCTTTTCTCAAGGGGGGAAACGCATGGTCACAGAGACTTTAGGGGGCTATTTTCGGGATGTGATGTATAGCGATCGCCCTCAGTCTAACGGCCTGCTGCTGCCGGATCTGACCATTGAAGCGACAACTGGCGTAGCTTATCGAACAGAGCTAAAGCGGATCAAATGGCTCTGGGAAAAATCGGGACAGCGAAAACCTGACGGCTCACCAGCGGATTTATACTTTTACAATCTTCAGGAGTTTGGGGCATACCAGGGCATTGAACGAGATGAACAACATGCTTGGCTGATTGACCTCCAGCAGTTTGCCTGGGATGAGTCGGTGCAGAATCCCCACGAAATAAAGATGACCATGCGCTGCAAGATTCTAGAAGATCTGTTTGGTGATCTGGACTTCGATCCGGTTGCTGTGGCTACGGGGGAACTGCCTACCCTGAACGAATTTGAAACCGATCCAGACTTGACCCAATTCTCCAACCCAATTGCAGACGTTTCGGGCGCAACCTTCAGCACTCAGGAGTTACCACTATAATGCTCTATCGACTTGCTAATGATGTTTACAGGGCAGCGCTGAAGTCGGGCGGCATTGTGCTGGTCAAAGCTGCGAAGAAACCATCACCAGGCCAGCTTGATCTGTTTGGCGGCGGGGGTGGGGATTTTGAAGAGTCCAAGCATTCTCGCGGCTCCGATGGAAAGTTTTCAAGCGGCGGTGGCGGTGGGTCTAGTACACCAGAGAAGGAATCGGGGAACCATAAAGAGCGCATCAAGGGGAAAATGCAGGCGCATTCTGAACAGGCTCTATCGAAGTTTGAGCAAAAAGCGGCTGAGTTTAAACAAAAGATTGGCACGATGAACGTCTCGCGGCTGCGCGAAATGGACGCAGACGGGGAACTGAATGACGAACTGTTTTTACCTCACTTTGTAGAGCCTGTCATTGCCGCAGGGCGAAACGGTGAAAGCGTTGACAATGCGAAACATGCTGATGATTTGGCCGATAACTGGGATGAACACTTCCCTGAAGCATCAGAAGCCTACGACAAACATCTCAGCGCTATCAATTCCGCCATTGATAGC
>CAKZMO010000262.1 GCA_937128595.1 uncultured cyanobacterium | reverse complement strand
TACGCTGTTGATCGTTTCCACCTTCACCCATACCGACCAGATCAGTGATCTCAAGTTGCCATTCACCCATATACTGAAACATCGCAGTATCGTACGTAAACTCATTACAGACCTCTCCCGCTGACTCACCAATACCACTCACGCTTGTCGCAGCCCCACCTCCGGCGACTGCTGCCCCCTCTGTAGTTAAGCTCGGAATTGCCATCCATGCACGCTCTGTTACCGGTGGCAAATAACATACCGAGACGAGTGTTTGAGATGGGGCGACAATCACTCTCTGTAATGTAATCGTCACATCATGATCTACGGTACTTTGTGGCTCGGTAAGAAGTCGCACATTTCCATCAATTGGAATATTGACAGTGAATTCAATGGGGGCATTGAGATCTTCATGGCGTGTTTGAATGATGCCAGAATCTTCTGCTGTGCTCAGATTCGTAACACCAAAGGGCGTGACACGCAGTTGAAAGGTGTAAGACAGCACGTGTGGTGCGAGATTGGAGCGTGCGAAGTTGTACAGATAGACACGCTCAGTCTGAGCGACATCAGCTTGACTATCCAATTGGGCCAACTCAATACCAGCTTGATCGATAACCGATACGGAGACATCGCAAAACGTATATGTAGCAGGACAAACGAAGTCTGGCATCGTGAACCCAACCGAAAGGCGATTGGCGTCAGCGTAAGCCCATTCAAGACGGACCGTATAGTTGTCAACCGTTTTGCTTTGATCCAGTACAATGCCTTCGCCGGAGCGAAAAACCGTACTTAATCCGGTGTCCTGATCAATAAACCGTTCCAACGTTCCGCTGACCGCCAACACGACGGTGATAGTCAGCAGAAGCATGCCACAAAGTGTTAGAACCAGGCGCAAGGAAGGGCGATGTAACAAACGATTCCACCTTGAACGCTGATGAAACTTATTGGCAGTAAAGAGATGTTCTCCAAGCCGCTCCTTGAAATCATTTTCTGGTTTAGGGGCTGACCGAATCAGTTCGTCACGAAATTTCACTAGTGGATCGACATCATCGGTCGTAATCTGCCCTGAGCGACGAAGTTCGTCGATTTCGGGTGGCAGAGCATTCTCTTCGTCGCGGTCATCATTCTTCATTTTCACAACCTATGCTTATCTCTTGGTACGCTTCGTATAAGTCCTTCAGCCCCCTGCTCAAATGAGATGCAACCGTGCGCTCATCAATATCGAGCACTTGAGCGATCTCAAGGTTCCTCAACCCGGCATAGTAGCGCAGTATAACAACTTCACGCCGTCGTTTCGGCAATACTTGCAACAGTGAACGCAGTGCTTCGGCACGTTCCTGTTCAATCATCTTTTCGTCGAGACCGATGTCATCGCTGCGCTGTTCAGTACTATGTTCAATAGATACCTGTGCTGGCAAACGATCTCGATGGCGATAGAAATCGACGATGGCGTTGCGCGATATGGTAAAGATCCAGGCGGCGAAGCTGTGCTTGTTGTTGTTCCTAAAATGCTTGAGCCGCGTCATTACCAACAGGAATATATCGCTGACTACGTCTTCCGTATCCTGTGGGTTACTAACCCGTGCAGCCACGTAACGATACACACGATCAAAATAATGCTCATACAATACTTGGAATGCTGCTGGGTCACGGCTGGCACGCCACACTAGATTTTTCTCATAATCCATCTCTTCGGGCATTACCGAACCTTATTTAAGATTTCTGCCTGTATCATATAGACGCACACACACTCAAAAATACTCAAACAGCCTCATTGAGTCACGGGTGGACCCATTTTGAGTATTTTGCTGTGCTCCAGCGTCTATGTAGAGTAGTGACGATAAAACGGAGTGAAAATCATGTTTGAACGTATCAAATTTGGGATTATCGCTTTTGTAATGGTTATCCTGATCAGTGCTTTTTTGTTGAAAATGGATGGCAATTCAACATTTGCCCAGGATATCGTGCCTACACCTACCAGTGAACCGGATATTGAAAATGAGCAGAGGTTACGTTCATATTCGCAGACCTTAGCCAGTCAAGATATTTCAACTTATAACATTATGTACTTGATCTCGGAGAATGCAGCTTCAAATCCTCTTATTGCAGAAGATCAGCTTATCGATTCACTAGGGGTGAAAATCGTTAGAAGTTGGGATGAGTTCCTATCTTTGAATGCTGAGCAGCCGGCAGCAGGAGTCATTATTCATGCTTCTGCGATTGATTGGGTCGATCCAGCTTGGACACGAGATGCCTATCGTAACCGGCGTATTCCCATTGTCGGAATTAACCTCTATTTCGATGAAATGGCGGCATTGACAGGCAATAATTGTCTTGCGCGAGGTGCAGTCAATCCTTTTGAGGATGATTACTTCGTTGGTCAATTCTACGCTACATGGGCTGAAAATGCTGCTGATGTGCCAATTCTCACCACTGCTTACCTTGACACCTGTGCAGCAGAAGCTCCTAATGGAGGGGAAATTATAGGGCTTTCAACCGGGACTGCAAGGGTTTCCAAGAGTGGTAGTCAACAACCACTTACATCTAACGATGATATTCTTGTCTTGAGGGACATTTTAGTGAATTACCTGTTTAATGCTTCGCTACCAACACTCGCTTTTCAATAGATTGCATTGTGAGGGATTAACATCATGAGAAAGAACCTTTCAAAAATTATCCTGCTGGCATTCCTTGTCACTACCCTACTCCCCGCCAGTTATGTATTAGCGGATTTCTTCGTCACCTTTATAGGGTCAACGCAATATACAGGCATTTCACTTGACCCTCCAGACAGTCCCGCCAGCGGGACTTTCGCCAATCCCGCTGCTTCCTCATTAAGGACTGAGCTTCGAGCATGGAATGGTTCAGGCACGAGTTGTGTGCAAAAAGATATAGAGTTTTGTACAAATTGCACCGAGACTAATGTTGCTACCGTTTCATTAATTTTACCGCCCGCCTACTACACCTCACAGCATCAGCTTGCAGGAGGCAATACCAGGTATACTAGTTGGGGCGGATCCACATCGGCAGCCTCCTTTTTCAACGGAAATGGGTCCAGTTGCCCGTAGATGCGGTATGTCACGAAAGTTGAACCAGACTTAGACGACTTGGAACGGGCAGGTTGTAGTTACCGCACTAAGCCTACCCGAACCAAGTCATGAAGATCATATGGAAAAGTGAGCTAAAAGCGGAAGCCATCCCAGAGGGCATCTTTACTTCACTCCAGCAAGCACGCAAGGCATTGTTTTGACTATATCGAGGTCTTCTACAACCGTCAGCCACACCGCTTAAGCAGTTGTTACTCCAAAAACTAGGGGTAGACCAAACACTGTAAAGCTCATGGAGAGCTTAAATAGCTTTACAGTGCATAGCCTAACTATCTAGATGTGAAATAGTGTTAACTTATGTACTTGACTTCGTTGTTTGGGCTAAATATCTGGCAATTACTGACTGGACGAATAATCTAGTACACAGTATTTGCCACGTTGGACATTGTTGAGCAATTAGAAGTTAACAGCTTGGAATATCACAGTGATAAGCATTGCGTGATCCACCTGGCCCAACCGATAGGGTGTACTGTGTAGAATTGAAAGTCCATCTCAATCCTGGATGATTGGGATTGTCTGATAGCCTTATGCTATTATCCGCAGCATCCCAAAGTGACCAGATGCCAGCAGTCACATACGTTGCTTGACCCGCACAAATACTGCCTGCCCAAGCTATATGAAATGATTGGCTGTATACTGCCCAATATGGACAGCTCGTTCTCAACTCAACATCAGACATTGGCTCAAAACTATCTTCATACCGTGTACCATCAGAATGCAATTGCTGGTTGAATCGACGTGCCTCACTGAGAGTGTTGAAACACTCAAATTCCTGAAAATAATCTGCGATTGATGGATTGTAATCAGGTTTAGTAACATGAAAACAATCGATGTATGTGTTGGTTTCTTGCAATTGATGAGTGGCAATCTGGCTTATCTCCTCCAAAGATAGTTGTTGCCCATAGTAAAAGTGAGTCGATTCTGGCGGAGTTTCCTGAGCCGATGCTGGTGCAATGCACAAAATAGTACTTATCAAGATCAACAAGTGAAGTGGAGTAGTATGGTGAAGAAGTTTGTTCATTTTAACCTCTTTAACTATTTTATGTATATTCTCCTGTATAGAAGACGCTGAAAAGCAATAAATTACTGCACCACTTGGCTGATCAACAACTTGTTTCCATTATTACTTCGCCTTGATCACCAACAAATCGACCCCTCGCTTATACTTATGAGAAGAAGCATTCAAGATAGCGGTCGTTTCTACCACAAAAAAGTCAGTACAATAGAGGCAAGCGATCAGTCGAGGAATAAAACGTATGAGTACACTTGAACGTGAAGTCATTGAGAAGTTCAGGCAGTTGGATGAAGATGCTAGAAAGCGCGTGCGTGCCCTTATCGAGCGCGAAGTCGAAGGCGAACCTGATGTACAAACCACCGGGTTCGATTTTGATATGTGGTGGGCACGGGTCGAAGCCGCTCGCATAACCTTACGTCCCGATGCCAGTGGACGAACACTCACAGCCAGCGATCTCGTGAATGAAGTCAGAGAGGAACGCGATGCCGACATCCTACGCAGTCTTGGATTCCGGGATTCTGCTGGCGACAGTACAGACTGAAGCCTATACCCAGCACGCCAAAACGTTGCTCAAACGCCTCGGTGAACAGGATATACAGTTCGCTGCACCCACCCTGCTGCGCTACGAGCTGGTCGCGGTCACGCGCAAGTGGGTTTATCGGGAGCTTGCGACTCCAGAGGACGCCGAGACCGCACTGGATACACTGCTGAGTTATCCGGTCGAATTGTACTTTGATGAAGCTTTGCTCAAGCGAGGTTACGAGCTGGCGACAGAACATAACCGTCCCACTGCCTACGACGCTCAATATCTGGCGGTCGCCGAACGTCTATCCTGCGAGTTCTGGTCAGCGGACGAGCGACTATTCAATGCTGTCAAAGACCGTTTCACCAGTATACGCTGGCTTGGAAACGTCGAATTAGACGACAAATAGTGCATTTCTGAAAAACTGCTCCATCAAGCCGTAAAACTGCTGGCGTGAAACTGAAGAATTTCACGGGTCGTGCCTATCCCCTCTGCTATGCTGGCTTTATCGGTGAAACTCACTGTCACACCGATGAAATAGCCAGCATTTTTGCATTTTTACCCTCAAATCGAGCTTCGCGTAAATTTACAGCCGATTCCCGTAATTTTACAGCGGGCGGGGTGTG
>CAKZMO010000261.1 GCA_937128595.1 uncultured cyanobacterium | reverse complement strand
GGTATTGTAGGTCGCTCCTGTGCCGAAGTAACGGCCGCTATCGAGGAGAAATTGGGGCGAGTCATCAATCAAGAGGTGACGTCCGAATATTTTGCTCAAGATGCGGTTCAAGCCAATACCCAAACTGCATCTAACTCCGTGACTCATAGCCAATGGTAGGCAATGCCAGGCTTTCGGATTTTGCACACCAGCCCTTAACGCAGCGATCGCGGCTGACTGGTGTTTTAGCATTCAACCCATTGATTATTGTTCGTGCTTGAGTACCACAGCTCTTAAGATATGTCACACTTTAGCCAAATTAAAACACAACTCCGCGACCTCACCGCCCTGACTTCTGCACTGTCAGACCTTGGCATTGATTGGAAGGACGGCCCTGCTGATGTGCGCGGCTATCAAGGACAGACTCAATCCGCTGCGGTTGTGATTGAGCAAGACAACGGTTATGACGTTGGCTTTAGCTGGAACGGAAATGATTATGAACTGATTGCTGACCTGCAATATTGGCAGCAGCCGCTCTCCGTACAAGGATTTATCAATAAGCTGACCCAGCGCTATGCCTATCACACGGTGCTGAGCCAGACCACCTGTCAGGGCTTCCAAGTTGCAGAAGAGCAAAAGCAAGAGGACGGTTCCATTCGTCTAGTGCTGCAACGCTGGAGCGCATAGGTTGGCCCTGTCAGTACCCAAGACGGCTGTAATTACGGTCGCTGGTACGCTATTTGAACAATACGGATAGTTTTGGCAGACGGGGTGCAGGAGGCTGTGCCCCGTTTTGCCGATTGATGACCATGAGGATGGGGTATGGATGACCAAAATTGGACTTCCGATGCGATCGCAGACACCCAAACGGGTCTAGAGCCTGAACTCGGAGGGTATCTTCGAGAATCGTCTGAACGGACTGGACTAGAACCGGAACTGGGCGGTGTGGTGCGCCAGAGGGGGGTGTATGTTGATGAAATCACCTGCATTGGCTGTAAGCACTGCGCCCATGTAGCTCGCAACACTTTCTACATGGAACCCGACTACGGGCGATCGCGCGTACTGCGCCAAGATGCTGATCCTGAAGATGTGATTCAGGAAGCGATTGATACCTGCCCTGTCGATTGCATTCATTGGGTGGACTATACCGAACTGAAAGAACTTGAACGCGATCGCCAATTCCAGGTGATTCCGCGCCCCGGCGCACCCATTGATCAATCATTAGTGCAGGCCAATCGACGGCGACAAAAGGAAAGCCGTAAGCGCTAGGTTTGGCTTGTCAGCTAGGAGCCATTTCATGGACGTTGCGTTTTCCAAGCCCGAATTTTGGGAATCTCGATATCAGGACAATACTGCCCGCTGGGATATTGGTCAGCCCGCGCTAGCCTTTGTTAACTTGCTGGAGTCAGGCGATCGCCCATCTCCGGGCAGGCTGGCAGCGCTAGGTGTCGGACGTGGGCATGATGCGCTGTGGTTTGCTGAGCATGGCTTTGATGTCGTCGGCGTTGATTTTGCGCCATCGGCGATCGCTGAATCTCAAGCCGCCGCCGCGCAACGGAACGCAGCGGCTGACTTTCTGCAAGCCGACATTTTTGACTTGCCCGACGCTCTTACCCATCAATTTGACTACGTGCTAGAGCACACCTGCTTTTGCGCCATCGATCCATCTCGGCGATCGGATTATGTAGATGTAGTGCGGCGGTTACTCAAGCCCACTGGGGAATTCATCGGATTATTTTGGGCCCATAGCCGTCCAGGCGGCCCACCGTTTGGGTCATCCCCACAGGAAATTCGATCGCTGTTTTCCAGCCATTTTGACGTGCGATCGCTAACTCCCGTTGCCAAATCTGTCCCCAAACGGCAGAACGAAGAATATCTAGCACGCTTTCCAGTACAAACCTAGCCGACTAGCGATCGCACCTGGTCTGGCGTTAGTGCCCGCACTTGGGACAACACGACATCTGCACCTTGAGCGGATAAGCGATCGCCGTATTGTTGGGCATCCTCAGCCGTTTTTCGAGCATGGGGCGGCAAAATGCCCACAGCCGCTAAGGGGCGATCGCTCTGCTGCCGAGCTTGGACAATCGTTTGCATATCCGCCACCGTATCCCCGGCATAGACCACGGGTAGGTTTTC
>CAKZMO010000260.1 GCA_937128595.1 uncultured cyanobacterium | reverse complement strand
GCCTACTAGAGATCACGAAGAAATAGCAGGTTTTATCGCTACAGAACTAGCGCTAAAAATTAGGCGATCGCAATAAGTAGGTGGTCTTAAATATCGTAGGGTGTCGTTAGGCGCAGCCGTAACGCACCAAAACCCTATGAGACGGTGCGTTGGGCTATCGCCGCAACACACCTTACAGCATCATTTAATGAGGTCCATCTACTTACATGTATTTCATTCCTAGAAACTGTAATTGTGAAACCCTCCCGCGAGCAATCAGCATACCAGCTCGATGTGGTTGTGCTGGATCGGGAAGCCCTGGACCAAGAACCTCTCTGGAAAAAGCGCTTCAGATTTTTCAGGCTCTTGCGTAACCTTCAAGCAGCAATGTCATTATTGCCATGCAGTTAGACCGGGGCGGTCGGGAGCTAGGGTGGGAATGATGTCATCTTCACCACCCGTGACATGAGCTGCAAATCGCCGCGCTAGAGGAGGCAAGATCGCGAAAGGATTGCTGAAGCCAGAAAAGATCCAGAGTCCCTCTGATTGAGAGAACGGGCCGATGAGTGGCAGGCGATCGCCACTAAACGCAACCAGGCAGTGATGCCATTGCCCCGGCACATTTCGCAATGCGGGGACGATATGCTCAATGCCTTGGCGCATTTCCATCTCGCTCTGGGCAGCGTCAATCGTGGCGTGGGGATCGGTTAGCGCACGACTGACTTGACCGATGCGAAGACGACCGTCGGGTAGCTGGACGACACCCACATCGAGAATCGGGGGGACAATTTCGCGACCCATCTCATCCCAATGGGAATCGAGTTCTGGATTTCCGGCTTCAGCTTCTAGGTCAAACCGTTGAGTATCAGCAGGCATAATCAACGTGCGTAATCTCACATCATCGAGGATTGGGGTTTCGATCAGCTCCGCATGGGTGAAATATTGGCGGATGGCAATCCCTTCTTTTTCTAAGAGCGATCGCGTCAAGCCACCTGTACTTAGCAACACTTTGTCCGCACCATACCCCCCTTGATCGGTGGTGACTCCAGTGATGCGATCGCCCGCTCGTTCAAGCCCAGTAACCGTTGCGATTTGGATCTTACCCCCGATACTTTGAAAAGCCTGGTTGTAGGCCGCGACCATCGCCTCTGGATCAACTTGACCGTGCTTAACCGTGAGTGCTCCGCTGATTGCGTCAGGATTGAGCAGAGGCTCTAGCTCACAGGCTTCTTGCGTGGACAATGGCTGAGGTGGATTGAGGCAATTGAGATACTTCTGACTGGCTGTTTCAGGATCTTGGTCTGGGCTGACCGTCAATAGCAAATCAATCTCACTAAATCCGATGTCATGTCCGAGTTCTTCGCCTAGTTTGGGATAGAGCGCATGACTATCCTGGCAAAGCTGAAACGTCAGTGGCGTTGTCGCTGACCAGTACGCCACGCCACCATAGCTGTAGCGGGTTGCTCCTTGGAGCGGGTGATGTCGTTCGATCAGCAACACAGTTTGCCCATTTTTCGCCAGCTCATAGCTGACGGAGGCTCCTGTGACGCCATTGCCAACCACAATCCAATCGTAGGTTTCAGACATTGAACGATCCTTCTGAGGTGCCGTCTATGACCGCATCGACCGCAATTTCGACTCGCATCTCTGGCACAGCCAATCGACTCACCTCTACGAGAGTATTGGCCGGACGAATCGCGTCAAAACACTCCTTGTGAGCCTTTGCCACCTGCTCAAAATCATCAATATCGGTCAGATACACCGTCGAGCGCACTACATGAGCCATCTTAGCGCCAACAGTTTGGAGGGCTGCCTCAATTTTTTTGAGAATGTATGCCGCTTGACCATAGGGATCGTCGGAATGATGAATCGTGCCGGACTCATCAGAAGCCGTTGTCCCCGACACGTAAACGAATGGGCCCACCTTCACGATGCGCGAGTAGGCATTTTTTTCTTCCCAAGGGGTTCCACTGGAGCGGGTTTGACGTTGCATACGGCCAAGGACAAAGGTTTTCCCTTCTGTATTGTGGAGGTAAATGTGCGATTTGAAAATGTTTACACACTTTAAAGCAAGAACTTTGTGAGTCTCTATAGCAATGCGCAGATAGGTTAGGACAGATATTGATAGAGAAGCCGCGCGGTGCGCGGCTTCTCTATCAACTATTGGTTT
>CAKZMO010000259.1 GCA_937128595.1 uncultured cyanobacterium | reverse complement strand
GTTTCAGCAGCTCTCCCACCATGTCAGCCATCGGGATAACGCCATGAACGCCCCTCGCACGGTTATGCCGAATAGTTGCGGCCATTCTGTCTTTGATGTTGGTGCGATCGCCTTTGATTGATGTAACTGGCAGATAGCCATGAACGCGCCCTTTTACCTTTTTTGACTCCTTACCTACTCGATGACGGTGAAACCCATCAACGACTTCTACTCCGTCTTTCGACTGATAGCCGACAATGGGCTGAGTGTAACCATCTTCTGTGATGCTGCGCTCTAGTAGTTGCATCTCAGGCGGCGCGACTTTGTTGGGATTGTATTCGTTGCCGAATATGCGTTCGCTCTCAACCCATTGAACTAAATCTACAGGCTCATCTTTGAATGGGCTGGACTTGTGCAAGCGCTGTCGAATTTTGTTAAGCATCTCTACTTTGTCATCAAGCGGGAGCATTTCGAGCATTCCGCAAATACCTTCAATTTGGCTCATGATGCCTTGCTCAAATAAATTCATAAGTCAGCGTACTTTTCTTTAATAGGGTTTGCAGAAACGAGCGGCATCTGAACTGAAACGGCATCAATGCCTGAGTTTAAGTAAGCTTCATATTCAGATCGAAGAAGATCGTAGACAGGTTTAACCGACCTTCTAACTTTTACAGGTTCGCCCTTCTCAATTTGGGCGTAGACATCTTGATAAACTCGCTTCACAGCCGCAATCGACAACGACTTGCAATTGAAGTCGTTCTTAAGAATTGCCATAGCCAGCCGACGCCACGACGGAGCCTGTTTTTTTGATTCAAGCTTTGGATCGTCAGTAGTATCAGGGATGTCGCCCATGCATGGATAGCCACGCTTTGAGTACCATTCCAAAAATACGGCAAAGTTGCTCAACATTCGTTCACGCATTACAGTTGGTAACGTGCTCAGCAAAAAGAATGTATATGATTTCCATGTATGACCATCAGGGCAACCTAGCCCTCGATGATAGCCAAGCATTTTGCCACTTGCATAAAGAGCGCCATAGTTAGCACCAGTCACACGATTTACAATTAACCGCCACGTTTCAGGTTCCATCTGTGCCCAAACGTCTAACCCCTTTCGCTGGTCATCTCCGTATGGCTGGCAGATTCGCATGTCTTTAAAGCTAACCCCTGCGAGGTACATGCGATCGTAGAGAGTATTGTAGTCGTGCCCAGTCTTTCCAAAATACGCCCAAATGTCATTAAACCGCCAATCATAGATAGGAAAAAAGCTGGCGATCGCACTATTTTTACCGTTGATGGCACTCCATTGAATGCCGCTGTATGCAGATTTTTTAGGTTGATTCGGCTTAACCTTTACTGCGTTGTATCGATTCGTTGATTCGTCAGCACGGATGCCAACAAGTTGAGCAATTGGATGCCCCATACGGTCAGACAACCATCGAGGAAAATGATCAATAAACTCCTCAAACTCCATTCGATACCAATAGAAGTCGAAGTATTCTTGACTTGTGATGACTCCTTCGACATTTGGCGGTTGCCTTACCCAGTTTCTTTCTTGCCCAGACTCCCAGCAGCACCAATGAGGGTCAAATACACTGCACCCATTTCTTAGATTCAGCGGTAGGCAGACCCAATAAACCCGAAGGCCAGGGCGATCGCATAGTTCAATCAGATGCTCAATGGTAAGCTTATATTGCCCTTCAAGGTCAATGATGAGGACATGCAAATCAACGCCTCGCTTTTGCGCTTCTTCGTAAGATAAGTGAAACAGTACGGTGCTGTCCTTGCCTCCAGACAATGAGATGCAAACAGTCTTAAACAAGTCGAACACAGTAGAGATACGCTCTTGAGCCGCTTGCAAACAGTTCTTGTCGTAATTAAAAACTTTTTTAGCCATGACTAATTGGTGCTAAAGGTTGAGCCAATGCGATAGCCGTCCCGACATTGAGTTTGACAGTTTTCACTTATCGTTTTCTTCCAGTATTTTGTCTATTACCATCAGCACCGCTCCAACCGTTGTAGATGCTGTCGCGTTCCATTCTCCCCACATAACCGTGACGCCATGCACATCAACGATGAAGCTTGGGCTATCTATCTGGCAAAGCTGATTCATTACTTCGATGAGGCGAGGTAGCGATCGCCTTACCATTAATCCGTCAGCCCAAGTGTCGCCTCGTTCATCTGACTTTTGGTCTACCATTTTGGAGACCAATGTTTTGTTAATTCGTGCCCGAAGTTGGACACTGCATTTATTTTCTGGCACCTTCCAAGCCTCACGAGCGATCTTGGTTGCTCGTGCTGAAACTTTGGGATCTCTGGGTTTACGTGGCATCTTCTTGCAGCAAGTTCTCAATAAATTTAATGTCACTAACCATTTTGTCTCGCGTTTCGCCGTCGATTCCTCCTTTAATCAGATCTGCTTTTCCACCTTGCACAAATCGCAAAAGTTCTTTTTTCTCTCTCTCAATGCGCTTAGCATTGCCGTTGTAGCGAACTAAGGCTTTTTGATATCTTGCAACCGCTTGTTTGCTCGAATTTAGAATTAATTCCATGTCTTTTTGCTCAAAACCTTGACTACTTCTCAAGATTAATCTATTTGCCCCAATCTGTCAACACTAAAGCTCCGTAAGCTTTTTACGTTTCTGTTCGGCGGTCTTTAGCTTGTCTAATTCTCTCTTGAATGCTTTTGATAAGCTCTCTTTTTTGGCTAGAGCTTTGACTATTCGTTCATCAATGCTGCCACTCGTCACGATGTCGATGTAGGTTGGCTTACGAGTCTGTCCAATGCGGTGGATGCGATCTTCAGCCTGAAGCCGTAACCGATAAGGAAAATCATTGTTATAGAAAATTTGATAAGCAGACTCAACTAGAGTAAGCCCCCTCCCTCCGCACTTTGGTGATGCCACAAGAAACCGAGACTGCGATCGCCATTTACTGATCTCAGCCTCTCGGTTTTCGGTTTGCCCGTGGTATTCAGAAATACTGTCGATGCCGAACGCTTTACTTAAAGCTGCAATAATTTGTTGAGTACTGTAGTGGAAATTGCTCCAGATAATGACCTTTTCCTGAGCGGGAATTCGTGTGATCGCTTCCATCAATATTTGGATGCGATCATGGTTGCACGTCAGCATTTCAAATGTCTGCGGTTCTCGTCGTTGCTTCCACCAGTAGGAAGGGTCGTTGGAACGGTTCCAGAACCCGCTTACTATTTCCCTCAGTGCCGTAAATAGCCTGAATATGATGTAGCTATCGATCTCTTCATCTGGGCATGCGTTCAGAATTTCATCCTTTGCCTGACAGTACAGTTGATATTGTTCCGTACTCAAATCACCGTAGTGCGTGTTGAATAGCTTCTGCGGCAACGTCAAACATTCATCCTTTTTGACTTGATAGACGTATGGCTCAATCTTCTTCGCAATCCAATCTGTGTTCAGACTATGGGTGATCATTCCTTTATACTTTTCGCTGTACTCTAGATGATTGTTGGCAAACGTGTAAAAGCTTTTATAGCCAAGTATTTGAGGACTCAAGAAATATAGCTGAGCATATAAATCGACGACACCTTCTGAAACTGGAGTGCCAGTGAGAATCGTTCGATACTTTGCCCGTTGACTCATTGCTGTAATGCGCCTAGTCCGAATCGATTGATGGTTCTTGCAGGTATCAGACTCATCAATCGCCACAAACGTTTCGTTCGTGATAAGGTCATTCACGCACAACGCAATTCGGTCTGATTGTCCCATTGACTCGACCCCAACAATATACCAATCAGCGTCAGGTATCCTGCCTTGTCGGGTGCGATCGCTAAATAAGTAAACCCGTGGCTCCTCGATATGTTTGTGCAGCTCCTCTCGCCAAGTCGCACGAATCGCAACGGGGCAAAAGACGACTACCTTGTCAATCTTGCTCCAGCGACGGGCTGCAAACTCAATCAAGGTTCTTGTCTTGCCCGTGCCCATGTCCATAAACAAAGCTCCGACCTTTAGCTTGATGAGCTTTTCAACTGCAAGCTGCTGATGCTCAAGCGTCTTCGTCAATAAGCGAATCTGGGATGATGACCTCAACATTGTCAACTGGGTTCTCTGCTTTTTTGGTGCTGGTTCTTTTCTTGCGTGGCGACACAATGACCGCTGCTTCCCACTGAGCTTTTGCTCGATTCAGCAGTTCTTTTGCATCGTGAGTGATAGTAAAGCCGTGGGTTTCAGCAAAGTCTTCTATTTCCAAGAACTGTTCAGACGGTATGCGAACGGCTCCATCTGCATATTTGGCGCAGGACAATGACATTGCGTTCGAGTAAAAGTCTTCATATCGACGCCACTGAACAACTACCCAATCTGAATAGATGCTGTGCTTGCTTTTATCAATGATTCGATGCGCTTCTGTTTCGTAGCCATCGCTGACAACTCGCTCGATCACTGGCTGCTCTACTTGAACGCAGAATCCGGCAAGCAGCAGGGCGTTACACATCTCAGCAGCACGATCGCGTACCAGGAAATCCTTTTTGAATGTACGTTGCCAGCATCCATCTTTCCATGCATAGTTATGATGCTTTTTTACTAAGTCGTTGAAGTCATCTCGCTTTTCAGGAAAAACAAGCGACACCGTGCGATCCTCAACTTTCAAGCGAACTATCGAAGACGTGACCGTTTTTTCTGAACGCACCAATAAACGTTCATGTTGAGGTTGATGCTTTGGTGTAATCGTGCGAAGTGCCTGAGTAAATATTTCGTTCAGTTCTTCAGTCGAGTAACCGTCATATCGCTTGACTACATCAGATTCGAGCCTAAGCTGAACGCGCCTAGACTCTCTACTGTCTTTAGGTCTTGGCATTCGTGGCACAATATAGAAATATCTTTCTATATTGTGCCACGAAACAATATCTATATCTTATGCGCATCCACTGCGAATCGCTCCCGATTTTCCTTTGCAGAAGCTGTGCTCATCAGTGGAGAGGGGGCGATCGCACTCGCAGCCAAATATCAATACGAGAGCGCGACTACTGGAATGCGTGGAAGTCTAGCGGGGAAAAAGCGAAGACCGCATCGCGGCAACTCCGAGATCCCAACAGTCAGCCATGCTACGCACGAGCCACACCTGAACACGTCAGGAAAGTAATCGCACGGGTCAAAGGCAAACTAGCGCTAGGTCTGGAGTTCCCTGATTGATCAATATCGCCAGCGGGCTTTATAGCCACGCGCATCAATGTGGGTAAAGCTGCTTGCACTGGCCAATCCGCCACGGCTACCCCACC
>CAKZMO010000258.1 GCA_937128595.1 uncultured cyanobacterium | reverse complement strand
CGGGCTATCGCTGGGGGTTTGGGCCATGTTCAGGCGTTGTAATAGGAAGAAAGCACCCGACCCGCCTACTACAAACGCCAATGCAGCCGTCAGCAGATAGGTCATGATGGTGCTGCCAGTTAAGATTGTTATCAGCGCAAGCGCGATGATCAAGGCAGCAGCAATGCCTAATCCACGGGTTATGAGCCGTTGTTGATTGTGCTGAAGCATTTTCACAAGGGGTCGATTAATATCCAAACTAGGATTTTCCATAGAACTTTGGTAACCAGACCTATCATATAGGAAAACGTATCCCAAACGCAATCACAAACAACTCTATTTTAGTGCTAATTTAACTATGACTCTTTATTCTCATTGATGATATACATCCCGCCGATCAAGCCCAGGGTCCACCAGAACAAGAACGCAAAGCGATCCCAGATGGGTATCGCATCCCCCATCCCGTAAGCGGTGTGCGCCAGCAAACCCGCAAACAGACTGAACGCCAGCAAGCGCGTACTGCGATCTCCTTGTACCCATGTGCGCCAGGTCATATACGCCGCTGTGATGTATAAGCCGACAAACGCTAACAAACCCGGCAAACCGAGATCAGTGGTGATTTGAAAGAACAGGTTGTGGGCATGTGGGGGCCGCCGCCGCCGGAAGGACTCCGGGTCTTCAGGGTCGGGGATGTCCCAGCCGATGATGGGAAAATCACGGGCGACTTCAAAATAACGGAAGCGATTCATCCCGACGCCGGTTAACGGGTGCGCTTCGGTGATGCCCACCGCACTATCCCAAATATCCAGGCGTTGGCTGCTGGTTGCCAGGTCACGGGAGGATAAACCAATGCCGTCACTATCACCTGTAGGGATCAGATTGAACAACAACACCGCCTGGATCAACGCAAACAACCCCACCCCAACCAGCGTGATCACCCGCCACCGCCCCGGTAAGGCCAACACTGCGATAAGGCCGAGTACGCCCGCAACCCCGGCGATGGCAAAACGGCTCTGACCGAGTATCAGTGCGACACTCATCATCAAAAAGGCTAACCCACCCAGCACCCGCCACACCCACGGCAGTGGATACACAATCATGATCAGGGTAATGGGGATTAAAAACGTCATCGCACCGGCGATTTCATTGGGGTTGATGCCGCCCGCCACGAAAAACGGCTGCCAATCCGGTAACATATCAAGGACAGCACTAAAATCAATGGATTTCTCCGTCCATTGGGTGGCACCCAGGCCCACTGCGCCGATCAACACACCCATCAACGCGGTGACGAGCAACGGCCCACGCAATGAACCGGACCGCCGCGCCCATTCGACGAGGAAAAGCACCAGAGCCATACCAAACAAGGGACGTATCAGCATGCGCAGGCCACGCGATGAATACGGCGCAGTGTACACACTCAATATACACAGCACGACCAGCACGATCATGAATACATCGAGTGGAGTGAACGTCCATAACCGTCCGTGGAGGGCAAAACGCGCCAGCATAACGGGTATTAATGCCGCTAGCAGCCACCCCCAATCCGCTCGATCAACATTAAGGGGGGCTTGCTCACTCGGCCAGATGACAAAAAGCGTGATCGCTGCGACAACGCCCAAACCCACACTGAGCAGTAAGCGTGTGTTGCGGTTTTGATGATGTTCTGTATGACATAATCGATAAATGGTGATGAGAGCCAGCAAAACCAGGCTTATCCCCAGTAGCCACCGCCATTCTGACCCATCAATGCCTGTCGCGGCACTTTCTACGGGGAAATTACTCGGATACCAGTAAAAAAAGCCAGCAGCCAGTAAGATATATGGCTCCCATTGCAGAATAAACCCGGCTAATGATTTTGCATTGGGAATATAAAAGCGCACCTCTTAGCCCTTCTAGCTACTGTAATGTTTGACACAATGCAAGAATTGCAGTTATAATTATTTTCACATAAGATCATTAATATCTACGCTCGCCACTGAGTTATAGTTTTGATCAATACACACAGAGAGTCTTCTTGTTTTTTGGGTCGAAAGGTGATTTTGCATGATACACCAAGTTGTTACAAGGGTATCGCTGGAGTCCTTCCGCGAGCGTGCCAGCGACAAAAAGATTGTTTTGCTCTACCCGTGGACGAATTACCGTAACCTGTTCCTCGGTCATTTCCTGGCAAGCTCTGAAGAAGGCTTGCTTTATTATCGTGTACCGCAAGATGTGGTGGCACTAGACGAATGGCTGGCGGATATCGCCGAAGAATTCAACACGGTGCTGGGTGGCTTTGGGGATCACATCCGGGGGACGCTGGATGG
Source organism: uncultured cyanobacterium (assembly GCA_937128595.1). Taxonomy (GTDB): domain Bacteria; phylum Cyanobacteriota; class Cyanobacteriia; order CAKZMO01; family CAKZMO01; genus CAKZMO01. Next base: position 2,293 of record CAKZMO010000258.1, on the reverse strand, counting down.
TGGTGACGCTCACGCACTGGGCGAGGCCTTCGCTGCGGACCTGAACAGCTACGGTGGTGATCAAGTCACGTTGTTTATTGATGAGTTTGACCGTGTCGCCCCTGGCCCTGACCTGACCGCCTTCATTGATGCGATGGTGGACGGACTCAATGACAACCGACAAATCGCCTTTAGTTCCCGTCTGCTGACTTACCAACCCTGGTACGATAAAGTTGCATCCGGTGTGGCGGTGGTGCTGGGCACGGAATACCGCAAGAACGACGTGATGTTCACCCTGGAAGCCGAAATCAAGCCGCAGTTGGAGATTTACGGCTTCGGGCGTGGCCATGCACTGGTCAACGGCCATGAAATCACCAATTGGGATGGTGCGCTGCCACGTAACCTGTTCTTCTACTTCATTGATAACCCACTGGTCACCCGTGATGACATCTTCGAGACCTTCTGGCCGAACCTGTCCGTCAAGGAAGCGACGAACGTCTTCCATGTGACCAAGCGCAAGATCAGTGAGCGCATCACCATGAAGGTACCCGAAGAAGGCAACTTTGAACTGACACAATACACCAGTGGCTTCTACATGCCCAGTGATAAGATCGTGCGCCATTATGATGTGATCGACTTCCAGGAAGCGGTGGAACGGGCGACCACCTCACTCGATCCGCGTGAGGAAGAGAGCTTGTATCGCCGGGCAATTGACCTCTACAAAGCTCCTTACCTGGAGACTGTCAATATGCCGTGGGTTGATGAACGCCGCGACCATATGCAGCAACTGTACACGCAGGCCCTGGTCGGCCTGGGCCGCATCTGCCGGGACCGTGGTGACCGTGAAGAGGCACTCGGTTACTTCAGCCGCACGTTGAAAGAAGCCCCAGAACGTGAGGACATCCACCGGGAGGTGATGCGCCTGTACATTCATATGGGCATGCCAGATGATGCCCGTCGTCAGTATCATTACCTGGAGCATACGCTCAACGATATGTACAAGATCAAACCCGCACAAGAGACCCGTGATTTATTTGAAAGTCTCAGCGCGTAGCGCATTCACAACAGCCTATAATCCATGAAAACGCCCAGCAATTGGGCGTTTTTGTTTGGGCAATGTCTTAGATTTGTGACGAATATTTGCTTTATGAGTCAAAAAATAGGTATATTGCAACGGTATTTTATGCATTTCATGATCCAGATATGTGCCTTGCTGCAACCTTTCGAAAAGTGTAAAAAGTAGCTTACAGAGATCTCAAAACTACGCTAATCCGCACCGGGTTATGATACAATTTTCGCTCGACACGGTTACAAACAAAGACTCAAGCACTGATGCAGCGTGGTGGTACAGGTCGAATGGTCGATATGCAGATCAACCCGTAGGAAAAAGCAATGCCAACAACAAATTATGACTTGACGTTGACCGTGGTCATCCCATGTTATAACGAGACCGAGTTCATTGAGGAAATTCTGGAACGGGTGCGCGAGGTCGGGCTGGCGCATGAAATCGTCATCGTTGATGACGGCTCCACCGATGGAACTCGTGATATTCTACACCGCTGGGAAGCGGAAGATCACGATGACCTGCGTATCATCTTCCATGATAAGAACAGGGGTAAGGGGGCAGCACTGGTCACTGGCTTCAAGGCCGCTACAGGCGACATCCTGCTGATTCAGGATGCTGACCTGGAATATGACCCGCGTGATTACCCTAAGCTCATCCAGCCAATCCATGAGGGGATTAGCCCGGTAGTTTACGGTAGCCGCTTCCTGGGCGGCCCACGCAAAGCCATGAACTTCTGGAACATGGTCGCCAACAAGGGCCTGACCCTGGCCACCAACATCCTCTACAACGCCATCCTCAGCGATATGGAAACCTGCTACAAGGTATTCCGCCGTGAGGTGGTAGAAGACATGACCATTCACGCCCGTGGTTTCGAGTTCGAGCCGGAGGTCACCGCGAAGATTCTCAAGCAGGGCATCCGCATATACGAAGTGCCGATCTCTTATAATGGCCGCGAATGGGACGAGGGCAAGAAGATCAAATGGACTGACGCGCCCATCGCGCTATGGACGCTGGTCAAGTATCGCTTCGTCAACTAATCCAACAAACTCCTGAGGGGTGGCACCGTCAGCCCTCATCAATGCAGATGCGATATGGCCTTCCCCAAAGATCTATCGTAGCTGATACGGGGTGCATCATGGTATGATGCGCCCCGTTTTGGTTCTTACGTTTCACTCAAGGTCGCCAAGATTTCACCCCGGTTTTCTCGGCGAAACTCTGCGATCTTAGCGTCTCTGCGTCATGTTTATT
>CAKZMO010000257.1 GCA_937128595.1 uncultured cyanobacterium | reverse complement strand
CGCCCCTCCTCTCACTTAGTAGTGCACAAGCGATTGAGTATCGCTATACATGCATTGATATACAGAACAGAGGGACACTCACTTTTAAACGAATGTCCCTCTGTTCTTATCTTACAAACGGAAAGATTTTACTCTCTCTTATCGAATGTGGATAGTAACAATGTCCTAAAGACTAAGGAAATTCCTTAATTTCCTTAGGGCGATCGCTACTATTTACCTGTTACTTTCAAAACAACTATTGGAAATCACACGTGTGAATTTGTGGATCACAACCTGGATTTTTCGATTGGGTATCCGTTAAGGATAACCCCGGAACAAAAGACGAAAGTACGATCAGGAAAGCCAAACACAATTCCATCATGAACGTCTCCTATGTAGATGCAACCTTGATTTATAAGATGACCCGACATCCTAATTCAGAGAACCTTAGGTTCACCGAGAAAAATATTAGAATTTATCGAGATCATGTAGATTTGCTGTCAGTAGAAACACGGAAGGCATGTCAGCTAATATTGAAAAAACTCACCATCTACTATGGCTAAGGTCAAGATCAACCTTAGTTATCTCCAATGTGAAGAATCTTGATCAGAGGTTTGATGCTGTGCAAGTTTTTTCTGATGGGTATAACCTTCAGAATTTGCACAGTTGTATGCGCCATAGATGATCCTCTGATGATTGTTAGCCCCAATCTGAATACACCACGGCCGCTCCAGTAGATAGCTTGTAAATGCTGTCGTCACTGTCGTGGTGACAAGGGCAATGGTGATTGAAGTAACTGCTTGCGCTGTGACTCTTTTCATGGTGAGATTTCTCAACCTACAGATGCACGCTGAAAGTGAGCTTCTATGCTTAACTCACGCTTTAATCTATCTGTGATCAAGATAAGGGGCAAGAGGGGTGAGAGCTATCAGGGGAATCATCCAATTTTGCTCAAAGCCTTATCAAATGGGCGAACAAGCTATTTATAAAAGAGGTTTTAAATTTGTTTATATCTAAAATGTTGCGAGAGTTTTAGTTCGCTTTTTCAATACGGTTCACTTTATATTCGTAGATCATGTTTCAAATAAGTCTTTTCTATATCTTTGCCGCTGTATCTGATCGAGAAATGACAAACTTTTTGGCTCAGATAGCATCTCTGATTAACCGGAGCTGCAAAATCCGTTGCTAAAGTTCGAACATCTGTTTCGCAGCCCTGTTTTAGTCCAGTCTTGTAGCTGACGTGTAGCTAAAGATGAGCTGAGATCTCATTTCATACAGATTTCGTTTCGTGCTTTGCTTTGTGATAATAACGATTGAGGTTGAAACCTCTTCGATATACTGGGAATATCGAAGAAATTTCAAATATCTGTTGAACGTTTGAGGGTCAATGTGACTAGCTTTTCATCACCTGCTACTCAGCCGATGAACTTCTATCAAAAGGGGTTGCGCTTTTCAACCAGCGGAAAGACGCTGCACAATATCACATCTCAGGTACAAGAGGTGGTGTCTGAGTCTGGTATTGAGGTTGGGATGTGTCACGTGTTTTTGCGCCACACCTCTGCCAGTTTGGTTATTCAGGAAAATGCGGACCCTGATGTGCTGAGAGATCTGGAAAACTTTTTTGCTGAGCTAGTGCCGGAAGGTCGTCACTATATCCACAGCGCTGAAGGCTCAGACGATATGCCAGCTCATATCAGAACCGCGCTGACTCATTCTTCAGAAAACATCCCCGTGAATCGAGGACGATTGATGTTGGGGACGTGGCAAGGTCTTTATGTATGGGAGCATCGTCAGCGCCGCCATCAGCGTGAACTCGTGGTTCATGTCATGGGGCGGTAGCGATAAGTTCATGCAGCCAACGATTTCAACGATTCCATTAGCGACGCTAGCTTCTGGCGATCGCCTATCTCTCCAGGTTTATACGTTCAAAGGCCATAAGCCAGGGCGCAAAGTTTATCTCCAATCCAATCTGCATGGAGCTGAGATTGCAGGCAACGCCGTCATTCACGAGTTGATTCAGTTTTTCTCGACGCTTCCCTCTGAGCAGTTGCAGGGAGAGGTGTGTATGGTGCCAGCCTGTAATCCCATGGGGACGAACGAGCGATCGCAACATTTTTCGTCCGGTCGATACAACGTCTATGACGGCAAAGACTGGAACCGGATTTTTTGGGACTATGAGCAAGCGATCGCCATCGATGCTCCAACCAATGGCTCTCTTGACGAGTTTGCGCAAGTGCATATAACCCAGGATGAAGCCGTAATCCAGCAGCGCTATCGTCAGCGTATTCTCGATGCATTTGCTGCGCTGCAGACCAAAATTCAGTCTCCTCAAAGTGTGCCCTTTCGAGAAAAATATCGGTACAGCCTTCAATCTCTCTGCCTAGACGCAGATTATGTGATTGATCTACACAGTTCTAACAATCAGGGAATCACCTATATCTATTACTTCAAAAATAGAGACGATAGCGCCAAGTTTTTCTTGATGCCCGTTGGCATTCTGCTCGATACCTATGATGGGGATGCCTTCGACGAGGCTTTCATTAAGCCCTGGTTGGCCTTGGAGTCTAGTTTTGCGGCGTTGGGGCGATCGCTCCGATTTGACATTGAAGCCTGGACATTAGAGTTAGGGTCTGGAATGCAGGTCAATGCTGATTCCGTGGCGAAGGGAATACGAGGCGTTAAAAACTATCTGGTTCAAAAAGGAGTCTTGAGTCTCCAAGACTATCCAATCGAGTCTCTTCCCTATCACGACATTCGGTTTACAGTCAGCAGTCGGCTCAACCGCTACTACGCACCCACCGGAGGATACATCCAGTTTCGAGTGCCTCTGGGTAGCTCGGTTGAAGCAGGGCAACCGATTTATGAGCTACTCTGCCTCAACAAAGACGGTCAGGTTCCACACACGGTGAAGGTTGTTGCGGCCACATCAGGACTGGTCTACGATGTCTCGACGAACCAAGCCGTCAACGAAGGGGAATATGTGATGGGACTGCTTTAGTACAGTCTAGTGAAATGTACGGTCAATAGCTGTCTGTTCATTTATTTCGTTCATCTATTTAAAGTTGGGATGGTTTTTGAAGCGTTCGCGTGCTTCGGCAAAGGCTTCTTGCATAACAGCTTGAATCCGTTCGGGGTCAGGCTTCTTGCCACCCATCAGATCGCCGAAGTAAACACAAGCGGCCTCCCCCAGTGCCCAAGTGTAGGCTGCGGCCCAAGATGCCGCAATGACGCTACCAAATCCTGGGATAAATTTGATCAGTTCGCGTCCGACAGCTTGCGCCATAAATCCTCCGGCGATCGCGCTCACCAGTCCTCCAGCCTGGGAGGGAGAAATCGTTTGACCATAGAGAGACCCCAACACCCCAACCATAGAAGCCTGTAGCGCAGTCAGAACAGGCATGGTAGCAAAAGGAAGGGGGACGGCAGCTAGTGTTGCTGCGATGGTGGAGAAAGCTAGGATGTAGCGCCGTCCGACATCGCGATAGAGATTGCCCAATCGATTCGAGGCGTCTTCCTGTTCGTTCAACAGTTCATAAATAGCTCGGGCTTCTGCTTCAGGCAACAGATCGGCTAGCGCATCTCGAAAAGCATCTAATCCGTAAAATACCGGGGTGTAGCCGTCTTCTTCGAGGGTGAAATCGATGAGGATGGTGCGATCGACTGTCTTGCCAAAGCTGCGGTTGAGTTCGGCGATCGCCCTCTCGATTGACTCATAGTGAGGCGGATAGTCAGGATGGTTATCGACGCTGCCGGGATAAATCTCGTGGGCACAAGTGATTGCTAACAGACAGGGAATTTCAGGATATTTTTTACGTAACGCCTCTACGATCTGGAGTAGCCCGTTCACTGCAAAATCATTAATTTTAACCGTCAGAATAAAGATACGTGCCCGCCCAGTCGTCTGTTGCAAGTCGCCTACAAGCTCATCGACTAGACCTTGAGTATCTTGGTTGATATCTCCCAAGCCGACCGTATCAGTGAAGATCAACAACGGTAGATCGTCTGACGGATACGCATAACGTTCAGTATTTTGAGTGTGGGGTCGAAATCCCTGACCCACAATTTCTGCAGACACTCCAGTCAAGCCACGCACAACCGAACTTTTTCCGGCTTGGGGCTTACCGATCAGCAGAGCCTCAGTTGTTGGTAACTCCTGACGCACCTTAGCCAAAATGTCTGCAATTTCGCTTTCGCTCACTTGAAACCAACGGCTAAATTGGTTGAGTGGCAGCACATTTTTAAGGCGAGAGGACGTACTGTTCCACGTTCGCAAGGCCCAGTTGCGAAATGAAGCTGTAGATGAATCTGGATTCGGTTTAGGCTCTTTTGAGTTTGAGCTTACGTCCGAATTTGATGTGGATTCAGAAGCAGAATCGGGTTGTCTCTCAGATTGGACATCCTGGTTTTCTGTCATGGTTTCTCCAGTTTCAATCGCTAAGCTCGACACTTTGTTGCTTCAGGGCAACTTTATATGTGAGAAGACAAGTCCTGAAGCATTCTCATTCTTGCAAATTTTTAGTGATCTTCTCGTGTAGTTCCGTTGAATTTGAGCCATTTCGATTGTCGGACTTAAAGACTTGAAGGCAAGCTGGAATTGCCCTCCTCGGTTTTGCATGGCGGGCGATCGCACGTTTGCGAAATTTCATGCACTATCCTTCCCGGTGTACTACAGGTTTTACGAAGATTCTGTAATTTGACTGAGGATTATAGGGGTTGGTGAGCGCCGGGTAGAAGGAGTAATCACGAACTCCTTAAACTCTCCTCCAATCACGAACTATGGGAAATCACTCGATGACGGATGGAACTCTGTTCAGCAGAAATATTTCTCCTAGCTCTGATCAGCCGGAGGCAAAGGTGGTGATATTCCCAACCCATAAAACCAAGCGCGTTGTGACCATGGGAGGACACCTTTTACATCCCGAAAACCCGTCTGACTCTTCCCCGGCATTGCCGGACGACCCTCTCAACCGCTCGTCGCAAGCCTCACAGTTGCCACCGCTGCACTCAGTTGACGTGCAGATGGTTCTAAACGGCAGAAACTTGAGTCAGCAAAATCTGCGCCTTGCCAACTTTCGGCGTTTGGATCTGAGACAAACTGACTTTCAGTCTGCTGATTTGTACAGCGCCAATCTTCAGGAAGCAGATCTGCGCTGCTCAAACTTCTCCAATGCTGAGATGGAAGAGGCTGATTTAAGTTTGTCAAATTTATCGAATGCTCGGCTGGTTGGAACGCAATTGAGCTACGCGCTGCTCTATACTGCCAACCTCAGCAGTGCAAACTTGTTGCATGCAACGATGACTCATGCTGATTTGCGAGAAGCCGATTTTCACAAAGCGAATCTGCAAAAAGCAAATCTGAGCAACTCCAATCTTAGCTATGCAGACTGTGGGCGCTGTGATATGAGCTTCGCTCAAATGGTTCATGTCAATTTGAGAGAATCGGTACTACGCCATGCGAAGGGCTGTAGCTCTAACTTGCGACTTGCGAATATGCTGCGGGTCGATCTGAGTAAGTCTGATTTAAGTGATGCTGATTTGATGGGAGCCAATCTGCAAAGTGCGTCTTTCTATGAAGCTTGCTTGGTCAATGCTCGACTCATAGGCGCTAATATGGTGCGAGCCAGTTTCTACAGCGGAGACTTGACCCAGGCCAACCTCAACAAGGTCAACGCCGAGGGAACGACATTTAGCCGCGCTATCCTCACACGCGCTTCATTTGTCGCGGCTCATTTGCGAGCCGCTAATTTTTACAGTGTTGAGATGTCTCAGGCCAACTTTCAAAGAGCCGACCTAACCGCCGCGATTCTCTGTGATTCCAACTTGGAGGGAGCTGATCTACGGAACGCCATTCTGAAAGGAGCAAATCTCCGAGGTGCAAGCCTTCGGGGTGCTGATTTGCGTAAAGCTGACTTAACCGATGTTAACCTCGCAGACGCCCACATCGAGGGCGCAAAGTTCTCTCATCCCACTTAAACTCGATGTGCACTCGACGATTTTTGAGAAAATCTCTCACAGATTCCCAGGCATTGTGTTGAGGGGATATTCATCTTCAGGAAGGCTACTCCACTCCCACATCGAACCTGCATAATTTTTAGCCACGTAGCCCAGATTATTCAGCACAGACACAAATAATGCCGACCGTATTCCACCCGTGCAGTAAGCAATGACTTCAGATTCCGGTGAAATATTGTGAACTTGTAGCATGTTTTGAATCTCTTCAGATGACTTGAGCTGACCATTCTCTGACATAAGCTGCTTAAAGTGAATGTGGACAGCACCCGGAATGTGTCCGCCTCGCCGCTCTCCATAGGGAGTCTCTCCCAGATATTCGCGAGCTTCTCGGGTGTCAACCAAACTCACATGGGAATCCTCGAAGGGTTCTTTAGAAGCGGCAAGGATATCTCGTACCTGTTCGTGAGTGGCGCTCCAATCTGAGTGCACTCGAATTTGGAACTGTCTTGGAGTCGGAGTCTGATACGAGGGGAGAACAGAAGTTTCTAACCCGCTAGTAATGAGAGCGTTGATGCCGCCATCGATAAGAGCTACTGAGGAGTGACCCAACGTTTTTAACATCCACACAATACGTCCTTCTTCTCCCCAACCGTGCAGGGGTTCTCCGTAGACCAAGACGATAGTTTGTTCCGAAACACCTAAGTTGCCAATCTTTTGCTCCAGTGCTTGTCGATGAATAGGATCTCGGTAAGGAAGAAGATTTCCCTGATGAGATGCCTCGGGTTGAGAAAAGCTACGCCAATGAACAGGTATCGCACCTGCAATATGGGTCAGTACCCGGCGACTTAGTCCACGGGCATCGAGCAAAATGGTGTTGGGTTGCTCTAAAAGGGCGATCGCTTCTGACGAGCTGACAACCCAGGTTCGGTGCCAGTCTATTGTGCTTAGGGAGGATGGGGTTGTTGATTGGGCTGAATGCGGAATCGACACCGAACCCTTGTCTTTAACAGAAATATGTAAGAAAGCGATCGCCAGCGCAATAAGTCCACCCAAGACGATCCACATCATGTAACGAGCAAGTTTGGACAGCAGCTTTGAAGATCGAAACTGATTAGACATATAGCAATGCGCAGATAGTTTAGGACAGATATTGATGGAGAAGCCGCGCGGTGCGCGGCTTCTCCATCAACTAT
>CAKZMO010000256.1 GCA_937128595.1 uncultured cyanobacterium | reverse complement strand
GGCGGGACAGGAGGTGTTGATGCAGCGGGTGACGGCTTTTCCTACGGGTTGCACAGCGGGTTGACGACAGACGGGACAGATATCGGGCATCTGAAATGGGTTTGTCCCTTCTGGCCGCAGTTCCGTCAGCACCCTCATCACTTCAGGGATAATCTCTCCGGCCTTGCGAACGACCACGGTATCTCCGACTCGCACATCTAAATCCGCAATGAACTCTCGGTTATGGAGGGTGGCGCGAGAAACGGTTGTTCCGGCCAACTGCACAGGCCGCAGTTCCGCTAAGGGCGTGATGGCTCCGGTTCGACCCACGTTGAGGCTGATGGCCTCGACGATCGTGGGGGATTCCTCGGCAGGATATTTGAGGGCGATCGCCCAGCGGGGAAACTTGTGAGTGAATCCGAGTTCGTCTTGGAGGTCGAGGCGGTTGAGCTTCACCACTGCGCCGTCGGTCAGATAAGGCAGGTCGTGGCGATCGCCATCCCAATCACCGAAGAAGCGTTGCACGTCATCCAGCGAGGAACATAGCTGTCGATGAGGATTGACCCGAAACCCAGCAGACTGAAGGAAGTCGAGACAACCCCACTGGCCTGTTGGAGGTTCACCTTCTGGCATCCCGGTCGGGAAATGCACCGTGTAGGCAAAGAAGTCGAGGCGGCGCTCAGCTACAACTTTGGGGTCGAGCTGGCGTAGCGTTCCGGCGGCAGCATTGCGTGGATTGGCAAACAGCGCTTCACCTGCGGCTTGGCGATCGCGGTTGATTTGCTCAAACACGTCTAAGGGGAGAAATGCTTCTCCGCGCACTTCCAGCCTTTCGGGAGGATGTTCGAGCTGAAGCCGTAGAGGAATCGAGCGGATCGTTCGAACATTTTGGGTGATGTCTTCCCCTTCGATGCCGTTTCCTCGGGTCGCGCCCCTCACCAGCAGGCCATTCTCGTAGGTCAGCGCCAAAGCTGAACCATCAATCTTGAGTTCGCAGACGTAATCTACGTCAGGGGGTGCATCTTCAGCAGCAACTTTGCGCCATCGCTGATCCCATGCTTTCAACTCCTCAACGTTGAAGGCATTTTCGAGACTGTAGAGAGGAATGTTGTGACGGACTGAGGTGAACTGGGTCGCGGGAACTTCTCCGACCCGCTGGGTTGGGCTGTCGGGAGTAACGAGCGAGGGATGCTTGTCTTCTAGCGTTTGAAGTTCTCGATAGAGCTGGTCGTAGACAGCATCCTCCATCACGGGATTGTCCAGCCCATAGTAGGCGTGACTGGCCTCTTGGAGTAGCGTCCGGAGTTCGATAATTCGTTTCTGTTCTGCTGCCGATGCCTGCGTCATCTTCTAATTAAAAATGAAAGCTTCAATGGTTGGGGGTTCTGAATTATCTCTCACTTTAATCACAGAAATCACCCATCTAGAACCGACTGCGATATTCCAGAATGGCGCGGGTGTCGTCGTCGAGATTGCTAGAGGCTCTTACCCGGAAGTTGTTATTGATGTCATATTCCAATCCGAACTGAGGATCGAGATTGCCATCTAGAATTTCGAGCACGCTGAAGCTGAGGTCCCGGGTGATGTCAAACCCAGCCTCAACACCGATCGCCAAGGGGAGACGTGATTCACCACCTGGATCGCCTGCGGTCGGGAAAATGCTGAAGGTACTTAATCCAAGGGCATCGGCGATGTTGTTCCCCACATTTGACAAAAAGCCTGACCCGACAAACGTGGCCACTGTGGCGATCGCCCCATCGTTTTCTAAGCTCGCAAATGCCTGTCCGCCAATTAGAGCGACGATTTGCTGCTCCGAACGGCTAGGGTCGCTAGTCAGCTCCAGCACATCATCACGAGTGGGTGCCGTTGCTCCCGATTCGCGGCTTAACGACGCAGTCAAAGCCGTTGCTGGCCCCTGAACCGTGGCAAAAATCTCAACGGTTTGTAGCCCCCCAAACGTGGGGATCGCTGACTGATCTGCTACCTCTGCTGAGGAAAATGGAGATGACGGGGGAATGGGAGTCCGTTCCACTTCTCGGACTGTAGCGACCATTTGCACATCGAGTTCAGGATCAAGCCCCTGCTCTGGCGTAAAGGTAGCCGTATTGGGGGAATCGCGGTCAAGACGAAACTGAGTCGCAAAGAGATTAATCCACCCGTCGCTGAGCTGGATTACCCCGCTAGGACGAAGGTCAGTCGCGACGCCGTTGATGACCAGATCTCCCCCCGCTGATATGTTGAACAGAGGCGTACCTACGATGTCTAACTCATCAGCTAAGACGATGGTGAAATCGCTGAACTGCACTTGGTTGAGGAAAGAAGGTAATTCCTGAGATTCATTCCCTATTGCAGCATCGGCTTCGTCTTCACGAACAGGCACTGTCCCTGACATTTCTTCATCGACAAGAACGCCATCACGGTCGATGCCATCCCCCTCAATGTCGTCACCATCCGTAGCCGAATCTTCATCTTCTGATTCTTGTGAGGGAATTCGATTTGTAACGATCCGCCCGTCGGATACGCTCACTTGACCGCTAATGTCAGGAGCTAATGCGGCCCTGCGAACCACAACTTCGCCGTCAACCTCTGCGCTCAAAAAGCGCTCAAAACTAATTGGAACTTGGGAAAGTGCGATTGTGAGTGGTGTATCACTGTCTGCTGGCAATCGAAACGACTGAAAAATTGGAAGCTCACCCTGAATGTTAATATTGCCATCTCGAATTTGAGCGTTGAGATTGTCAACGTTAAAAGTATCTAAATTGAACGTGGTTGTTCCTGTAATGTCCGTCACAGGACTAGATAAAAGCGGACTTGCAATCACCGCATCTCGGAATGTAGCCGTGCCTAAGAACTGTGGCTGAGTTAGGGTGCCAGTGATTTGCAGATCAATATCGCCTTCGCCTCCTTCCCACGTTGCTTGTCCTTGAGAAACAAGGTTGAGAAATGCTAATCCTTCGTTTTTAAGGTCAATGTCAACGGCAATCCGCTCGCTATCGGGTTGCACTGACATAAAAGGTAGGGCGTAGGGAATCATCCCTCGGATTGTTAGGCGTTCAGGCTCGTCGAGCACAGCAGCTCCATCCAACGCAAGACGGGCTTCCTGGTATTCAAAATTGACTTCAGCAAGTTCCAGAGGCTCTCCTTCTAGAACTGGATCGCCGACCTCGATCGCACCCACGATAGTAGGGTTGGTCAGCACACCCCCGATGTCTGCATTGACCTGCAGATCGCCAGACAGATCGAGCGGGAAAGAGACAAAGTCTTGCAATAGCTCCAGAGGGACATCGCTAACCAGAAGGACAGCGTCCTGTTGAGTTTCACCCAACTGACCCTCTAGGCTGATTTGAGAAGAGTTGGACGTAATTCGAAAAGGTTCAAGCGTCAGAACATCATTTGTTAAATTGCCTCTAGCCGTGAGCTGTGCAGGCTCGTCGTAAGGGCCCCAGACCCAGTCGCTACCCTCAATGTCAAACTCGGCAGATAGACCAGAAGCGCGTGAGTCCGACACATCGATGCGGGCGTTGAGGCTTCCTTCTAGCTCTGACAGGGGAGGCAGTACAGCGGTTTGAGCGTCTTCTTCTGCCTGGTCATTGCGAGCTACCACCTCGCGAATATAGATTAACTGCTCAAGCAAAGACGCGTTAGGACGACCCACAGCCTGAGTCGTGAGAAATTCTTCTCCTTGGTAGAGAGAATCGTCAGGCTCCTGCAAACTGACGATCGCCAGCAAATCCGCTAGAGCTGCAATGTCTTCGAGCTGTGCATCGGCTACCAATGAAGCCTGATAGGTCAAGTCAGGATTGGATAAGTCAGCACGAGCTGAAAACTGAAAGTCGCTTTCTCCAAGATTGAGCGCTGCGTCGTTGAGGGTCGCAAGACCATTGTTGTACGTAAAGTCACTCGTGAAGCGATCCGCCACAAGATAGCCTATGCCAGGACGGGCGATCGCCACGCTGCCAGCAACAGAAGGATTGCTTAGATCCGAGACATTCGCGCTGACATTGGCATTAACGACTCCACCCAAGTTGCCAAGGTTTTGGTCTGGCAGAGGATTGTAGGCCAGCTCGTTAAGTCGGAAATTGCGAATCTCGGCAATTAGGCGATCGCCAACCGTTCGTCCTTCTGCGGTGAACGGCGGCAGACCTGCTTCATCTGAGGTCTGACGAATGAGAAAGTTGCTGGGCAAAAACTGGTCGTTGAGCTGCACGGCAATGCGATCGCCACCGCCGCGAAGGTCAATCGAGCTGCCCCTATCTAGAGAAATCTGAACATCGCCTTGTAGGACTGGATTGAAGTCGAGGGCATTGACTGCAAATTGATTCAGCCGCAGATTCCCTGCAATGCGAGGATTTGTAACCTCACCCGTTACTTGTCCTCTGAAGCTTGCTGCACCTTGAAGCTGGGCTTGCGATCGCACCGTATCAGGCAAAAAGCTTTCCAAGGTTGCAAGCTCAACCTGTTGGAGAGCAACTGATAGATCGACTGCACCTAAAGAGAATCCATCATTCAAGTTTGCGCCAACAAATCCGTTGGCTTCAATACCAGGAGCCGTAAATCGGTCGATCTGAATCCCGTTTCCCGTCCAGACAAACGACGTATTCCAGTCGCCTCGCTCGATCAATGCTTCCGCATTGGGTATGCCCGTCACTTGGGCGTTGGCAAGTTGAGCTTGACCGCGCAGGTTAATCGCCTCTGGACTGAGATTGTCCAGTCGTCCTGACAGTTGAATGGTGCTGTTGAGCTGGCCCTGAGCCTGATCCGTGAACGGTTCAATATTGATGTTATTCGTGTCTACTGCCGCCCGCCATGAACCTTGGTCTAAATCCAAAGTCGCGTCTACGGTTGCGGCTCCCCCGCCCGTTTGAGGAGACAAGTTGAACCGGGTGTTCTGCACCCGTACAGTATTTCCGTCGTAGCGAATCTCTCCTTGCCCTGGATAAACTTGATTTTGAACCTGCCAATTGGCGATCGCCTGAATGCCGCTAAAAGGGCCAAAGACTTCTACATCTGCATTGACTGTGCCAATCGCATATTCCTGTGGCAGCGCGAGTCCGTAGTTAGCTGCTAGAGCATCCGCTGGTAAGTCAGCAAGCTGAGCATCGAACAAAACGCCTCCATCGGCCTCAAGGTTGACGTTGCCGTTTCCGGTGATCCGTCCCCCTTCGACTGGAACGATGACCAACTGGTTGATATCCAACACAGGAGGAACAAGCCGAAACTCTGCCAGCAGTGTCTCAATCGCAACCTCGTCGATTTGTAAATTCCTGACATTTGTAAGCATGCCTGCGAGAACAGGGCTAGACAAAGGGCCGTTGACCGTCGCGTCTACTTGGATCACCCCTTCGGTAGCAAACGGCAAATCCAAATTCACCGTGTCTTGCACCTCAGCCAGACTGACAGGCAAAACCTTAGCCGTTAGGTCATAACCCGTATCAAGGTTGATGCTGCCTCCAGCCTCTAGCCTAGCTTCTCCATAGCTGAGACGAGTGTCTTCAAGCGTGATGGTTTGCTCATCAAATCGCAGGCGACTGTTGAGATCGGCGATCGGCAAGGGAGCCGCGTCTAGCTGAGCGGTTAGATCGCTGATCTGAGCAGTGCCTTTGATAGAAGGCGTTTGATCGGAACGATAGCGAATGTCTAGGTTGGAATCGATCCGTCCTGATGAGATGCTTCCTGGCAAGGGCAACAGTGGCGCAAACTGAGCGACCTGGAGCTGATTGGTGCGGACAACGGCGTTGACGAGAAGCAGATCTAAATCTGCCTCTCCGTTCAGAGCAACCGTTCCGCCTTCATCGGGCTCTGCTGTCAGGTCAAACTTGACGAAGCGATTTTCATTTCTCAGAGTTGTCCGAGCATTAATGTTTCTGATGACAGTAGGCAGAGTAGATGCTTGCGCTAAAACCTCTGGATCTACTTCGTCTGGATCTACTTCGTCTGTTTCAGCAGCTTCTGCAGAAGGTTCAGGGTTTTCCTCTGTAGAAGCTCTAAAACTTTCTCTTAAAGTTTGTAAGTCCTGGAAAAAATCTTCGTTTTCCCACGGGGATTCCAATGCCGATGGATACTTAGCCAGAACAACCGTGGCATTCTCTACATTAATTTGGTCAACATCAACACCAATGGGGCCTTCGCCGTCAGAATCCTTCAAGACCAGCCGCAGCCACTGCCCATCAGCATCTTCATAGGCGTAGATTTCAGGATCTATGAGCGTAATTGATAATGGTAAGGTGCGATCGCGCAGCAGACTCGACACCATATTCCCGAAGTCAAATCCGACTTGGATTGTATCGACAAGAGCGTAGTCTTGGCTGTCGTCTGTCGGCGGCACAATTGCGCCATCAATCTTCAATCCTGATAGCGTAAACCCCTCTACGTTCCCGAGTTCCAAAGGACGATTTAGGGTTTCTGAAATGCTTTCTTCTACCAGAGGAGCCAGCCGATTGTAGATAAAATACTGAGCGGCACCGATTCCTCCAACTACTCCAACAGCAGCTATTCCACCCGCCACAAGAAAAGGTTTGAGCGATCGCCCCCTTCCCTCGGAAGAAGATGAGCCAGAGCCAATGCCAGAATTGCTATCAGGATTTGGGGGAGGAGATTGCGTCATGCCTTCACTGGGGACTGAATATCTGACCGAATTCCAATAAGCTCTGCCGAACCTGATGGATACATTCAGCTCATTTTAGATGAATACGCTCTAACTACAACCTACTGCTAAGGACGAATCATCGAACACCCAAAACACTACGATACAGATGACACAACCTAGAGAAGCCGCTCGTCCGGCCTATTCGAAGAATTTGTTCCATAGCCTGTGTAGACGCGTCTGAGACAATCAAGACGCTGGGTCACGACTTTCTCTGAAAACTTTTGCCTTTCCCGTGTTCTATTCAGCAGTGAGAACAGGAAATCATATCAGAGGAAGAATCCGAAGCAAGAGGAGGAGGGCTATGAAGAGGTTGAAGGATGAACATGAGAGTCAACGTGGAGCGTCATCCCTTCTCGCGCCATCAATACATTGGGATAGATCTCTCGCATTTCTTTTTCGACCTTACTCAGAAACTGATCATCATGAGCTGGGTCATGGTGAAACATCACCATTTGTTTGACGTTTGTGGAAAGAGCCGCTTCGATACGTGCTTGCCAAACTCTGGGATTACGCAACGCTGAGCACGATGAAGAGTCGTAGTAATAGTGATCTTCGTATGCGGCATCAAAAATCAAAACGTCTGCATTCTGAGCCAGATACAGCATGCCTTCGTCGGGTGAATCGGGCGAGTGGTCGGTATCAGTGGCATATACAGCTGAATATCCATTCCAGTTGACCCGGTAGCCTAGTGCGCCACTGGGACGACTCAGGGAAATGGTTTCTATCGTAATATCCCCAATTTGAAGCAAATGACCTGCGCTGATGTTGTGAAAGCAGAGGTTGGCCTGCATCATTTGGAGGGGTACCGAAAAGTTAGGACGCAGCATTTGACTGGTAAGCCGCTGCTTGATAGATGCTCCATTTAACCCAGCAGCCCCATAAATATGGAAACAATTGTCAGCATTAAACGCTGGGATAAAGAAGGGGAATCCCTGAATTCGATCCCACTGAGTATGAGTGAAGAAAAGGTGAGCCTCGACCGCTGACACGTTGCGTAAATGTTCTCCGAGCACACGCAGTCCAGTTCCTGCGTCAAAAATGAGCCGAGTTCCCTGGATGTCGATTTCAATACAAGCAGTATTGCCGCCATAGCGAACAGTGTGTTCTCCCGGAGTGGGAACGCCGCCACGAACCCCCCAAAATTTGATAGCAAATTCTGACTCACTGTCATGAGAGCCTGACTTGACGGCATGGTTCGTCGTGCCGTTTGACTTCTGAGTTTTGTTCTCTGAGGAATCAGAACCTGGCATTGTTTATGTGTCTGCTTGCTCGTTGCGGTACATCCAACTCAACATGAGGACCGTGGGAGAAACCTCGAACAGGTCACCGTCACGTTAATCCTAGAATTTTTCATTTTTATCTGTTCGATTAACTGATGCCTCTATAGTTGAAAAATTCACGGTTTAGCGACCTCGACAGGATAGTTTTGCGTTGTTTTCAGAGTAAATGAATTGATGGAACCGTAACATATCGAACTTTGCTCAACATCAATTACGGGCAAACAACTAATCTGAATCTGGTCGAGTCATCCTTGAACCGTGAGCTGCACCTGGGCGATCGCCTGGAATAGACTCATTTTCAGGAACAGACACCTCAGGAGCAAAAGCAACACCGTAAAGGAACACTGTGCTGAATTGGTTATCCTGCTATCTGCCGCTGCCTCAGATCTATTCGGAGAAAACTAAAACTCTCGCAGCTTGGAGAAAACTACCTGCTAATAGCGCACGATAGTTTTTCTGAGAATGCCCACTTTTCACTTCGAAGAAGCATTTCTTTTTCTCCGTATATTCACGCAAAAGTAAAGTTCCTTTTCTATGTTCCTTCACTGTAACTTTAACCTATACCTATTGAGTCAGGCATCGCTGAATCTCAGTGGTCTGTTTTTGCACCCTGTATGCACTGTGTATCGCATATCTTGTACGCCTTTTCTCTGATGCGTTTCAGCTGTTAGAGCGTTGAGACAATTGCGCTGTTTCTTAAGCCTTCTCCCGAGCTTTGCGTAACCGTCCTTGATCGTTGGATAAATAAATAAACTGTGTGAGGTGATTTTCAATTATAACGATTTGTCCATTTCAGTTTAGTCTACCCCGTTCGGCTTAGATAGCTTGCGCTCTGATGACACAATTCACCAGCGCATCACGAGGGCTTGAACAACGCGGTACTGAGTGATTGGAACTGGAGCATGTGCCGTGCGGGTATATTGGCCGCGCTGGCAACGTCTCTCCACTAGGAGAAACGGGGGGCGTTCGCACTACAAGTATCGATAAATTTGCACATATTTTGCACATAACATACGGGTATATTCCTAGGCTCGACCTGTCTGTAGCTGCCTCAAGTCTTTCTATCAGAGCGATGAAACAGGATGTGAAAAAAACACGGTACGCCTACGTGCAATAGAGTGCCGTAGGAAACAATTTCTTGCAAACCATTACCGCGAATGAGTGCTTCGCGAGTATTCTGTGGTGAATGTTGAACGAGCAGGACTGAATATTCTGATGCGGAGCTAGCAGTTCAGCCGTTTCAAGTGTTGTTTTAAGTGAGTGGAGTGATCTGCGCCATGACCGTTTCTCCTACCCTGACGTCTACGCTAAATGCAGCCCAGCCTGTTCATCTCTGGGCAACTGGGTCGATAGCTGCGGCAATACCAGAGGGTACTGTCGTGGGCGATCGCTTCCAGGTTCTTGCACCTCGTCTCTGGCGAGATGATCAGCCTCAGGCGTCTCTCATCCAAGATTCAATGCCGGAGCAGGTCAAGCCCTATCTAAAGCTCTATGCCCATCGTCTCCATGTACCAGAGCCTTATGGCGTTTACACGTTCAGCTCAGGCGTCGAGTCGGCACAAGAGTTGACTCAAGCGCCAACTCAGAAGCAGGCAACGGTACTTTTGCTTGACAATGCTCCGGTTGATACCAATGGCAATCTTCTACCTTCTTTGGAGTCGGTTTGGAGTCAGGCTTCGTCGGTTCGACAGCTCCACTGGCTGTGGCAGATGAGCCAGCTCTGGGAGCCGTTGGCGACAGAACACGTTGCCGCAAGTCTGCTGTATTCAGAAAATTTGCGCGTGAGGGGATGGCGACTACAGTTGTGTGAACTGATCGCTGACGCTGAGGCTGTGGAGCCGCCGCAGACAAAACAGCCATCAACTGCTTCACTGCATACGTTAGGAGGTCTCTGGATGACGTGGGCAGAGACAGCCCATATCGAGATTCAGTCAACCATTCGTGCCATTGCAGAGGCATTACGATCGCCAGAAGCAAGTTGGCAGGCGATCGCGCCTCAACTTAATGAAGCGCTTTTGGCTCAAGCCGCTCGTCTACCGCTCCGAATTGACATTGCCGGAGCCACCACAGCAGGTAGAAAAAGAACCCACAACGAAGATTCGGCCTTTCCTTTAACTCTCGACGAAGCAGATTCGGGCGACTCCAGCCCAATGGGGTTCTTGCATCCGCGTCTAGCCATTGTCTGTGATGGCATTGGTGGACACGCCGGAGGAGAAGTCGCAAGTCAGCTTGTGATCCGGGCTTTGAAGTTGCAAATCAGTGCCCTGTTCGCAGATATTTTTGAAAATGCCCAAGAAGAACTGACGCCACCCGAAATTGTTGCTCAGCAGCTAGAAGCAGCGGTGCGCGTCGTCAACAATCTGATCGCCATCCAAAATGACGAGCAGGGGCGACAATCGCGTCAGCGCATGGGAACAACTTTGACCATGGCGGTGCAGTTGCCCCAGCCGATACACACTCCAAATGGCAAGGCCAATGCTCATGAACTCTATGTGGTGCAGGTTGGCGATAGTCGTGCCTATTGGTTGACGGCTCAGGATTGCCATTGCCTCACGCTCGATGATGATGTGAAAACTCGTGAAGTTTTGGCCGGACGCAGCCTCCCTCGGGATGCAGCACGTCGCTCGGATGCGATCGCCCTCACTCAGGCTCTTGGCACACGTCAAGGCGAACGGCTTCATATCAAGGTGCAGCGATTTGTCATAGAGGAGGACGGAGTGCTGTTGCTTTGCTCTGATGGGCTCAGCGACAAAAATCTTGTGGAGCGCTATTGGCAATCGTTGACAACACCTGTGCTGCGAGGAAATGGGTCTCTTGACGATGCGCTTAAAAACTGGATAAATCTGGCAAATCAGCACAACGGACAAGACAATATCTCAGCGGTGCTGATGCGGTGTCGGGTCTCTAAAGATTCTCTCAATCTCTTTGACCCTCTAACCCCGGCGGCTCCGATTCAGCAGCGGGTGTTGGGCATGAACCCGCAAAATTTGGAAGATCTCGTTGCCGCTTCGTCTCAGTCTCAAGCTACTACTACAAAAACCGCATCACACCCTCAGCCGAACAAGCAGTCTCAAAAAGTGGACGCATCAGAACACGATCGTTCTGTTCGTGGATCTCGATCTTCTAAACCGCAAGCCGCCGATGATACCCTTCCCGGCTCTCAAGTTGACTTTGGAGCATTGTATTCAGAAGGAGAATCTACGGCTTCCCCCTCTGCCAAGTCCCGCAAATCTGCTACTTCCTCTCAATCCCCAATTGCCACAGATACGCTAGAAGACTGGGCTTCTCATTTGATGGGCGATCGCCCCAAACCTTCATCTTCCACGTCGCGTTCCTCTATGACTCCAGAGTCTGAAAGCGATTTTCAGGACTGGAACTGGATTGCGATCGCTCTCGGAATCGTGGTCGTTCTGTTCTTTGCAGGGATAGCGGGGATAGTGGGGTGGCGTTTCTTTGCCCCGACCCAATTTGAGCGCACTCTGGAGGAGCTAGTCGAGACCTATGAAGGAATCATCTCCCCCCTATCATCAGAGTCATCAGAACCCTCAGAAATTATGACCGAGCCAGGAGATTCTGTATTTGAACCTGAAGATGAAGAGTCTTTGGAAGAGTTTTCAGAGAATTCGGTCGAGTAGAGCAACCCCAGTATGTCGAGCGAAAATGGCTGCCAGAAACGTTAGTTTTTGACAGCCATTTTTCAGTCCCGGAGAAACTTCAACGTCTGTAAGCTACCGTTGATTGGTATAGCAATGCGCAGATAGGTAGCGTAGTGCAACTGTCATGAGCATCGCTGGGCTTCGGAGTTGAGGCTATCGTTCTTACAGGAACTCGGCAAAACGCTGTGATTTTGTCGTTGCTTATTGCTTAGTGATGCTTGTTGCTAGGCGATCGCTCTATCTTGTCGAGGCTTCCAAAGCCGTTCTAGATTGGATAACCCAGTCTTGTCCCACCTGAATCGTCACATCAGACTGCAACACACCTGTACTGTCAATGCGAACAGCTCCTAGCCCTAACAAAGATCGGATTAAGTTTGCACTATCCGCATCGCCGCCTTGGGCAATAATCTGGGTTTCTTCAAGAGATTCGCCCCAGTCTCGTTCGACATAGACGTTCCAGTAACCCGCGTCGTTTAGCTGCTCCAGCATATTCTCAGCGGATTCCGGATGGCCTGTGGTGTCCTGAATCGCAACTCGAAGGTTGTTGACTGACCGCAAATCGCTGGCATAGCTGGTCGTTTCAGAAAAATATTCTGCAACCATGCGGTTGACGGCTCGTTCTTGAGGCAGCCAATAGCTCAGCTCATATTGCTCCGGACGGCTAAAGTCGCCCGGTAGCATCACCATCTGAACTTCCTCTCGATCCATGCGAGAAGCAAAACCACTGAGCGCTAACATCTCTTCAAGGCTCAGGTTGGTATCGACGTGAGACTGAATGACTGAGAAAATTTTGGGCATTCGAGCCAATGTTGCCGGGCTGAGCGCTTGTTCTTGAAGAGCGCGCATAAACATTTGCTGTCGCTGCACTCGTCCGATATCGCCATGTTGGTCATAGCGGAAGCGGAGGAACTGCATCGCCGCTTCTCCATCCAGATGTTGTTCGCCCTCTTTGAGGTTGATGTAGAGATGCTGGCTATCGTCTTGATATTTCATGTCTCCCGGCACATACACCGAAACACCACCTAAAGCATCAACCAGCTTTTCTACCCCTTGAACGTTGATGCGGACGTAGCGATCGATGCTGACATCGTCCAGCAGGTTACTCACAGAACGAGCGGCAAGAGCCGGCCCACCGTGATAGTTTGCCTCGTTGAGCTTTGTGACCCCGACTCCTTCTACCAAGGTTCGTGTGTCGCGAGGAAGCGAGAGCACAGTCATTTCCTGCTGCTGCGGATCGAAGCGAATCAGCAGCATTGTGTCGGACAATCCATCCAAAGAGTTGACTAAAGCGTGGTAGCCCAGATCTTCAACCTCTGATGGAGGATTACTCAGATCTGAACTCAAAACCTTAACGCCCAAAACCAAAATGTTTACAGGACGCGCAAGCTGAGGCATCCGGAAGTTGATGCCAGTCGAGATGTCGTCTTGCTCGAAGGCTTCGGCTTCTTGCGGAGAAAGCTGGCTCTGAAGTAACGGCGTGCTTGACAGGCCAATCGCCAACATGGCTCCAGCGACTGCTGAAACAGAGGCGACAGCAGTTAGTCCGACACTGATCAAAATCCATCGAAAACGCCTAGGTTTGTCAGAAGGCGTCGAAGCTTTGGCAGAGGATAGCGGGCGACGAGTTTTCTTTGAAGGCACTGGACAATCTCAGCAACAGTTGAAGAACATCGCATGGTACAAACGAGATGACCTATGAGTTGGGTCAAGCCAACCCAAGCAGCATAGTAACAGCGTTTTCCCAAAACAAGCCACTCTGTTAAGACGCTATGCTGAGCGACACATAGTGTGAATCTATAGACTTTAATCTGAAGAAGGCATAAGCCTAAGGAAGGCGATCGCTCACTCGACTAATAACAGGTAGCTTCAACTGTTTACGTTGCCATAGCCGCACCATCAGCCAGAGATTGACAACAAAGTATCCAGACGAGAGCAACGCACTGGTCAGCAAGAGGGGAATTGCTGCTGAGTGAACGGCTTGGGCTCCCGTATTTAGCAAGACAACAGAGAGGAGCCAACCTAGAGACAGAGTCACCACAAGCCGACTGAGCGATCGCTCTTCTCGACTCCCCTGACCTCGATATAGCGTCCATAAAGCTGGGAAAAACCCTAACACTGGCACTAAGCAGAGAAACATTTTGAGTCGCTGCATGCCCGCGTCTTCCATCGACTCAGACACTGATTCACGAATCTCAGCAAGAGAAATCTTGCGATAAGGCGGCTTTGACATCGTTTTTTGAGCCCGCTTAACGTTGACGACCGTCACAATCCAGCACTTTGAGGCTGCACATGGAAACTGGTGGAAGATTGAATACATCAATTGTATGACAATCACAGTGGAGCCTCAGACAAGCTTGTCCTTGCTCTGTCCTTGCTGTAATGAAGCGTTTAAGCGCGCCCTAGGTAGAAAAGGCAATTTCAACAGCGGTCTCAATATTCTTAACTAATATTTATTCTTAGCTAAATATTCTGAACTCAGAGTGTAGCGATCTTACGTCAGTCATGTAGCAATCTCATTAATGAGAGGAGGAACAGGCTGTGCCCGTTCCTCCTCTCACTTAGCAGCTCATAAGAGGATGTTTGAAAAGTATTAGACAACACGCTGGAACAAGACTGATCCCC
>CAKZMO010000255.1 GCA_937128595.1 uncultured cyanobacterium | reverse complement strand
GGAGGCGATCGCCCCATGGTTGAAGACGCAGATACTCGAGATAGCTGGGTCGGGGCGAGCGGCCGCTCGCCCTTACGAGGAGGCGATCGCCCTGATGGAAAGTCAAGCATCCATCTTTGGTGTCCGGGGATGTTTGACTTCAAGGGAGGCATTCAGGTTTATTCTGGGATGCTGCTTCAGGCGCTACTGGCAAAACGTCCTGAACTGAAATACGAGGTTTTTCTCAAACACGATCGCCCGTCTTTTGCGCCAGAGTCTCAACCTTCTCAACAGGTTCGCTATCACGGGGCGGGTGCGCTTCCGGCTAAAGCTAGAACATTTGCTTTCTCAATCCAGGGAATGCTTTGTGGGCTTCAGCAGCGTCCTGACCTAATTATTTGTACCCATCCCAACTATACGAAGGCCGCTTACTGGCTCCATCGGGCGACAGGGATTCCCTATTGGGCGATCGCCCACGGCATTGATGTGTGGGATATTCAGAGTCCTTCTCTGCAGCGAGGACTGCGCCACGCCGACCGCATCTTGGCGGTGAGTGGCTATACGCGCGATCGCCTGTTGCGAGAGCAAGATTTGCAGCCATCCCAAGTCGAATTGCTGCCCAACACTGTGGATACGGAGCGGTTTCAGATCGCGGAGAAACCTGCTCATTTGCTGAAGCGCTATGGCCTTCAAGCCGATCAGCCGATCATCTTAACGGTGGCGAGGTTGGCGGATGCCGATCGCCACAAGGGCTACGACCCGATTCTGAAGGCGTTGCCTGCCATACGTGAGCAGATTCCCAATATTCGCTATGTGCTGGTGGGAAAGGGGAGCGATCGCCCCCGCATTGAAGCTCAAATCCGGTCGCTCCATTTAGAAAACAGTGTCATCCTGACGGGCTTTGTGCCCGATGAAGAACTATGTGATCACTATAATCTTTGCGATGTGTATGCAATGCCCAGCAAGCGGGAAGGCTTTGGTATTGTGTATTTAGAAGCTCTGGCCTGCGGCAAGCCGACCCTCGGCGGCAACCAAGATGGAGCGGTTGATGCTCTCGCTCACGGAGAGCTCGGGGTGCTGGTCCATCCAGATGATGCCGATGAGATTGGGCGATCGCTCGTCCAGATGCTTCAGGGTTCCTACAAACATTCCATCTTGTATCAGCCTGAAATCCTCCGCCAGCGAGTAATTGAACACTTTGGAGTTCAGCAATTTCAGGCCACTTTGACCCACTATCTAGCCGACTTCAGCATCCGCCACAATTCTTAAATAGAGTCCTAATTGAGCATTAACTCATCCAAAATCGAAAATCCAAATTCTAAAATTGGACACAATCTGTGCATTACGAAATTCGTTATAAGCCTGCTTTTTCCAGCCTCGTGCTGACCTTACGCCCCGGAGAGCGGATTCTGGCGGAGGCCGGAGCGATGGCGAGCCGTTCAGCAGCACTTAATCAGACGACTCAACTATTTGGCGGACTGATTCCGGCGTTGTTGAAGCACTGGTTTGGGGGAGAATCTCTATTCGTCAATCAGTTTGTCAATCCGAGCCAATCTCCTCAAGATCTGGTGTTGACTCAATCGACTCTGGGAGACATGCAGGTGCTGCACCTAGAAGGCAACGCCATTTGTCTTCAGCCCGGAGCCTACATTGCCCATACGTCCGGTGTGTCGGTCGATCTAGACTGGGCCGGATTTTCGAGCTGGTTTTCAGGAGAGGGGCTGTTTAAGCTGAAGCTGAGCGGCAAAGGACTGGTATTTTTTGGAGCCTATGGCGGCATTTCGACGGTGGCCATTCGAGATGAATTTGTGGTCGATACGGGGCATCTAGTGGCCTACGAACCGAGCATCTCTATGAAAATCGGCCTCGCTGGGGGGCTTTTGGGTTCGATGAAGTCGGGAGAAGGTTTCATCAACCGACTCTCGGGTCGTGGCACCATTTATCTGCAATCTCGCAGCGTTGACGGACTTGCTCGATTTTTAAAGCCCAAACTCAGGTAAGCTGCCGATTTGCCCTGCACGCTTCGAACATCCACGCCAAAAATCCATGAAGCCAGCCTATGAACATTGACATTTTGCACCAGCCTGATAGCGCGATCGCCAAACTTGACTTAGCTCCGGGTGAATCCATTACAGCCGAGGCCGGAGCCATGGTGGCGATGTCAGGCTCGATGCAGGTTGACACCACGCTGCGCCAGGGTGGCGGCGGATTGATGGGCGGGCTAAAGCGAATGATGACGGGAGAGTCGCTTTTTCTCAGCGTGTTTCAAGCGAGCGATCGCCCCGCCGAACTGTTTCTGGCTCCGAAGCTAATGGGCGATATCTGTGTCTATCCGCTTCAGGGCAACACCTTGGTCGTGCAGTCTACGGGCTATCTGGCGAATACGGCTGGCGTAAACATCGATATCGGCTTTCCAGGGCTGAAAACTTTCTTTTCGGGCGAATCGCTATTCTGGCTATCCATTAGCGGTTCTGGCACGGTGCTGCTCAGTTCCTTTGGCGGCATCTATGACGTGGATGTCGATGGGGAATACATCGTCGATACGGGCCACATCGTTGCATTTGAGAAAACCCTCGACTTTTCCGTTACCAAAGCCGGAGCCGGGTGGATTGGCTCGATTCTCGGGGGCGAAGGACTGGTCTGCCGCTTTCGAGGGCGCGGCAAAGTCTACTGCCAAACCCACAATCCCGGAGCCTTCGGCCATCTCATCGGGCCACGACTACCCGCCCGTTGAGCGACTTCAATCCAAAATCTAAAATCCAAAATCCAAAATCCACACGGCTCATGCTCACCCACCAGATTCACCACCGTCCGGCCTATGCCCAGCTCGAACTGACCCTACCCGCCCGTGAAAGCTTGCTGGTCGAATCAGGCTCCATGGCCGCCATGGACTCTAGCATCACTATGAAGTCGCGGATGCGAGGGGGCGCGATGGGCGGCATTCAGCGAATGCTCAGCGGTGAGTCGTTTTTCATGAGCGAGTTTACGGCTGGCGATCGCCCCGGACGCCTCTACATTTCCCCAGCGATCCCCGGCGATATTCAGCATTATCAAATGCGGGGCGATCGCGCGTTGATGGTGCAGTCGTCGGGTTTTGTGGCGTCGAGTCCTACCGTTGAACTCGATACTCAGTTTCAGGGATTTAAGGGCTTCTTCAGCGGCGAAGCACTGTTTTTGCTGCGGGCAACAGGCCGGGGAGATCTGTGGTTTAGCTCCTACGGCGCGGTGTTGGAAGTTCCGGTGGATGGTGACTACGTGGTTGATACAGGCTACATCGTTGCGTTTGAAGACAGCCTCACCTATAACGTCGAGATGTTAGGCGGGCTTTCCTTTCGAGGACTGCGCACTGGCATTTTTGGCGGTGAAGGACTGGTCTGTCGCTTTCGTGGTCAGGGGCGACTGTGGATTCAGTCGCGCAATCTTTACAGCTTGGTCAACTTCCTCAACCCATTTCGTCCAACCCAGAGTAACTAAGTTCCTGGCGTTGCACAGCATGGAATGATGCGGAAAGTTTCAACTCATGGATGACCTGCTGTAGGGGCATCGCATTGCGATGCCCCTACCAAAATCATTCTTCGAATGTGCAACGCCAAGTTCCTGAAGGAAAGCCTAAGCTTCTCAGTCTCCTTCATCCACCCCTTTTAAGTGCAAGGTAAGCTGGAAATTGAATGCTCTAGTATTGCCTCATGCAAACGAAGCCCGATATTCCAAATCCTCAAGCTGATTCTCCACAGACTGATTCTCACGCTAATGGCGAATCGATGTCTCCTGCCGCAGAAGCCGCCACATTGACGCTGCAAGTTGGAGGCATGAAGTGTGCCGGATGCGTGAAAGCCGTTGAAAAGAATCTGACCCAAAATTCAGATGTCATTTCTGCCTCGGTGAATCTAGTCACTGAAAAAGCCACGGTCGAGTATCAAGAGTCTAACGGCAGCGCCAAAGCCTTAGCAGAGACTCTTGCTAACAAGCTGACCGATCTCGGTTTTCCTAGCGAAGTTGGGCAAATTGAGCGATCGCCCTCATCTCAGTCCGATCTATCGGATGGCCAAGACTCCTCTTCTCAAGAATCGTCTAAGTCTCAACGACCGGGGTTGGCCGAACGGCAGCGTCAAGCCTCGCGGCAGCAGGTGAGACAGTTGGCGATCGCCACCACGCTGCTGGTGCTATCGTTTATCGGTCATCTCAAACATTTTGGCTGGGTCGAGATCCCTGTTCTCAGCAGCATCTGGTTTCACTGTGGGCTGGCGACGTTGGCGCTGATTTTGCCAGGACGCAGCATTCTCGTCGATGGCTGGAAAGGTCTACGCCACGGCATTCCCAACATGAATACCCTGGTGGGGCTGGGCATGATTGCCTCCTACAGCGCCAGTCTGGTAGCGTTGCTGTTCCCTGGTCTGGGCTGGGAGTGCTTTTTTGATGAGCCTGTGATGCTGGTCGGCTTCATTTTGCTGGGGCGCACCTTGGAGCAGAAAGCCCGAATTCGTGCCGCTTCTGCTCTGGAATCACTGCTGCAACTGCAACCCGACACAGCCCGACTGTTGCCCCGCGATTCACAAACCCCAAAGTCATCCTCCGACTCTGAAACCCATCTCACTCCTCCAGAGCGGTTTCCTGCCGAGAATCTATCTGAAGTTCAGCCCGTCGAGATCCCAGTGCATGAGGTTCAAATGGGGCAGTGGCTGCGGGTGTTGCCGGGAGAAAAAATTCCGGTTGATGGTGAAGTGATCTCCGGTCAAACCAGCGTGAATGAGTCGATGCTGACAGGGGAATCAATGCCCGTTACCAAGCAACCGGGCGATCGCGTCAGTGCAGGTAGCTTCAACCAGTCGGGGGCGATCGCCATCCAAGCGACCCGTATTGGTCAAGAGACGACCCTGTCTAAAATTATTCGCCTAGTGGAAGATGCCCAAGCTCGAAAGGCTCCGGTGCAAAATCTGGTCGATACGGTAGCAGGCTATTTCACCTACGGTGTCATGGTGACCGCGACTCTCACCTTTCTGTTCTGGTTCTTCATCGGCACTGATCTTTGGGGCGCTGACTTAGCCAGTCAAGTCAGCTCTATGGGAATGTCGGGAATGCAAACCGAACCGACGCAGCCTTCTCCTCTGTTGCTGAGTCTGAAACTGGCGATCGCCGTCCTGGTGGTGGCCTGTCCCTGTGCGTTGGGACTAGCAACTCCGACTGCGATTCTCGTGGGTTCAGGCATCGGTGCCGAGCGAGGACTGCTGATTCGCGGCGGCGACGTGCTAGAGCGCATCCACAACCTAGATACTCTGGTCTTCGATAAAACAGGCACTCTGACCACGGGTAACCCTTCTATCAGCGAAATCAAAGTTTTTGAGGACGACTGCACCGAGTCAGACCTGTTGCGAATCGCGGCCTCTGCCGAACAGGGGACTCGTCACCCCATTGCCAACGCCTTGCAATCTGCGGCTCAGACGCAATCCCTAACCCTGTTGCCTACTCACTCCGTCCAGACCGAAGTGGGAGCAGGTATCACCGCCACCGTTGATGATGCATCGGTGGTGATTGGCACCGCAAATTGGCTGAACCAGCACGAGATTACCTGGAGCGATGAAACCCAACAGATCTTAGATGAGCTGGCTGTCGGCAGCAAAACCCTAGTCTATGTTGCCCGCAACCAGAGCTTCTTAGGAGTTCTTGCGGTCGAAGATGAACTTCGCGCCGATGCCCATGACACCCTGGTGCGGTTGAATCAGATGGGATTTGCCGTGCGAATTTTGACGGGCGATCGCCAAGAAGTCGCAGCGGCTATTGCCGAAAAACTAGAGATCGAGGCTGACCAGTTCATCGCTAACGTGCAGCCCCAGCAAAAATCAGAGGCGATCGCCAAGCTGCAACAAGAGCACCAGAAAGTCGCCATGATTGGAGACGGCATTAACGATGCTCCTGCCCTAGCTCAAGCCGATGTGGGCATTGCCCTCCACTCTGGCACCGATGTTGCTATGGAGACGGCAGATATTGTACTGATGCGCGATCGCCTGTCTGACGTAATTGAAGCGATCCAGCTGGGTCGAGGCGTACTGACCAAGATCCGCCAAAACCTCTTCTGGGCGCTGGCCTACAACACCTTGGGCATTCCTATTGCCGCTGGAGTGTTGTTGCCTGCTTTTGGCTTTGTGCTCAACCCTGCGGCGGCGGGTGGACTGATGGCGTTTAGCTCCGTCAGCGTTGTCACCAACGCCCTGTTGCTACGCCGCCGATTTTCTGACTCCTAGCAACGAATGCTATGAGCTTTGACATGGCAGGCTCAGAAGAGAGGAGTCCATTTGTGTTCTAATGGTTCAAACATGTTGGTTTGTATAGTGCTACGCGCTGATATAAAACCAATCGTTGATGGAGAAGCCGCGCACCGCGCGGCTTCTCCATAAATATCTGTCCTAACCT
>CAKZMO010000254.1 GCA_937128595.1 uncultured cyanobacterium | reverse complement strand
AAACGCGGTGGTTCCTGGAACAATCATCCGATCAACTGCCGTTCGGCGAATCGGAACAGGAACTCCCCCGGCAACCGCAACAACAACATCGGTTTTCGGCTGGTGTGCGCGGCGGCGTGAGCACTCCTCTCGGTCAGAGCTGGTAGATGGGAATCTATCGGGAGTACATTGGGGAGTCCAGACCTGTTCCGGCGAAGGGCATAGACCCTTCCGAAAATAACCCGAAGGCCAGTCAGTTTGGTAGGGAAACCGAAGAATTGGCTGGCTTTCACCTCATTTCTAGACTCGATTACGACCCTAGGTTGACCTGAGTGCGATCGCTCACCCGGCGCAGCACCCCGTTAATAAACCGATGTCCATCGTCATTGCTGTAGCGCTTTGCTAGCTCTACCGCTTCGTTGATCGCTACGGGCTTGGGTAATCCCAAATGCATAAACTCAATCACCGCAATCCGGAGAATATCTTGGTCGATGCGAGCGAGACGGCTCATCTGCCAATCGACCATCGCACTATTAAGAATTTCGTCTAGGGCTTTTCGATGGGTTTTGAGCGAAATCAGAATGTCGATGGCGTAGTCGCGGACTTCATTCTGCTTCCCAAGCTGGACAAATTCGGGCATCTCTAGCACCACTCCCATGCGATTGATCGCAGATTGAGTGGTGTCGATGGCCTCTTTCACCATGCCTTTTGAGGTGCGAAAATCTGCGGCTCGTGTTTCACTGCTGAGCAGTCGCTCGCTGCCTCGATTGAGTTCGGCTGAAGCCGTTTCAAGAGCATCCCGAATCTCAGTGGTCAGAGTCCGAATTGCAGCTAATACCAAATCTTGCAATTCCTGTTCAGTGATGCGATCGGGCTGGGACGGGAGCTGACTAATGCTCAGCAAAGCAAGTTCGCGAGCGGTGCGGCGGGGTTGCATCTTCATGGTGAAAAAAAGTCTCGTGGAAAAATTCTAAAGCAGCGTCTCAAAGCGTTTCGAGTGAGGGCGAGTGGAGTGGGGCTAGTCTTCCTCAACTTCGACGGGAAGCATTGTAAACATCTGCTGACCTTTGATATCGTTGGGCGATCGCTCAGATGAGACATTCACAGACAGCCCCCCAGTAGACAAAAAGCTAACATTGACAGACTCATCCGCGTTCTCAGATGCCTGTTCTGAATCCAAATCTCCGTGATTAGAGCTACTTGGATTAGAGCTACTTGGGGAGAAATCGTTGGGGCGATCGCCTTTCAGTTCACTCATCAAGTCAGGCGAATTGTTTGCCAGCGATATGCTGGGATCAGTAGTAGAAGTCCCGGTCGAAACATTGGGAATCACGGAGGAAGGGGGAGGTGTGTTGACCGAAAGGATGCTTGGGCCGACAATGCCACCCGAAATCAAAAGTTTGAAAGCATCCTCAATCGAAATCGCTAGATTGATAACATCTTGCTCCGGCACAATAGCAAACCAGCCACTCGTAGGGTTCGGCGTTGTGGGAATGATGACGCTCAGCATCGACTCTATCTTGCCGACTTGAGAGCTGGTTCTTACAGTTCCGGTCACAAAGGCCAACGCCCAAATGCCTCGGCGCGGATATTCTACTAGCACTACCCGGCGAAACTTATTATTGGAGTCCCGCAGCAGGGTTTCTAGAATCTGCTTCAGAGTTTTGTAGACCGATCCGGCTAACGGAATGGCCTGTAGCAGCCGCTCTCCCACATCCAACAACCATCGCCCTGCGATGTTTCGAGCCATCAGCCCGATAAACAAGATGAAGAGCAGCGGTGCCGCAAACCCAACGGCTAAGTTGATTAAATTCGTCAGAATTGGGTTGAGATCATTGAATGGATTGATCTGCTTGGGAACTCGCGTGAAAAACTTGATGGCCCAACTGGCAAGCGTAAAGCTCAACCAAATGGTTGTTGCCAGTGGAATGATGACCAACAAACCTGCAATGAGATCGTTTTTGAGGTCTTGCTTAATCTGCTGAAGCACAGTTGACCGACGCTCCTTGAACTGACTGAAGGCGAATCCTTCGCGAGTAAACTACTGATACTGAGATAGGTTGTTTCAAGTGACCTAGTCTAAGCACATAAGCCGTCGAGCGCATAAGCCGTCGAAGAGGTGGCAGCATGAGACGCAATCGCGGGCAAGATTCTCAGTTTACTACGCATTTCTCTCTTCTCGTGCGATCGCTCACTTTGCTTTATGTCGCTGATATGAACCGATCCCCGTTGTTCGTTCCGTCAGGATGTGTCTCCTGACCGTTCATCACTTTTACTATTTTGACCAGAACTGTTTGGATGAGAGCAGTGCATGACAGCCGCCATATCTGCCCCAAGGCAACATGTCCTCTCTCCGTTTTAACGCAACTTCGATCTTTGTGAAGAAAAATTACAAAAGCTTGAGGCGAGATTACTCAATCATTGGCTTTCCAGTCTCTAGCTCAGAAGAGCCTGATGTCGTACTGCGCTGAACAGTAGATGTATGCGATGAGGGGGGAAGGTGTTGAATTTCCCAGACTTTTAGAAGGATTAAGTATTCGTAAAACGCTTGTAGAATGCACCAGCGAAATCCTGCTCTGCCGTCTAAAATACCGCCGAGCCCAAAATACATGTAGAAAAATCGAATCACGGGGCGCAAGGGAAGTCTCAGAGACAAATCCTTGAGGGCACGTCTGCGGACAACTTCGGTTTTTCCAAAAAGAATATCGACCCACCGCACATTTCCTGTGTCGAGCTGGCGAATCGTTTCGAGAGCTTCGTCCGTTGAGTAGCGGTTGTGTTTGGCAATCCAGCGCTCTAGACCTTTGCCGCAGGTGTAGTGGGGATAGGTTGCCTGCAATATTCCGGTAGAGCCGTCACATTCTTCTCGCTCGGTATGACCGTAGTCTGAAAACCACACCTTGCCGACTTGCAAGAGTCTTAGCTGGTATCTCGGATATTGGGTGCTATGGCGAATCCACCGCCCCATAAACATGACCCGCTCTGCGGCGTAGTAACCAACATGCTCGTGGGATTGAATCGCCTTCGTGCATTCTTGAAAAAGCTCTGGAGTCATCCGCTCGTCTGCTTCCAGAATGTAAACCCATTCGTATTTAGCTGGAACGGATTCAAGCATCCAAGTTCGCTGTCGTCCGTGGCTTTCGAAAGCATGTTGGACGATGCGAACCGGATAGGTTTGGGCAATCTCAACGGTGCGATCGCTGCTGTATGAATCCACGACTACGACATCGTTAGACGGTAGAGCAGACTCGATGCAGTCAGCAATATCAATTTCTTCGTTGTAGGTCAGGATATAAATCGAGAACATTGGCGATCGCCCAGACAGTTGTGAACCATCAAGCCCCGGTCATGTGTTGCCGCAGGCCAGTCCAACCAATAAGGGCGTAGCCAATAGCCAACAACAGACTACTGAGACCGATTCGAATAGCAGACTTTCGTGCACTGAGACGAGCCTGGTCAACGGCCTCTTCGCGACGAGTTCCTATTTCTGTTTGCTGTTCGGTTCGAATCGTGGTGGCTTGATCATCCAAGCTCTCTAAAAAGGTATCAAGTTGCTCAGGATTTTGTGCAAACTGATTGAGCTGCTCTATTTCCTCTTCTGAAATCAACCCTTGAGACACAGCTTGTTCTCGCAACTCAGGACTTTGGAGCAATTGCTGAACATTTTGGCGTCGCTGACCGATTTCAGCTTCGATCCGCTGTTCGAGCTGCTGCTCGGCTTCGGCGGCTTGGTCCGCAATGCTGCTTAGCTCTTGAGACTGCAGTCGCATGACGTTGCTAACATGAACAACCGTCAAAATGAGATACAGGACGGAAAATAAACAGGCCAGAATCAAAACCCAAAACTGAACACTGCGCCAAGATGCACTAATCTGAATGGGATTTCCAGCAAGGCTATCGACCCAGTTGCCAGCGAGGAAAAGGGCTACACCTACAAGTGGAATAATGCCTCGATCTGCTACCTGAGTTGTAAGCGTCAGCAGCCACTCTGGCTCTTGGAACCGAAAAGGCAGCGCCAAAACCGCGATATCTACTAAGGCTGCAATGATCATGATGATCCCAACAGCCTTAAAGGCGAGTGAGACTAGCGATGAGAGCTGACGAGTACTAAGAACTTTCATGGGTTGTAACCGTTGAAGTAAAGCTAAGAGCAGGAGTAAAGGTTGTCTGTTTCTCCGTCATTAAACATTACGATCGGCCCCATCGCATAGGAGTCTGTCGGAAGACGTTGTAGGGGTTGTCACAGAAAACCAAACAGTTTGACGGGATGCCTCTCCCCACAGTTTGCGGCTATCATGCCTCGAATGAATTGAACTAAAGCATGAGAGAGAATAAACTCAGCGCTTTCTTTCAGCCTTCTGTCGCTTCTCTATAGCAATCCCAAATGATTTAGTATCGCTATATCAAAGTCAAGTTTTAAAGATAAAGAAGCATGAGGCAAAGATTTGATCGGAATTCGAGCGGAATTCGATCCAGAATGGAAAGCGGGACAAGCTAGGAAACATTCCATAAAACTCATGCCATCTCTGAGCAGTAGACCTCTGAATCGCGATCGGGTGCGACAGCTTGTGACACTCGTGGCGATCATCAGCACTTTTGTTATCAATGTTTGGTCCAATCTCTTTCCGATCGGCGGCCAAAACATCGGGGAGTTGTCTAATATCCTCTTTGAGGATGTACTCATTATTCCTGCTAATTATGCCTTTATTATTTGGGGCTTAATTTATGTTGCTCTGTTCATTTTTGCGGCCTATCAGCGTCGGCCTGCTCAGAGCCAAAACCCTCGCCTTCGCCAAGGTGGATATTGGCTAGTCGGAGCCTGCATCGCGCAAAATTTGTGGGTGGGACTATTCTTGTTTCGCCTGTTTGCTGTATCAGTGCTTGCGATGGCGGCTATTTTGGTGTGCCTTGCAATTTACTATCTGTCTTTAGATGTGGGGACAAAGCACAATATTTCGCGCCAAGAGAAATGGCGTGCTCATTTGCCCATCAGCATCTACATGGGCTGGATTTCGGTAGCAACGATTGTGAATGTGGCGATCGCCCTCCGCAGCATATCTTGGAACGGCTGGGGACTTTCTGACATGGGCTGGACCATTATCATGATGGGGATTGCTGCTTTGATCGGCATCTGGCTGTTGCTGGAGCGCTCAGACACAGCCTTTGTCTTGGTGCTGGTATGGGCGTTTGTGGCGATCGCCCTAGAACAAATGGGTAACCCTTTAATTGCAGGGGTAGGATTTAGTTTAGCGGCTGTGTTGCTTCTCTTTAGCTTCTGGCGCTTCAACCAAAAACAGTCTCTGTCAAGCTGACAAGATTAAGATGGCGATCCTTCAGCTTTTAGGCACAATAGAAGATAGTCCACGCATTTCATTCAGAATGGCTAAGCTTCTCGCGCTATTGGTTTTAGATTTTGGATAACGCTGGCTCTTCAAAACACCTTTCTGCTCGGCTCCCTCACGCAATTCCCTACCCTGTGGTACCGCATCGTTTCTGGCTATGACTTCCTCGCCCAACTCTTTTCCAGATACCGCTCCAGCTCAAGCTCGGCAAACCCGTCAGCAGTTTGTTTCGCCAGAAGACCACTTGTCCTACGAGCTGGGCAAAGCAGTCCGCGAGCTGCCGCCACTCTACACTCGTCTTTTGGCTGGTGTGCTGACTTCTGTTGTGTTTGGGTCAATTGCTTGGGCCTATTTCAGCAAAATTGATGAGGTGGCGGTGGCGGATGGAGAGCTGATTCCTGCGGCTCAAGTTCGACCTGTTCGAGCGTTAGATGGAGGCACCGTTACAGACATTCGGGTGAACGAAGGGGAAGAAGTTGAGCAAGGAGACGTGCTGATTGTGCAAGATCCGGCACTTCCTGATGCAGAAGTCGATCGGCTGCAAGAAGCTTCGACTCTGATTGAGCAAGACTTGGCTCGATTGGAAGCGGAAATGAGCGGTGAGACTTCCACGGGAACTGCTTTGCAGGATGAGTTGCTAGCAGCTCGGCTAGCGGCGTTTCAGACTCAGCAGCAAGCTGCCGATGCCGAAGCCAATCGGTTGGCGGCTGCTTTGGATGAAGCTCAGGCTCGACTAACCCAGCTTCAGAGCAGTCTGCCTAATGCTCGTGAGCTGTTGGCGAATGCCCAAGATCGGGAAGAAAGTCTACAGGGATTAGTGGATGGTGCTGTGGCTCGGTTCGACTATCTAGAAGCGCGCGATCGCCTCACCGAAGCGCGCGATCGCCTCGAAAATCTGGAGAGCCAAATTGAAGTACAGCGTCAATCGATTCGTCAGGCGGAACAAGCCTATCAAGCGGCAGTGCAAGAGCGCGATCGCCTCTCGTCTGAGCGGAACAGTGAGATCCTTTCGCAAACCAGCCAGCGTCAGGAAGAGCTAGCCAGTGTCAGGGGACAACTGAACGA
>CAKZMO010000253.1 GCA_937128595.1 uncultured cyanobacterium | reverse complement strand
GCCAGATTTTAATGGCATTGTTGGGTTTCCTTAAGTCAACCACAACCTACGATCCCTGGTCATTTCAGGAGATGTATCAGGCAATCAGGTTTGTGACGCGCTGTCCAACGCGTTTCAAATATTCTCTAAGATGCTGATTGTTGCGATCGCCACAGCCCTCTAACAAGCTTAATTTCGTCATAGTCGTAGGCTTCGTTAAGATATTCTCGAATATTTCTCAACGAAACATCGCCCACATTCTCAATCGCCTCAATGATGGGAGGTTGACGCTCAGCATCGACAAGTTCATCTAGCGCGACTTCCCGTCCATCTTCAAGCAGTGCGGCTAAATGGTCGATGACGGTGCGGAGGGAAAGCTTTCGCTGTTCGGCAATTTGAAACGGAGCCAGCCCTTGCTGATGAAGCTCCAGCGTTTCGACATGGGTTGCGCCCATGAGCGGCTTCGCAGTCGGCAAAGAATTGATATCTGGCGCAGGGCCTTGCACTTCGATTCCTAGCTCATCGCAATACATGCGGATTTCTTCAACAAAGCTCTGCCCATAGCGCTCCAGCTTGCGCTTGCCAACTCCTGAAATGCTGCCAAATGCCTCCAGCGTCGTGGGCTTTTGTTGAGCCATCACTCGCATACTGGAGTCCGAAAACACCATATAGGGAGCCACGCTTTGCTCATCCGCCAGATTTTTACGGAGCGATCGCAGTCGTTCAAATAACTGTTCCGCTTCCAGCCGTGCTTTTGGAGTGGCTGACTCTCCAGAAATTTTTAGCTCTTTTGGAACCGCAATGCTCACCGTTCGCTGCTTGCGAAGAATTTCCCAGCTCAGCGCGTTCAACTTGAGCACAGGAAATCCGTCTGTGGTTTCATCAACGAGCTTCTGATGAAGAAGTGACCGTCCGAGCGATCGCCACTGCTCTGCCGTATGGTCTTTGCCGATACCATAGGTCGAAAGCTTGTCATGTCCATTTTGCAGTACTCGTTTGTTCTTCGACCCGCGCAGCACGTCAATGATGTGGGTCATGCCAAAGCGTTCTTGACACCGAGCGACACAAGAGAGAAACTTCTGCGCCTCAATCGTCCAATCTTCAAACGGCTTTGGATGAAGGCAGTTGTCGCAGTTGCCGCAGTTGCCGTCAAAATGTTCGCCAAAGTAACCCAGCTGAATCGTGCGGCGACAGTCAATACCCTCGGCATAGTCCACCACTTGGCGGAGCTGTTGCCGACCAATACGCTGCTGATCCGGATCAGACTGCTGCTCAATCAGAAAATCGACGGTACGAATATCACCGTAGCCAAAGAAAAGAATGCACTGGGCCGATTCTCCATCGCGTCCGGCTCGGCCTGATTCTTGATAATACGCTTCTAAGTTTTTGGGTAGGTCATAGTGAACCACGAAGCGGACATCGGGCTTGTTGATCCCCATGCCAAAAGCCACAGTTGCCACCATCACCTGCACGTCGTCTCGGACAAAGCGCGTCTGATTGTGCGATCGCTCTTTGTCAGGTAAACCCGCATGGTAGGGCAATACCGAAATCCCATCGTGCCGTAACCGCAGGGTCAGTTCATCGACCCGCCGCCGACTCAGACAGTAAATAATTCCTGAACTGCCTTTAGCCTTTCGAACCACCTGCAACAGCTCAGCATAGCTTTGTCGCTGCTTCGGCCGCACTTCGTAATACAAGTTAGCGCGGTTGAAGCTGGCGACATGAATCAGCGGATCGCGTAAATCAAGCTGCTGAGTAATGTCGTATCGCACCCGCTCCGTGGCTGTCGCCGTCAGCGCCATCATCGGCACATCAGGGTATCGCTGGCGGAGATGCCGCAACTGCCGATATTCAGGCCGAAAATCATGACCCCACTCGGATACACAATGGGCTTCGTCGATCGCAAAACCAGAGAGCCCAACCCGCCGATGAATTCCGTCCAAAAAGAACTGAAATGTATCCCTCATCAGTTTTTCTGGAGCGACGTAGACCAGCTGAATTTGCCCAGCCGCTAGATCGCGTTCACGAGTCCGAAGTTCATCTAGCGACAAGCTGCTATTGAGAAACGTGGCGCTGATTCCTGCATTCTGAAGTGCTTCAACCTGATCTTGCATGAGCGCAATCAGCGGTGACACGACAACCATCACGCCTGACTTCAACAGAGCTGGGAGTTGAAAACACAAAGACTTGCCGCCCCCAGTAGGCATGATGGTGAGGGTGTCGCGATCGCCCAAAAAGGCATCAATAACCTGCCGCTGTCCGGGTCGAAAACTGTCATAGCCAAAATAATGCTTCAGCGCCTCTTCCATTTCTTGAGGCGGTGACGTAGAAGAGAGGGGATGAGATGAGGAATGAGCAATCATGCCATATATGATGCACTAGAGTGATTCGATACCCAAGATTTTGGCAAAGATTTCCAGTCTTTGCTGACGAGATTTAGCTTGCTGCATTCAGCGTGACTCGTGCTGAAACGCTTGATTTTTTCTCGCTGCATTTCAGACAACATCCAGCTCATGAGGTTGAATGTCGCTGAATACTAGGCCACAGGATTTTAGCCCAACTCTGAGCAGAAACCTACAAGCTCTTAACAGCCTGACTAAATCGAGCCATAATAATCCAGCTTCTTGCCCTCAGGGGCATCAACGAGTTTGCAGATATTCACTCGCGAGGTCAATTGTGAAAATTGCTTTTATTGGAATGGGAACGATGGGCAAGCCAATGGCGCTCAACTTGCTAAAAGCAGGGCATCAGGTCACCGTTCACAATCGCACCCGTGAGCGAGAAGAAACAGTGGTGGAGGCAGGAGCAGCACGAGCTAACTCTCCACTGGAAGCCGCCAAAGGCGCTGAGATCATTATCACCTGCGTCAGCGACAGCCCTGATGTGGAAGCCATCATGGTAGGCGAGAACGGAGTGATTGAAGGTGCAGAGTCGGGGGCGATCGCCATCGACATGTCCACCATCAGCCCGTCCGTCACACGACAAATTGCGGCAAAATTGGGCGATCGCGGCATTGTCATGTTAGATGCTCCCATCTCAGGTGGCTCGGAAGGAGCCCAAAAAGGCACGTTATCCATCATGGTAGGAGGCGAGGTCTCTGCATTTCAGAAGGCTTATCCGGCCTTTGAAGCAATGGGCAAAACGATTACCCATGTTGGGGCGATCGGCTCAGGTCAAATAACCAAAGCAATCAACCAGGTGATCATTGCCGGAACCTATTGGGGCATCGCCGAGGGCATGGCTCTGGGGCTAAAAGCTGGACTCGATATGGAAAAGGTCGTTCAGGCTGTCGGTGGAGGAGCGGCTGGCTCCTGGGGACTCACTAACCGCTCAGACAACATGATCCAAAACGAATATCCCCTCGGCTTTCGGGTAAAGTTTCACCGCAAAGACCTTAACATTGCCTTAGAAGCCGCCCGAGAACTAGGCGTCCCCCTCCCCATTGCAGCATTCGTCGAGCAAGTTGAAACAGGCCTTATGACCCGTGGCTATGGGGATGAAGATGTCTCAAACATTGCCCGTGCTGTACGAGAGCAAGCCGATATTTGAGAGCAGTGAAATTATTCGTTATTCTCTCTGCCTTCACAAACCTTGATCAAGCAAAGAGAAAAAGTCCTCCGAAACTACCTCTTTTCCTTACTTCTCGCTGCATCAAAACTGATTTTCGCCGCTGTGGCGATTTCTATTGCACTCACTTTTGTTCATCAAAAAGAGACACCTGAGCACTAGCAAAACTGAGAAGCCTCAAAACTATTTTGTCGGGAAAGTAACACAAACAGGTTTTCCGACAAACTCAAATCCAATTTAGTTAAGAAATATTTCTTTTACTTGTCTTTCTGAGGTTTTGTTCGGACGCTTACAGGCCCGTTCACAATAGTTTGGCAAGCTAGCCGATAAGTATCGGGCCTCTTTTTGAGCTTTCGCGATTCAACTTCTGTCCGGGGCGAAAGATTTTCCATCCCTTCGACAACCTCGACGATGCAGGTTCCGCACTGACCATAGCCTCCACAGTTCATCAGCTTGCCTGAAAAAGTGTAGAGGTCGATGTTATTTTCCAAAGCCTTGAACCGCAAGTTAGCGCCATCAGCAGCAACCACTTCCAGATCTTCTTTAACAAACTTAATATTTGCCATCGTACCCCTATATATTCAGCTTCAGCGGGTGTTGTGAAAAGCCTTATTTACTTGCAATCGGCTCTCCAACTGGTTACATTTATTTATACACTTTCATTTTTACAAGCGAATTGTCAAACTATCCAGACCTTAGTGTCTCAAATAGTATTGACTGCACATGCTTCAATAAACCCGATTTGTCGAAGAGAGCTTTTGCTTGTGTCGAACTACAATGTTCCCAAGGCGGAATGATAGGTTTTCGCAAGTCTGAGTCTGAGCAAGTTGGTAATAGAGAGTTAAAACATCATTTAGATAGGAGGAGTGTAGTCGATGGGACTACCCTGGTATCGGGTACACACAGTCGTCATTAATGACCCTGGGCGGCTGATTTCTGTACACCTTATGCACACTGCTCTGGTGGCTGGATGGGCCGGCTCAATGGCACTCTATGAGCTAGCTATTTTCGATCCAAGTGATCCAGTCTTAAACCCCATGTGGCGACAAGGGATGTTTGTTCTTCCCTTCATGAGTCGCTTAGGTGTAACTGAGTCTTGGGGAGGCTGGAGTGTTACTGGCAGCCCAGCTGTCAATCCTGGCTTCTGGTCATTTGAAGGCGTTGCTGCTGCCCACATTATTCTCTCTGGTCTGCTGTTTCTAGCAGCATGCTGGCACTGGGTGTATTGGGATTTAGAACTTTTCAGAGATCCTCGAACAGGCGAACCTGCACTAGATTTGCCTAAAATGTTTGGCATTCACCTGTTCTTGTCTGGTCTGCTGTGCTTCGGTTTTGGGGCCTTCCACCTAACTGGATTGTGGGGCCCTGGAATGTGGGTATCAGACCCTTACGGTTTAACGGGCAGCGTTCAAGCTGTCGCGCCCGCGTGGGGGCCAGAGGGATTTGATCCGTTCAATCCTGGCGGCATCGTTGCTCACCACATCGCGGCCGGTGTAGTTGGAATTATTGCTGGACTATTCCACCTAACGGTTCGTCCTCCAGAGCGCCTATACAGAGCGCTGCGGATGGGTAATATCGAAACGGTCTTGTCAAGCAGTATCGCGGCAGTGTTCTTCGCTGCTTTTGTCGTTGCTGGAACCATGTGGTACGGCAGCGCTGCAACGCCGATTGAGTTGTTTGGCCCGACTCGCTATCAGTGGGATAGCGGATACTTCCAGCAAGAAATTGAACGTAGAGTTCAGACTGCAGAGCTGAATGGAGCCTCTCCAACTGAATCTTGGAATTCCATTCCTGAGAAGCTGGCCTTTTATGACTATGTGGGCAACAGCCCTGCCAAGGGTGGTTTGTTCCGCGTTGGTCCCATGGTGAAAGGTGATGGCATCGCGAGGGATTGGCTAGGCCACCCCGAATTCAAAGATGGTGAGGGTCGTGCGCTAACGGTGCGCCGCCTGCCTAACTTCTTTGAAACCTTCCCGGTTGTCTTAGTTGATTCTGATGGCATCGTTCGTGCTGACATCCCGTTCCGTCGTGCTGAATCGAAGTATAGCTTCGAGCAGACTGGCGTCACGGCTACGATTTACGGCGGTGTGCTAGACGGTCAAACGGTGACAAATCCGGCTGAGTTGAAGCGTATTGCACGTAAGGCACAGCTTGGTGAGCCATTTGAGTTTGATACAGAGACACTGAACTCTGACGGTGTCTTCCGAACCAGCACCCGAGGTTGGTTTACCTTCGGTCATGCCGTTTTTGCTCTGTTGTTCTTCTTCGGGCATATCTGGCATGGTTCTCGAACACTGTTCCGAGACGTCTTCGCTGGAGTTGACCCCGACCTCTCACCTGAGCAGGTTGAGTGGGGCTTCTTCCAGAAGGTGGGTGACAAATCAACTCGCCGTGAAGAGCCTATCTAGGAAAACCAGTACGTTTCTGACTCACCGTCTGTGACGTACTAAGAGTGAAAAATGGTCTAGTGGTTTGCTGCTTACGATGTAGCCTGTTAGATCATTTTTCATTTTCTTAGTAAGCTATTGATAATTGGCAACCATAAAAACGGTTAGGGGTTTTGACATGGAGAGTGTTGCTTACATTCTGGTTTTAGCTGGTGCTATCGGCGTGCTATTCTTTGCGATCGCATTCCGAGAGCCCCCTCGCATCAACAAAGATTAGGGCTTGGGTTACCAAAGCCTACTGCTGATTTCGTTGGCATTCACTGCCGCAATATCAACAAAAAAGGATGGGCTTCTACCCCATCCTTTTTTGTTGCCGCTTCTGCTTACTCATTCCGACGTATAGTGCTACGCGCTGATATAAAACCAATAATTGATGGAGAAGCCGCGCGGTGC
>CAKZMO010000252.1 GCA_937128595.1 uncultured cyanobacterium | reverse complement strand
TGAGAAGGGGGACTTTGATTCCGGTTCGATTCCGGTTCCCCCTTTTTCAAGGGGGCTAGGGGGGATCTGAAGTAGCATTGACGACTTCTCAAACATCCTCTAAAGAATCAGTAAAGTTTAAGGCAATTCCATTTTCGGTATGATAGCTTTGAGGAAGCGATACATGGACGCTAACCTCAGAATTTAGTACTTGAAATTCATTGACTTTGCTCAGGCAAAGGATTGCGAGTCGTTGACATTATGCCCCTCAAATACTGGTGTTCATCGCCTTCATCACACAAGAATATAGAACACCTCAACTTTCTAGCTATCCGACCTCAAGATGCTCTGACAAAAGCTATGAATGACAGTCGATAGAAGGCTTCAGTAACTCAACTACTGGCTATGAGACTGATAAGACTTTAGGGTGCAAACTCAGTGATCAATATTCGAAAGACTAATCATAGAGTATAAGTACTCATTGAGTATTGTAAGTTCATGTCATGATAAGAATGAGCGTATTCGTCCTCCCGTTGAAGAAAAGCTGTGAGGTTCGTCTGTGATTGCATTTGCAATGCGTCCGACAACGGGTCGCAAGTGGGGAAGCATTAGTTTCGCCTCCACTCTCCATCTCTGTCCAATTCTTGATTTGTTGCTTGCTGAGGTGCCGAAAGGCATGAAAGATGAGGTTCGC
Source organism: uncultured cyanobacterium (assembly GCA_937128595.1). Lineage (GTDB taxonomy): Bacteria > Cyanobacteriota > Cyanobacteriia > CAKZMO01 > CAKZMO01 > CAKZMO01. The sequence continues at coordinate 7,502 of CAKZMO010000252.1, read as the reverse complement.
TTAGGGCTTCAGGAAGCACTCGTCAATGCTGCAACCCATGGGAATCGTCTTGATCCTGGCAAAACTGTTTTGGTGCAGTTTTTCTTCTTCAGCGATCAATATTGGTGGATTATTTCTGACCAAGGCTGTGGCTTTGAACATTGTTCTGACGATATTGATTCCGGTTCGAGCGATATCCCATCTGAATTTCAAGAAGATGGTCGTGGGATGTATATCCTGAGCCAAATTTTTGACCAAGTGAACTGGAATCCCGAAGGCACTGAATTGAGACTTTGTAAGCAGGTCAAAAGCCATAAGAAAATTCCACTACTGAGCTTTTAATCGCGCTGGATCATGGCCGCTCGACTGGATTTAGTGCGCACTGTAACAATTAATTGTCAAAAGGAACCCTCGCAGGTAATTGCGTTGTCGCTTAAAGTTCAGGGATATTAGATACATCCCTAATCAAGGGCGATCGCCATGTATGCTGTTAAATTCAAAATTGATACTTGGTTAAAAGCCAGTACAGCCCAAGGCTCAGAGCTCTCCAACAATGAGCGAGAGTTTGCGAGTGCTGGGACGGTCTTACCTGTCTCTAGTTACGAGTCAGTCGGCAACAATCACCTTAGGTTAAGACTAGGGCGTGACGCAGAAGGTCGCCAAATCCAGCCCCAAGGTCGCATCGAGTGGTACGTATACGAACCAGCAGCGGATGTGTTTCGAGTTCCTGTTGTAGATGCTTATCGAATAGAGATCAACAACAGCACTTGGCTGAAGCAAAGCACGGCTCAATCAAGCAGTTTGTCGGCTGACCAAAAATACCTGATTGCACCAGTGACATTGCCGATCAGTGGGTTTCTGATCGAGGATAGTCATCTCAAAGTGACCTTTGGCAAAGATGCCAATGGACAGCAGATTCATTTTTTGGGGCGCAACACGTGGTACGTTTACAAGCTCCATGCTGATATTCTCCTCAACGGCACCCCTATCTATGGCTATACTCTCAAGGTCAAAACAGACACTTGGTTAAAGCAGAACGAGAAACAAGCCATCGACCTGCCAGACAGCGATAAGTACTTTGCTCCAGAGGGCACAGTGTTTCCGGTTTCGGGATTTCAACCAATCCGATTTCATGTGCGTTTTACCTTCGGCAAGGATGGGCAAGACAATCAGGTTCAGTTCCAAGGATTCAATACTTGGTATATCTATGGCACCCATGCCTTGTTGCTTCATAACGGCAAGCCATATAGCCTCGAACAAGTGACCAACGAAAAGGGTTTACGTTTGATCAAGACATTTGAGGGGCTGCGTCTGTCAGCCTACCAGGATGCTGTGGGTGTATGGACGATTGGCTATGGAACAACAACGGGTGTTTATCCTGGTATGGTCATTACTGTTGCCCAAGCGGAGGAGTTTTTGCGCCGGGATCTACAACGTTTTGAAGCGGCAGTGCGACAGTTTGTCAAAGTCCCCCTCAATGCAGATCAGTTTTCCGCTCTCGTCGCATTTACCTACAACCTTGGCGAAGGGGCTTTAGCAAGTTCGACTTTACTAAGCAAACTCAATGGCAGTGCTTATGTTGGAGCTGCTGATGAGCTGTTGAACTGGGTTCATGCTGGGGGGCGAGTCTTAGCAGGTCTCGTTCGTCGCCGCAATGCTGAACGAGCCTTGTTTCTGGGGGAAGATTTCATGGCATTTCTGTAGGAAACAGTTTTCTAAAGCTTTCAAAATAGACATATAGCAATCTCAAATGATTTGTAAGTGCACCCCCTCCTTCTCTCACTTAGCAGTTCACAAGCGATTTAGCATCGCTATAGGCTCCGTTTGCTTTGGGTAACTGCTCTACACAAAAAGCATTGAACTCTAAAAGATTTCTGGTTCTAATATGTCAAACTTCACCGTAGTTAGAGTGCTATAGCAATGCGCAGATAGGTTAGGACAGATATTGATGGAGAAGTCGCGCGGTGCGCGACTTCTCCATCAACTATTGGTTTTATATCAGCGCGTAGCACTATACCTGTCTTCTTTGCTTTTTCTAAAAGTTACCAATAGAAATTAAACAGATACACAATGAAGGCGGCACTCAGTGCCGCCTTAGCTTCAGACTTTATATTAGACACACATCAATCACTCACGACCTACTGAGTTAGGTGGAAGAAGTGTAACTTACAGTGCAGACGGATATACTTCGTCAGCGATAAATACAGGACGCTCCTGGTATTCAGCTTCAATTTCTTGTTGTAGATCTAAATCCCATGTGAGGTCATACTCTTGTTCAATCTCAGTTGCAATAAAGGGTCGCAATACCCCAGTCATCACGACTTCTTCGTCCTGTTGGAAGTCTAGAGTTGCTGATGGATTAAGCACCAAAAGATCGTTCTCATCAAACAGTCCTTCGCTATCAACTGTCATCACATCGGCAGACCAGAATTGCTCCACTTCAGCATTGACTGCAAGACGACGGTTGTAGTACTCACCTGGATTTTCACTGATATCTTCCGGATCAGGAGCCAGAGCTAATGACTGAGCAACAATGACAGGTTGCTGTTCATATTCAGCAAATAAGTCAGGATCGAGTTCCACATCGTATTCCTGCTCGAGGTCTGCCATCAAAAACTCACGCACTTCACCAGTTACTTGAACTTCAGTACCCTCACCCTCTACGAGCATTAGACCTTCTTCTGATGCATTGATGACAAGCACTTCTTCGCCGCCGAAAAATTGATCGTCATCAAGTAAGAAAGCTGAATCACCTACTAATTCTTGAACGTCTTGTCGTACCGTAACCGTTTCGCCAAGATAAGCACTGAGCTCATCAGTGAGTTGCCCTACTGAAACGTTCTCTTGAGTTGCCTCTGAGACTTCGGTTGTCTCGTCAGTCGTGTCACTTGTCTCTTCACTTACTTCTTCAGTAGTACAGGCTGGTAAGGCTACCATAGCCGTGAGTAAAGCAACCACACCCGTCAAAGTTACCGACTTAGAAAGTGAGCGCTTAGATCGTTGAAAAGTCATTGAGTGCCTCTTAGTTTCATGTGTACAAAGTAATAAAATTCACAGAAATAGACAAAGGCAAGATAACTAATTGCAAGTCAACATAGCCTAAGTAGTGACTCGTGTTTGATGAGTCTTAAGGTGAGGCAGGACTGCACACAATCTCACTTAATTTGGAGTAAAGTTTCTTGCTTTCTAAAGATAGAGTTTATGCGACAGCTATTCGCTGCATCAAACGAGGCTTCAAAGGCTACTAGAAAAGTGCCAAACACACATGTCTAATGTTAGCTTGGTTTGGTTATGAGCAAGATGCAACCGCTGTTTAAGGCAGTTAATTAAGTTGCCCGTAAGCAAATGTTACTAACTAATGTGAGAAGAAGCTTGGCCGTTACTCAGCTTCCTCAAGAAAACTGATTCAACTTTTTATAGCGATACTAAGTCGCTTGTGAATTGCTATAGTTGACTGAGCTACTATGCAATTTCGTCACCTAACCACTACTTGCTATGAAGTTATCTTTTCCCTTTAGTTTTTATTACTTGTACTATTAAGGTATCGAATAGAGTTCAGCTCAAACATCTATCTAAATTAGGAAATCAATCTTTGCAAATCAGACTAAAGGCTTAATAAGTGTGGGGTCAAAACTAAAATGAACGGGAGAGTGCTCCCGGCGGGGGCACTCTCCTAAGTAGCCTCGCTTACTTATGGCTACCTACTTATTGAACTTGTTCGAAATTAGTTAACTTATTTTGAACAGTTTAAGAGGATGTTTGAAAAGTATTAGACAACACGCTGGAACAAGACTGATCCCCCTAAATCCCCCTTGAGAAGGGGGACTTTGATCCGGTTCCCCCTTTTTCAAGGGGGGCTAGGGGGGATCTGAAGTAGCATTGACGACTTCTCAAACATCCTCTAAGTTTTTCCTATACAGGGCAAAATTTAAATGAAGCCTGACTGAGTGCGGGTTTTGACATCCGCAACTTCAATAAATTAATGGAAACTAATGGCAATGATGTCTGCAACGAACCTTAACTCAGCCAGCCCAACTCCCTCCAAGCTCATTATGGCAATTCGTTAGGGTGACAGCTACAACTATGGCTTGATCTGAAAAGACTCTTGTACATCCGCCGCAGGCAAAGGTCTTGAAAAGTGATAGCCTTGCCCTCGCTCACACTGGAGTGCGCGTAGTTGAGCGAGCTGGGTGGGTTTTTCAATTCCTTCTGCAATTACTTCCAATCCGATGTTCCAGGCTAAAGTGACCAGCATTCGGGTAATCTCTATTTTTTCGGCGTCGGTGTCAATGTTTTGAATAAACGAGCGATCGAGTTTGATCGTGTCGATGGGAAAGCGATGTAAATATCCCAATGATGAATAACCTGTGCCAAAGTCATCCAACGCTAGCTGAATGCCCAGAGCTTTTAGGTCGTGGAAAATCTTGATGCCATGTTGAACATTCTCCATCACAGTGCTCTCCGTAATTTCCAAACAGAGCGACTGGGGGGCAAGTCCTACCTCATCTAAAATTTGCTGGATTTGCTCTACGATGCCTGGATGAGACATCTGCTTTGCAGAGAGATTGACTCCAATGGAAACTGGCAGAGCCTGTGAAAACTGACGCTTCCAAGCCTGCATTTGCTCGCAAGCTTGTCGGAGTACCTGAAAGCCGATGGGAATGATCAATCCATTTTCTTCCGCGATTGGAATGAAGGTGTCAGGACAAATCAGTCCTCGGTAGGGATGCTGCCATCGCAAGAGTGCCTCAAAACTGGTTACCTTGCCTGATTTGAGCGAGACTATGGGCTGATAGTGAATGACGAGTTCGTTATTTTTTGCCGCGTAGTGAATATCTGTTTCTAGCTGGAGCCGTTCGTGGACTTGGCGATGCATCACGCTGTTGAACACCTGATGCACTCCTGCCCCAATTGCTTTGGCCCGATACATCGCAGTGTCAGCGTCGCGAATTAGATCTTCAGCCTGGGTATATCGCTTTGTCTTAATGACACTGCCAAGACTTGCTGTAATGAACAGTGGCTGATTGTCAATCAGAAAAGGGTTTCGAAAAAGTGACTGAATCTTCTCAGCTGTGCTACGAACGCGATCGCCCCCCTCTTGCTGAGTTCCTCCTTCAAGAATGATGGCAAATTCGTCCCCATCCAACCGTGCCAGGGTCGTGGTCGAGTCGAGCTGAGATACCATTCGCTGAACGATAGCGATTAGCAGGCGATCGCCCACGCTATATCCTAGGCTGTCGTTGACTCGCTTAAACCGATCGAGATCCAGGCACATTAGCTGAAATGACAGATTCCTATCTTTTTGCTGTGCTCGTAGCAAATGAGTCAGCCGATCGAACAGACCAAATCGGTTGAGAAGACCCGTGAGAGGATCGTAGTGAACCAGTTGAAGGAGTTGTAACGCTTGTTCGGGATGAGCAGCCGCAGATAGATTTGATGTCTGAAGCGGATCAGGATGGTTGTGGTCAGCCCATAAATCGTCAGAGGTGTTGCTTTCTACACCATCCTGGTGGTCATGGGGTGAGGCCGTTCGAAACCGTAACATGCTGCCTTCCTTGCCTGTCGGTAGTTCAATCCACTGCCATGACATGGATAACCAAAGAGGGCGATCGCCCCGCTGGATTCTAAACAGACATTCTCCAGCAGTGCGGGTTTGTAGCAAGTCTGCGACGGGATGGTACTCAGTTAAAACACTATTCTGACAGACACAGTCGCGCGATTGGGTTGCCTCATTTTTTGAAAATGAGTCAGAAGACTGCTGATAATCAGAGTTGCAAATGCAAACTTCAGTTGGGCGAGTCTCGATTGGATCAGTAAGGGCGATCGCGCTGTCTAGCTTTGCTAATGGCAGAATCGAGATTAGGTTACATCCCAAGACCTGTTCTCTTGGCACTTGAATTAGGTGTGCAAACGCAACATTGCACCAGATAAGATCTCCTGTTTCGCCGATCCAAACTACAGACTCTTGGACGTAGTCGAGCATCTTCGCCAGCTGTATGGAAAGAATCGGGGGAGTGTGTACCATATTAATTCGTTGAAGAACAAGAACTAAGCGCAACCCTAACCGCTGTAGCGGTTTTGTAAAGCTCAGATCGATTTGCTCAAAGCTATTTATAAAGATTTGATACAGACAAGATCAGTTCCCGACAGAGCTTGTCTGAGTGGCCGTCGTTGGTAGCAGACACTTGCTTTTGCTGAAATGCGAGTGGAGGCTGCAATTCTTGCAAGGTGACTGATTCGGCAGCTTTATTAGTAGCCTTGAACCTAGATATGAGTAGGGACGATGCAACCCAGATTGTTTGAATACTAGAACACTAGAAAAAAGTAGTAACGTGTTCTCTCACACGAGGAACAGCAGAGATCTAGTTCTTACTACTTTCTACAGATAGAAGATTCCTCGAGCAGAAGAAGTTTGCTTCTTCCTCAGTTTGTTTGTTGAAAGCTCATCCATCTTTTGGCTCAACTCATTCAGGACAAACCAAAATATATCCATAGGAATGAGTTGAAAAACAATTAAGCCAGAATACTGCACAAGAACGAGAACGTTGCACATAGTTCTCCTTAACTCCCTATTATGAGCACTCTTCAGGAAGATGGGAAAAATCTTTATCAGGGTTCAATGCGATCGCCACTTTAGAGCGATCGCTCAACTACAAGTTTCTCCTCCGGCTGAAGCTGCCGCACCTGGGCTGTGAGATTTGTCCAGGGTTGCAGCTGACCTGCTTGATAGGTGCGGCTCATGACCACATAGATGGAGGTTTGATCGGTGCCGATGCACGCGTCTTGTACGGAGTTCCAATCAGCAGCATCTAGCTCATCTCGCACCGTCCACTGCCCCTGATTCCACGTAAACGTTCGGGTGAACTGGAAGGGCGCAGGTTTCTTGCCCGTGATCAGCACCTTTTGCAGCAGCGTGCGAATCAGGTTCGGGAAAAATCGCCCGACGGTAAACATGACCACCCGCAAAATCATCAAATTCAAGGGCGTCATCTGCTTTTGCTTGGCCCAGCCCAAAGAGCCACGAATGGCGATCGCCTCTTGCCCAACATCTATGTCATACTGCCCGACCAAATGCCCCACCGCATTTTTCAGCTTGCCGCTTTGCTGTACCTGGAGCGAAAACTGCGTGTCTGAGGCAATCAGGCGATCGCCCCGAAATAGCTTGAATACGCCACCCTTGTTGAGCGCGAGATATAGTTCGGTTCCTTCGCGACGGTCGATGAGAATGCGGGCTTCGGGGAGCCAAATACGTTCCGTGGGGCGAGGTGGTAGGGATGGGCGTTGGCTGGGCTGGGCGTAGCCCGTATCGCTGACAAAGTCGCGCCATGCCAGCAAATAGTTCCAGGTGTGATGGCCGATGATGTGGTCGTCGGCGTAGCAACTGCCTCGTCCGTTCGCCAGTCCGATGAGGAACTGATCGTTGATGCTGAGGGCTTCGGGCAACCAGGTTCCGACGAGTTCGAACCCGTGGGGAAAAAAGTTGTAGGTGTTGCGGCTGGTATATTCGCCACCGTACGACCCAT
>CAKZMO010000251.1 GCA_937128595.1 uncultured cyanobacterium | reverse complement strand
AAGCACATGGCTGTGTTGACTTTCATTGTGGGGAGGTCAGACGATAGCCCTTTTAACCGTTCGATGTCGAGTACCCAACCTAAGATCACGGCTGCGCCAAGACCGATTAAACTCAGGCTGATCAGCCAAATCACGATCTGAAATGGGCGATCGCCAGATCCCTCTGATTGAGGTAATACTCTATCGTTCATGATGTCTGGAAGAAAATTTGGAGAGAGATTTCGGGCGTTGCACATTCGAAGAATGATTTTGGTAGGGGCATCGCATTGCGATGCCCCTACAGCAGGTCATCCATGAGTTGAATCTTGCTGCATCATTCCATGCTGTGCAACGCCAGATTTCGGAAGTTGCGAATAGTAGAAAATCAAGAATATTTTTGCTAAAACAAATTAAGCTTTACGCATCTCAATATTGTTGATTCAGAGATTCAAATCGTTTGGATATTCAATAAGAGTTACACAGAAAACAGCCGTCTTATTTTTTCGCAATAAGGCGTAATTTTGGCTACACTCTTGAAGCCTTACCTATCTGCGCATTGCTATATCAGTTTGCAAAAAAAAGTATCAATTTTCTTCTTCAGTCGATAATATGAACTATCGACTGAAAGATGCTCACGTTCTAGCCTGAAAGCCGACTTTGAACACGTACAGCACACAATTTCAAGTGCTGACAGTTTGTGATGTGATGCGATGCGTACTCCTCATCGGTTATTTTCTAATCGTCCCCTTGTCTCATTTCGGTCTGCGCTGATTGGCCCTTTTGTCTTGCAGATCATTGGAGTGGTCGCAATCGTCGGGTATCTGTCTTATCGGAGCGGGTATCAGTCGATCGAGGCGCTTGCCTTTCAATTCATGGAGTCTGTGGATCGGCAGATTCACTATAAACTTGATTCCTACTTGCAAGAGGCTCATGAGTTCAATCGTCGTCAAGCAGCGGCTGTCGCCTCTGGAGCGACTGACCCTCAGGCATTGGATTCTTTGCATCGGTACTTGATGCTACAACATCGACAGCATCAAGAGTTGACGACCCTTTTGTTTGGAACTCCTGAGGGAGACCTTCGTGTGAGTCATCATGTGATTTCTAGAGATTATGGTGGTGCAACTCTTCTGCGATCTGATGAACTACCCTTTGAAGCTGCAATCTCTGAATCTTCAGAACCATCCATCAACCGCACCTATGGAACGGATGAAGCAGGGAACATCGGCCGCTATTTAGAAACCCTCGAAAATATTGATGTGCGCGATCGCCCTTGGTATCGACAAGCCGTTGAGACTGGGCAAGCAGGGTGGACAGAACCAATACAAATTGGGAGAACTGACCATCTGGCTCTCAACGCCTATCTGCCGACGTACGATGAGTCGGATCAGCTCTTGGGTGTGTTTGCTGTCAATATCAGCCTGTACCAGTTGAGCAACTTTCTAGAAGGATTAGATGTAGGGCCATCAGGAGACGTTTTCATCATCGAGCGAGATGGTCTTCTGATTGCAGACTCTACCCCAGATGCTGCCTACACAACAGTAGGAGAGCTTGATTTGGATGGAACTTCAGAGCCAGGATTGCTTTTGTTTGAACGGCGATCGCCCGACGAAGTTGCTCAAGTGACGATTCAGCAGGCTTATCAATATCTGCAACAAACTTTTGATGAGGTTGCAGATTTACAGTCTCCGCAAAAGTTACAGTTTTCGATTCAGGGATCAGAGCAGTATCTCATTGTTTCTCCCTACCAAGACGACTATGGATTAGATTGGCTTGTGGTCACTGTGATTCCTGCAACCCATTTTATGGCGGACATTCAGGAAAATGTTCGGACGACTGTGTTCTTATGTCTGTTGGCTCTAGGAGGAGCGATCGCCTTTAGTACGGTGCTGGCAAGACGCATGACCGCCCGATTAAAGCAGCTCAATGAAGCTAGTCAAGTCATTGCAGATGGAGATCTGACTCAGTTGTTGCCCACCAATAGCGTCATCACCGAAGTTCATGGACTAGCACAGTCGTTTAACCAAATGGCTAAGCGGCTTCAGCAGCTTTTCCAAAATCAGATCAAAACAGAAGGTGTGCGCCAAAGCGAAGCTCGATTTCAACGACTGGCAGGAGCTGTGCCAGGGGTCATCTACAGCTACACTCACCATGCTGATGGACGTGACGAATTTGAGTACATCAGCTTCAGTTGTCGAGACATTTTTGAGCTAGAGCCTGCGCAAATTCTTGCGGATTCGAGTCTAGCAACCCATCAGATTCATCCTGAGGATCGATCTGCCTACGACGCGGCATTTTCCCATAGTGTGGAAACGCTGACTCCCTTTAATGCTGATTGCCGCATCATCACTCCCTCTGGACAACTGAAGTGGCTGAAAGTCAGATCTCGTCCCCTCGCTCATCCCGATGGCAGTGTGACGTGCTACGGCATCGTGATGGATGTGAGCGATCGCAAGCATGTCGAAACGGCGCTTCAAGAGAGCGAACTGCGCTATCGCATCATGGCTGAAAGCGCTCCGGTTGGCATTTTCCGCCACGACAAACAAGGGCGATGTATTGACGCCAATACAAAAACGCTCGAAATCACTGGACTTTCTTTACAGGAGGTTCTAAAGGACGAATGGGGAAAGCGTTTGCATCCTGGCGATCGCGATCGGGTGGATGCAGCTTGGCAGAGCTTTATGCGTCAGGTAAACCAAGGGAAATCAGCCACCTATGAAACAGAGCAGCGTTATGTTTATCCCGACGGCTCTTGCAAATGGGCATTAGCGCGAGCCGTGCCCGAACGCAATACGGCTGGAGAAGTCTCGGGATTTGTGGGTTCAGTTGCAGACATTACTGACTTAAAACAGACAGAGCTAGCGCTACAGGCCAAGACTGAAGAACTCGACCGATTCTTCTCAGTCGCTATAGATTTGCTCTGTATTGCCAACATAGAGGGTGAGTTCCTTCGTCTCAATCCTCAATGGGAAAAAACGCTTGGCTATTCTCTCGAAGATTTAGAAGGAAGCAAGTTTCTTGACTACGTTCATCCTGACGATTTGGACAGCACTCTAGAGGCGATCGCCCAATTGTCTGCACAAGTGGAAATCCCTAGCTTTGTGAATCGCTACCGCTGCCAAGACGGTTCCTATCGCTGGATTGAATGGCGATCGGTTCCGATCGGATCAATCATCTATGCTGCTGCCAGAGACATCACCGATCGCAAGCGAGTTGAAGAGGATCTAAAGCACTCGAAAAAAGTAGCTGAACATGCAAACAAAGCTAAAAGTCAATTTCTTGCCAACATGAGTCATGAGCTGCGGACTCCCCTCAACGCCATTTTGGGGTTCTCAGAGCTGATGCAATATGATTCTGATTTGGAGCCGACCTATCGCCACTACGTCAGTCTAATTCACAATAGCGGTGAGTCCTTGCTCAAACTGATTAGCGAGGTGCTCGACCTTTCCAAAGTTGAAGCCGGAAAAATCACGCTCAACTACCAGAAAACGGATCTCCATCAAAAATTGCATCTGATTTCAGAAACCCTAAGCGAGCAAATCCACCGTAAAAATCTACAGTTTCATCTTGAAATTGGCTCTGGTGTCCCTCAGACGATTTGGATTGATGATCAAAAGCTAGAGCAGGTGCTCCTCAACCTACTCAGCAATGCCGTTAAGTTCACCAAGCAAGGCGCGATTACGTTGCGCGTGAGTCAGAGAGTGGACGAAAACGCTAGAGTTCTCTCACCGTCTTCGTCTATGTTTTTAACCTTTCAGGTGCAAGACACCGGAGTAGGAATCGCCCCTGAAGATTTAGAGATGATTTTCGATCCGTTTACTCAGGCTGCTGCTGGACAACAAGCTCTACAGGGGACGGGTTTGGGATTGGTGATTAGCCGCCGCATTGTGCAATTGATGGGCGGAGATATTTTGGTGGAGAGCGCTGAGGGGCAAGGTAGCACCTTTCAATTTACACTGCCAGTCAATGCGATCGCCAATGTTGTGGGCACGCAGCTTCCCTAGATTGAGCGTATGACCGGAACTTGGCGTCATGTTGAGTTGAGGGGGTTGAGAGGCGCAATTGTAGTGGGAACGAGATAGGGTGTATTGCTGCCAAGTAAACGCACCATTTGCACCATTTTGATTACTCAGATTTGCTACGCACGTCTTTTAAAGGTGCGTCATTGAGGCACCCTACAAGATGGCGATCGCGCCTCAACCAATA
>CAKZMO010000250.1 GCA_937128595.1 uncultured cyanobacterium | reverse complement strand
TAATATAGATTTCGCAAATTAAAGTTGATCAAGTTGTAATGACAGGGTTTAACGGGTACAAAATTCACTCTTCTCTTGTGTCAGACTGCTGAGGCTGGGATACAAATTTTAGGAGCAGTTAGGCATCGGGATTTGTCACGACTGCGCCACTAGAGTTATCAGACAGGAGGTTTGACCCTACTTGTGTGAAGCCCAAGTTGCCTATGACGCGGGACAAGAAAGAGATGTCGAGGTAAAGCTACAGAACCATTGTGCTCACCTAATTGTGTTCACCTAGAGGACTTCTCAATCGAAATCATTCATTTCTTTCTATGGCTGATGATTGTTAAGTATAAATCACTAAGCTTGTCTTGTCGCTTCTACTCATTATCCAAATCATAAAAAACGTAAGTCAGGTTTAAAATTCTTGCTTGTGGGCTGCATGTAATGGGTTTTATCTTTATGCTCATTCCGCCTGTGGACTAACCGCTGCGCTTGAATTGTGTGAGGTGGTATTAAGTCAAGGCATGTCAGCGTGGTTTATCAATGTTTTTACGAGGGAAATCGTTATGAGTCTGGCTAAAAACGTCTTGGGCAGCGACTTGGAAATTTGTTGTACAGCACCGATGACCGGATTTTATCGAGATGGCTCTTGCCGCACCGGAGGCGGAGACATGGGCGCACATGTTGTTTGTGCCCAAATGACGGATGAATTTCTCCAATTCACTCGTTTGAGAGGCAACGACTTAAGCACGCCCATGCCTGCGTTTAGATTTCCTGGTCTTAAAGCAGGCGATCGCTGGTGTTTGTGTGCTTCACGCTGGAAAGAAGCTTTGGATGCAGGGGCTGCCCCACCAGTTGTTTTGGAATCGACTCACATTTCCGCACTGGAATATGTCTCGCTGGATGAGCTGAAGCAATTTGCGATCGCTCAATAGTCGTGTTTCCTGAAATATTGCAGCGGGCTAAAAATCCTTAAGAAATTTGGACATGCCGTCTCGTCAATTCAGTGATCGTGACAACGGTATTTTCACTAAGCGCGTAGTGATATGAGCCATTTGGCCGATTCAAATGTACTTATTTTTAAGTGTATCATTACAAATGTTTACAGACAGTGTGGTTAACTGTTTTTGAATTGCGACAAATTCCTCTCGATTTCGTAAGGAATTTGCTCATGCGCGTGTGGTCTCTGTGTTCGGCTAGAGAAGGGTTTTAGAGACGACCAGTCAATATTTGGGGTGTGTAACACTACTTATGAATCAGCAATATCGAGAATATCTTATTCGGTCATGGCAACCTAGCGATCGCCAAGCCGTCTCAGATGTGGTTGAAACCGTGCTGGCTGAGTATGGCATGGAATTTGAACCGAATGATTCTGACCAAGATGCGATCCAGGTAGAGAAATACTATTGGCAAACAGGTGGTGAGTTTTGGGTTGTTGAGCGTTGTGGAAAGGTTGTGGGGAGCGGAGCTTACCATCCAACTCACCGAGCTGAACTTGGCGTAGAGCTACGCAAAATGTTTATCTTACCTAGTGATCGAGGCAAAGGCTTGGGACGATACTTGCTGCGAAATCTCGAACACTCTGCCGTGAGCAATGGCTTTGCTGAGATGTGGCTCGAAACTGCGACGGTCTTGAGGTCAGCGATTGCTCTCTATGAGCGCAGTGGCTATCAGCTTTCGACTGGGGTGGAGACCCAGCGATGTGATCGCGTTTACCACAAGGCTTTACGCGTTCCGAGTGTCGCTAGGCTGCCTCTTGCTAGCTAATCGAAACTGCGACAGCGCCGGGAAGGTACTCTTGGAGCAAATTAGTGCAAATAGCCCGTTACGAGAAGGTCGGAGCCGATTGTTTCCCAAGAAATTTTCTGTAGCGGCAAGGCCTCGGTCATCTCGGTGAAGTTCAGGTCTCCCACCGGAGACGGAGCTGCGCTGCCGCCAATAATCTTGGGGGCAATAAAAGCGAGGACTTTTTGGACGGTGCCGCTGGCGATCGCCTGAGCCGACAGCATTCCACCGCATTCCCACAGCGCCGATAGACATTGGCGTTGCAGCAGGTCGTCCATGACCTCTGTCGGTGTTAGGTTTTGTTTCTCAATGACTTCGACGCCCTTGTCCCTGAGCCGTTTTTGCATTGGAGGGTTCGTTCCAGAGGGAACAAAGACAAGGGTTGGGGCAACATCAACATCCCAAATCTGAGCTTCGATAGGCAAAGACAAGGTACGGCTCATGACGACGCGGAGAGGTTGGCGATCGCCCTTACTGTGGGTGGTCAGCAAAGGATTGTCGCGCCGTACCGTGTTCCCTCCGATAATGATCGCGTCACAACCTGCACGTAGGTGGTGGACGTGCGATCGCGCTGCGGGGCTAGTGACCCAAGCACTGTGGCCTGTGGTTGTGGCAATCTTACCGTCCAATGTCATGGCGTATTTAAGAATGCCGAAGGGGCGGCGATGCTGGATCTGATAGGAAAAAGCTTCATTGAGCTGCCGACAGGCTTCCTCCTCGACTCCTATGGTGACATCGATTCCCGCTTGTTCGAGCTTGGCAATACCTTGCCCTGCCACGAGGGGGTTGGGGTCAATCATGCCGACGACGACTCGCACAACGTTAGCCGCAACCACCGCATCTGCACAGGGAGGCGTTCGTCCATGATGACTGCAAGGTTCTAAGTTGACATAGAGGGTCGCCCCTGCCGCTCTATCTCCAGCTTCGCGCAAGGCAAATACTTCTGCGTGAGGCTGCCCGACTTGGGGATGGAACCCTTCTCCAACAAGCCGATTGTCTTGCACGATTACCGAACCCACCATTGGATTGGGAGAAGTCTTCCCGTAAGCAGTCTTTGCCAAATCTAGACATCGCTGCATCCAGTGGCGATCGCACTCTTCCTGACACAAATTCTGCGGTAGTTCAGGCATCCCAACTCCTAAACTCCAACAGCCGTTGTAGGAGTTTCGATATGCCTCCGAATGTCGATAATTCGAGATTGGATCTGATCCAAATCAAGTCGATAGCTGAGGGGATTGGCAATGAGACGAGCTGTACTTTCGTAAAGTTGAGCAATTTCGACCAAGTTGTTTTCTTTCAGCGTGCGTCCAGTTGCCACTAAGTCAACAATGGCTTCAGACATGCCTGTAATCGGTCCCAGCTCCACAGAGCCGTAGAGCGGAATGATCTCAACAGGCAAATCAATGCTGTCAAAGTATTCACGGGCAGAGCGGACAAACTTTGAGGCAATGCGGCAATGCGGTGGAAAGTCCAAGACAGATTGGTAAGGACTCTCTTGTTTGACTGCAATAGACATTCGACAATAACCAAACTTTAAGTCAATGAGATGAGCGACATCGGGCTTTTTTTCCCGCAGAATGTCGTAACCCACGACGCCAAGATGTGCCTGTCCGTATTCGACGTAGACAGGGACATCGTAGTTGCGCACAAGAAGAGCCCGTGCCGATTTTGAAGAGTCTAAAACTTCAAGTTGACGATTAGAGTTATCGAGAAGAATGCTGAAATCGAGTCCGACTTGCTTCAGCAGGTCGATACTGTCTTTCAATAATGCACCTTTGGGTAAGGCAACGGTCAGCATAACGAAAAAGGCAAATAGGTGGAAATGGATAAGAGAGACCACAGTTTTAGCTTAGGTCTGAGATTGGAGAAACTCGTGAATGTCAAGTTCTCAGCGCCAAGCTGTATGACTTTGGCAAGAAGTTCGAGCGAGGGCTACAACATGTGGATGTATTCCAGGGATGTAGCTCGACACTGAAACCTGAACAGCAAAAAATTGCTCCTCTCGACGCTACCAGACTTTCAGGTGCTCGTGTGCTTTCGTTTTGTCTTTAGCATGAAAAATTTAGACCGAAGATGAAACAATGCTTCGAAAGGCTGGCGAAAGGAGTACGAAAAAAGAGAAGGAGGATAAGATGTCGGCACGCCTTCGACTCGCGGTGAATCCTGAACTCAGGATGCTGTTTGGCCTCGCACTCGATGAGCATTTGTTTCGCAACGTATATGGTCTATGAATTTGCCTTTGTTTGTAGATATTTCTCTAGGTCTAATCTTTATCTTTTTGACCCTCAGCTTACTGGCATCTGAGCTGCAAGAACTGATTGCCACGCTGCTTCAGTGGCGTGCTGAGCACTTGAAGCGTTCGATTGAGCTGCTGTTGTCTGGTGAGAAGAGCAATGATTTGCCAGGAATTGTCTATGCCAATCGTCTCTACCAGCATCCTCTCATTGCGACACTCAATCAAGAGGCAAAAGGGCCGCTTGCAAAACTGTTGCGAACGCTAAGCCAGGTGATGGGGCAAATCTATCGAACATTGACTCGAACTCGAAATGTATTCGGACATGCTAAGAGCGGGCCGTCCTATATTCCATCTCAATCTTTTGCTGCCGCTATGCTCGCAGATTTGAATCTCAAAGAGGTGAGCCGCAAACGCAGTTGGGAACAGCTTGTGTCCTACCGCTCTACTCAGCTACGCCTGGTTCAAGATTTTCTACAGGCGTTGCGGAGATGTACGGGCGATCGCTCATTGCTGGTGCTAGAGTTTGATGAGCTAAACGATCGCCTCCAAGCTATTGCTGACGATTTGAGTCAAAGACGGTTGACCTATTCAACAGCGCTAGAGCAAACTCGGCAGCTATTTGTCGATTTTCTTGATGCGACAGAGGCTGTCTTTGGCGATCGAGAGGCGTGTCAAGAGGTTATCCGGCGACAAATTCCCTATTTGCGCCACGTAATTGCTCTGGTGCGAGCAGAGCCAACGATATCAGAAGTAATCGAGCAAGCGCTTAGCAACCTTGAAAACAAAAGTTATGTGCCTGAGCAGCTAAAACACACATTACGCTCTTTAGCGCTTGAGGTGCAGAATCAGGCTGAGTCGCTCTTTGGCAGTGTTAATCATATGGAGAAAGCTGTCGAAACTTGGTTCGAACGGGCGATGGATCGAGCCTCGGGTGTTTATCGTCGCAATGCGAAGGGAGTGGCTCTTTTGATCGGGCTGCTGTTGGCTATCGGCACGAATACAGATACGTTCTATGTGGTGCAGCACCTGTCTAAAGATTCGGTGTTGCGCTCAACATTGACTCAGGCTGCAGATCAGGTTCAGATTACAGCGACGACCTCGACTCCTGCCGAATCGACGGCAGAGAATGACGTATCCGCTCTAGGAGAAAGCCCTATAGAAGATTCTGAATTGGGCGATCGCTCATCTACCTCTCAGCAACTCAAAGCGATTCGTGATGCTGTTGACGAAAATTTAGAAGATTTGCCACTGCCGATGGGTTGGAATCCTGTGGTTTTAAAGGAGCAGAAGCTCCAGGCTGAGGCATGGCCACTGCCGATCTTAAGGCGGTTACTGGGCTGGTTGATTACGGCGATCGCCATCTCGATGGGCGCATCATTTTGGTACGGAATTCTAAGTAAGATCGTCACTGTCCGTAATACCGGAGAGCGCAGCGACAATGGTTCCCAAAACTGAACTTTGGGGATGAGCGGTTTCAGGCCAAGAAATCGGTTTGAGGACTCCCGAAGCTCAAATCAGCATTACAATGCCAGTCTTAGCAAGATTGAGGCGACTGATCCTAAGAAGTTAAAGAAATCCGGTGGTGGGGGTTCGGGGCCTTCAACAATACGTCGTTGCACTTCAACAATACCTTCTGCCATCGTCGTAGCGGTTTGGGCGTTGGCGGCGTCACCTTCTGCAAGAAAGAGCGTTTCAGCTCGCTTTGCATCGGCATAGGCTCCTTCATGATCTCCCCAGCGAAACCGAGCAACCCCTCGCCCGAGGTAGACCTGAGGATTGTCAGGTTCGAGGGCAATAGACTGACTGAAGTAATTCACTGCGACTTCGTAGTTGCCGTTTTCTGACTGCAAAAGACCCCATCGATGCAGGGTGGTTGCCGTTGCGACCGTTTCGGGTAAGCCGTATGCTCCCATCAGATATGCGCCTTCTAAAAGGGCACCTTCTAAATTGGCTCCCCCTAGGAAAGCCCCTCGCAAATCAGCACCTCGTAGATCCGCTCCGCTCAAGTCCGCTCCACTCAAGTCCGCATCGAACAATACGGCTCCTACGAGATTGACATTCCGTAGATTGGCTCCAGCTAACGTCGATTGGCTGAGGTTCGCCATGCTGAGGTTGCTGCCTTGAAGATTGGCTCCGGTAAGGTCAGCGTAGGTCAAACCTGCTCGGCTTAGGTTGCAGTCGAGACATTCTCTTTGGGAGAGCAACTGCTGCACATGCACTAAATTATTGGCACGGGCAGGCAAAGCACTGCCAGCTAAGGCGATCGCCATTATCGGAAGCAGTGAAGCGAGTCGCGACGATTTCATCGGCTTTCTCATGGGTCTAAGGGGGATAGGGTGGGACGATACGAGCCACGTTGCATGGCAGAGCATGGTGACAAAATAGCGGCATCCTTGTCCCAAAGTGTACTCACAATTTCTGGGAAACCGCATTTTTCGAAGAAAAACGATACGCAACCTGAGTCTTTTACTAAATCGATTTAGCCTGAACTCTGATGGGATCTCTTGAGAATTAAGAAGCTCGGTGACATGCCACGACGAGGACAATGCTTCTGAGTTCTATAGCAACACCCCTGCTAAAAAGATTCGGGACAAGGCAGCGCTAACCCGTATGATTTGCAATCAATGCAAGACGGAGAGTGAACTGCAGATATAGGTACTCTCGGTTTTGAACGATTGATGGATTTTCAGCGATCGATGAACTCCTGATTACCCCGATCGTTTGCCTAATAGCTTGTCCCGTAGATGCTTGATGCGATCGCGATATTTTGCTGCTTCTTCAAATTCCAGCCGTTTAGCCGCATCTTTCATTTCTGCTTCGAGCTGCACGATGAGGTCTGGAATGTTTTCCAGCGATAAATCATCTGACTGCTCATAGACCTTATCAAGTTCCTGAGCGTTGAGCCGTCTGGATACTTCTAGGAAAGAGAGGATCGAATTTTTGACTTTTCTGCGAGCGATTGGCTGGGGCGTGATGCCATACTTCTCGTTGTATTCTTGCTGAATTGCTCGGCGGCGTTCTGTTTCCTGAATGGCTCTGAGCATACTGTCTGTCATATTGTCGGCATAGAGAATCGCTTGCCCTTTAATATGACGTGCAGCTCGACCAATGGTTTGAATGAGCGATCGCTCGGCGCGCAAAAATCCTTCTTTGTCAGCGTCGAGAATGGCGACCAGAGACACCTCAGGCAAATCAAGTCCTTCCCGCAACAGGTTCACGCCGACGAGGACATCAAAAATGCCGTCGCGGAGATCCTGCAAAATTTCAATCCGTTCGATGGAGGAAATTTCGGAATGTAGGTAGCGGACTCGTACCCCATGTTCCTGTAAGTACTCTGTCAGGTCTTCTGCCATGCGTTTGGTCAACGTTGTGACAAGAGTCCGCTCTTGCCGCTGGACACGCTCTCGAGCTTCGCCTAGCAGGTCGTCGATTTGACCTGTTGTGGGACGCACGAAGATTTCTGGATCGAGGACTCCTGTGGGACGAATCACCTGCTCGGCTACTCGACCTGTGCCTAACTGGTAGGTGCGACGAATTTTTTTCCCGCTCGTTTCTTCGTCAAATTTTGCTCCAGACTGTTCCATCTCCCAGTGACCGGGTGTGGCCGAAACAAAGACGCACTGATTTACCTTTTGCCAAAATTCTTCTGCTTTGAGCGGGCGATTGTCAGCAGCACTAGGCAGGCGAAATCCGTGGTCGATTAGGGTAACTTTTCGGGCATGGTCACCGTTGTACATGCCCTGGAGCTGAGGGATGGAAACATGGGACTCGTCGATGACGAGTAACCAGTCTTTCGGAAAGTAATCGATCAGACATTCAGGAGGAGAGCCAGCGATGCGCCCTGCGAGATGGCGTGCATAGTTCTCAACGCCGTTGCAGTAGCCGAGTTCACGCAGCATTTCCAGGTCATATCGGGTGCGCTGTTCTAGGCGCTGAGCTTCTAGTAACTTGTTTTCGCTTTCGAGCAGGACGATTTGTTCTTTTAGCTCATCTTCAATGGCCTGACATGCTCCCTCCAGTCTTTCTTCGGGAGTCACAAAGTGCTTTGCCGGATAGATGTTGATGGCTTCCATACTTTGAATGGTTGCGCCAGTCAAAGGATCAACATAACGGATGGCATCGATTTCGTCGCCAAAGAATTCGATACGAATAATCCGGTCTTCGTAGGCAGGGCCGATTTCAAGCACGTCCCCTTTGACCCGAAACCGCCCTCGACTGAGGTCTAGATCGTTGCGATCGTATTGAATCGATGCGAGGTCTCGGAGGATTTGCCGCTGGTCGATCTCCATTCCGACTCGAAAAGGGACTGAAGCTTTGAGATACTCTGATGGAATTCCCAAGCCATAGATGCAGCTGACGGATGCCACAACAATGACATCTTTGCGTTCGAAGAGCGATCGCGTCGCAGAGTGGCGCAGCATATCGATCTCGTCGTTGATTGAGGCCGTTTTCGCAATGTAGGTATCTGTGACAGGCACGTAGGCCTCGGGCTGGTAGTAGTCGTAATAGCTGATGAAATATTCGACCGCGTTGTTGGGAAAGAATTCTCGCAGTTCGTTGCAGAGCTGTGCGGCTAGGGTTTTGTTGTGGGCTAGCACGAGGGTGGGTTTGCCAATCTTCTCGATCACTCGTGCCATCGTATGAGTTTTTCCGGTTCCGGTTGCGCCTAGCAAGGTTTGAAACCGATTTCCCTCGTCCAAGAAGTCTGTGAGTTTGGCGATCGCCTTGGGTTGATCTCCAGTTGGCTCAAACGGTGCCTTGACTAAGAAACGTGTCATGTCTTCCCCAATGCCCTACAACCATAGCTTGACATTCCTTTACATGATGACTGATTTCTCAAAAAATGACTGACATCTGTCGAACAGAAACCAAAACCGATGCACAATAAAAAGTGTCTGCAAGATGAGAGAGTAGGCATTTGGCATCCATGACTCCTGAAGAAGTCTTGGCTCTGGCTCAATCGGGGCATCCCAAAGTCATTACAGCAATTATGAACCGCTCCACTCGGGTTCATGATATTTCTGTTCGGGTGGCGCGTCAGGACGATTGTCTGCACGTGCTGATGGAAGGTGAGGAGATCGCCAACTACGCATTGATGACAGCCTTTGTTCAAGCTAGCTTTAACAAGCTCCGACTGAACCCAGAATTTATGGTTCGAGTATATGGGCGAAAGCGAGGCGATCGCTCGATTTCCTGGAGTCGGAAGTTTGAGATGGCAGAAATTAACAAGAAATTTTCGCACGAATCTCGTGATCAGGTTTCTGCACATGAGACCTTAGAAGCGAGAGATGTTAGCCATGTCTCATCTGCTCTGCCCGAATTGCATTCCGAGGTTGAACCAAGTCCTGCTCTGTCGGTTGAATCTGCTGATGTTAGGGGCGATCGAGAGATAGATACTTCTCCTGTCTATTTTTCTGGAAAGAATGCTGAAGCGGAAGCTGCTGAAGAAGTCATGAACATAACAGAAATAGACACATTTCCTATGACACCATCTCCGTGGGATGCTCCCTCAGATATCCATTCAGAGGATATTCATGCGGCCAATTATGACGATGCTTTGGTGTCACCTTCGATAACAAATGACGAGACGTTGCGATCCACTACCTCTTCTATGACTGACCCGATGACTAATCCTGCAAACTCTCCTGATTCTGCGTTTGAATCTTCTCCTGCATTGTCCGATGAGGAGCCTCAACCTACAGAGTTATCTGAAGTATCATCTGATGCAGAAGATCCACCCTCACAGACTATGTCGGAGATGGAATCTTCTGCCGCATGGTCTTACGAGGAGCCGATATCTGAGGAACCGATGTCTTCTGAAATTTCTGAGATACCACCCCCTGCGGAAGTACCACCGTCACAGTCTATTCCGGACGTTAATTTTTCAGAAAGATTCGATCGCGAGGAAAAAGATTTGCCGGAGTCTTCTCCTGTCTCATCTTATGAAGAACCTCGATCTGACGAATTCCCTGAGACGCAGCTCGACGAAGAAGCGTCTCCAGCGCAACCTACCTTGGAGACGGAAACTTCCCCGACTCTGTCTTACAAGGAGCCTCAATCCGCTGAAATTTCTGAGATCCAACTTGACACAGAAGCTCCTCCACCAGAGCCTATGGCAGAAATGGATATGCCTGAGGAGTTTGATCATGACGAAGACGATTTAGACTCAATCGATTTTCAACAAGTCGTTAAGCAACCTGAAGCGCTAGTCCTGATCCTGTTTGCGATCATGATCTATATTTGGCAGCTTTACACTACGCTGATGCAGTATGCGGCTCCGGAAGGCTCCGTTTCTGGAGTCGAACTTGCAGAGCGATTGAAAGTTAATAGAAGTACGATTAGTCGTCGAAAGTTTCAAGATGACTTTTCGGTTTGGACTGCCAGCTTAGATCCGGATGGCATTGCATGGAGCTATGACAATGGAGCCTTTGTGCCGCAAATTCCTGACTTCAGTGCGCAATAGCGTTTGAGATGACTGTGAAAGCAGGGCATTGACTCTGCTTTAGCTCAATTCTTTGCTGGGCATGTCCGTTTTAGGACTCTCCCGCTGAACTGAGCGTTTCGTGGCAAGGGAACTCGATACCACTCTATGACTAAAAACAAAACGCCAGCGAATCAAGAACGCTGGCGTTTATTTGTTGTAAACCTATAACCTTTTGGTTTAGATCTGAATCTCTTTTATCGGATATATTCTTTCAGCACGCTATTGCGGTTCGGGTGGCGGAGTTTCCGGAGAGCCTTTGCCTCAATCTGCCGAATCCGTTCACGGGTTACGTTGAAAATTTGCCCAATTTCTTCGAGAGTCTTCATGCGACCGTCGTCTAAGCCATATCGCAAGCGCAATACGTCGCGCTCCCGTGGGCTAAGCGTATCTAATACGCTCTCAAGATCTTCTCTTAGCAAGTTCTTTGACACCTGATCTTCTGGTGTCTCACCATCTGATTCAATGAAGTCACCGAGTCGGGAGTCTTCTTCTTTACCGATGGGTGTCTCAAGAGAGATTGGAAGCTGAGCTGACTTGGCGATAAAGCGCAGTTTCTCAATCGTCATTTCCATACGAGTCGCGATCTCTTCCTCAGTTGGCTTACGACCCATCTCTTGGGAAAGGAGCTTGGTTGTCTTCTTGATGCGGGAGATCGTTTCGTAGAGGTGAACTGGAAGACGAATAGTTCGGGATTGGTCGGCGATCGCCCGCGTGATTGCCTGGCGAATCCACCAAGTTGCATAAGTTGAGAATTTGTAGCCTTTTTCGTGGTCAAACTTTTCAGCAGCACGGATCAGTCCTAGGCTTCCTTCCTGAATCAGATCCTGAAAGGAGAGCCCCCGATTCATATATTTTTTAGCGATGGATACAACCAGTCGTAGGTTGGACTGCACCATCTTGTCTTTGGCGCGACGACCGATATGTAACCGACGGCGAAAAGGAAGGAGTGCCATTCCCACTTTGTCTGCCCATTCTTGATCTGTCGGTTCTCGTCCGGATTCGTCTAGCAATTGCTCGTAGACTCTTTCCAACTCCAAAAGATCAGCAATCTTGCGCGCAAGCTCAATCTCTTCATCTGCTCGAAGAAGTCGAATTCTTCCAATTTCTTGAAGATACAAACGAATTGAATCTTCTGTGTAGTGTTTCTTTTTCGTCTGTACCCGTCGGCGTGTAGCACGTCCTTTCCCGGGCTTTGCTGCAGTATCTCCCTCGTCAGAAGCTGCTGCTAACTTGCTTTCTCGATCGTCCTGGATCAACAACTCTACGTCGCTCGAAGGCTGCTTAAGAGTTTCAATCACATCTTTAGCCTGGGTCATGCTACGTTCCTCATGCTCCTAAAAAGTTTTAAAAGGGCTTTTCTCAAACGTCTTGTCGTTTCGCTTTGAGAGAATTATTGCTACTGCCAATCTCGAAAACTTAGCCAAAGTTTCAGATCAATCGGTCAGTCTTAAATCACTATGGACAACAGCGCCTGAAGATAACCACTCAACAATACGTCTGCACTCAAACCATGTACGCTGCTCGATGCTCCTATCCTGAATGTGTAGAATTCCTGAACGCGCAGGTCTAGAAAAACAGAGTGACTATTGACTGGGGTTGCTGCGTTGATTTCATAACAAAATTACCCCGCCCAAAATACTCGCAGCCACGAGCAAGTTTATGCAATTGTAACTTTTCTCGTGCAAACATTAACATTGATAATACTCATGTTCTTTCAGACGACATTGACCAAAATGAATGATTCAGTTCAATGCTTTGTATTCAACGAGGCTCTAAGATAACGCACTTTGCCTGCTCGTGTCACGTCAAAGAGTCAACAGTCAATTTACGTAGTTAGGAATAGTCTTTAATAACAAAATGTAAACATCTTTGTCGCCAAAACTTCCTGTTAGTTGCTTCAACCTGATGATAAGCCAAATTAGATGAGTGTGAGTTCACATAGTGAACTTAAAAATGAAAGACCTAAGACAATATGAATAAACATTACGCAGTGCTTTACGGTAGACCTTAGTCTTTGCAGAACGATTTCTGATTGAAGCATTGTGCAGAGAAGTAAGAATAAGCGTCAAAATCGAGGCTTATTCTTAGTGACAGTAATTGACGAGCGTCAAGCTATACAGTCAAGAAGTTACAGAGTCGAGCCGATGAAATGACAATCAGTCATTCTTTGCAACGACCTTCAGATACGGGAAATAACTATCACTTGATACAGTTTTAACTCAGGAATCATGGTTTATGTTTTCTGTTCAACTAGTCTTTCCGTAAATTTAACTTGTAAACTTACTTGAATTCATGAGGTGAAAAAAAATCTTGTTCGTTGTGCTTGAGTGAAGTTTTGAGATGAGCTGAAATATAGGAATAACAAGATTTTGAGGTTTTTATAGAAAAGCAGATCTGATCTGATTTGACGACTGATGGTACATGTTTTTAACTAGATGAGAACGATTTTCAGTCTTCGACTATAGTTGAAAGCTGAAAAATAATAGAATGTAAGCCTTTCTGTTACAAGGCTTGAACGATAAATTCGGTTTCGATTAACTTTTAGCTTCAAAACTCATTAAAATTTAATTTATAATAAGAGTCTGAATCGGAGAGGTATGTTCCTGAGTGGTTGGGAGAGGGTTGTCTCTACGACGATACACTTTGAACGTTTTTCCTGTGCTGTGTGATGCCCAAGAAGCAACGCTTTCCTCATCTTGTTGGATCAAAATGGACAGCTTCTACCAAGGTTGAGGGCTGGCGACATTTTGAAGTGGTGAATCGCAAGAACCATGGAAGGTGGGTTTTTGCTGAGATTGTTGCGTCTTGCGACTCCAATATTCGATTTTGGATCAACGCACGATCTTTGAAAGATCGAAGTCTTTGGATTCCAGGATGGAGTACGCTGACAGAGATACAGGATGAAAACGAACTTATGTAGCAGACTAGATAAGCAAATTTACTGACGGCTTTTCTATGTCTCTGCTATCGATTGAATCTGTGCTACCTAGTGTTTTAGGGCAAGATTTTCCTACAGCTGGTTTTGATGTCAAAGTCTTCTGCGCGATCGCCACAACATGCCATTAAGCTGTCGCAGCTTCGCGCACTATCTGCAGTTGCAGAGTGCGGTAATTTTGGTGAGGCTGCATTTCAGCTAGGATTGACCCAACCTACGATCAGTCATGCGATCGCCAATCTAGAAGATGAACTAGGGCTAGTGCTCTTGATTCGAGGTCGAAGCGGGGCTCGACTCACGCCAGCAGGAACACAAGTTGTCAGTCATATCCACGAGATCTTGCACTGTTTAGATGTCATGGTGCAAGACGCGAACATGCACAAAGGTTTGCATGGTGGGCTTGTGCGGATCGCTTCCTTTCGCAGTGCAGCCGCATACTTGTTGCCTAAAATGGTAGCTGCTTTCACCCATCAATATCCTGATATTGAGGTGACGGTTACAGAATATTACGACTCTATTTATGTTGAACGAGAAGTTAGAGAAGGACGGGCTGATATCGGAATCACGCTACTTCCAACGGGCGATGAGTTTGAAAGTCTGGAATTGCTTCGAGATCAATATTTGGTCGTGCTGCCGTCCCAATGGGAGACTCTTCCCGACCCGATTTCTTGGGACGAATTGGTCAATTTACCCCTGATTTTGTATCCCGACGACAACAGTTGCTTCACGGATGTTCAGGCTCTTTGTCAGGAGTCTGGGCATACCCTTGTTCCACGCTATCAATTTCGTGAAACTTCAACCATTCTCAATATGGTTGAACAAGGGCTTGGGGCATCGATTGTGCCTTATTTATCCACCATCTCTATGCCCGAAGGGATCAAGACCTGCCGACTTCCCAAGCCGTTGGAGCGGCTCGTAGGAGCGGTGACTCTTGCTGGAGCGCTGCACTCTCCAGCGGTGTTTGCGTTTCTTTCGGTCTTGCAGTCAGATAATGACTTGGTTCGATAGGGGATCAGGTCGTACCCGGAACGAGCTCCAACTCTAGGTATCGCATTAGCTGGTCTATGTCAAAATACTCAGCCATCATGCTGCGAATGCATTCGACCTTGATAGGTTCTTGTAGCCTGACTTGGCCGAAAGTATGGTCAATAATTTCGACGGTGGTCAGTGTGTCAAGGTCAACAGAGAGAATTGGAATTTCTAGTTCTTCGGCGCGACTCATGACTGCTGCGGTAGGAGCAATGAGACCGGTCAGAATTAGGCAGTGGGTCGAAGTTTCTAGGGCAGCAAGCTGAAGATCAGTGCGATCGCCCCCAGTTACCACAGCCATGTTGCGGGCTTTCCGAAAATACTTCAGCGCCGAGTTGACGTTCATAGCCCCAATTTTGAGGTTTTCGACCATCAAGTCTAGGCGATCGCCACAGCACAAAATTTCTGCACCGAGCTGCTTTACCAGTTCTTGAACGCTGACGCTCCGCAAGACCTGACTTTGTGGTAAAACTCCGAAACTTCGAATCCCCTGGCTTTCGAGGAATGGAATGATGGTTTGAGTGACGTTCTCCATCTCTTGATCTGGAACGTCGTTGATCATGATTCCCATGAGGCGATCGCCCATACGCTCTTTTGCCGACAAAATCGGATCAACGACTAGAGCTGAATGATATCGAGCGACCAGCAAAACTGATGTATCAAGTGCCTCTGCAACCTCAGGCATCGACAACCCAAACAGCTTGCCTTCGTCTAAGGTTCCGGGCCCTTCGAGAATTGTCAGATCGCCTTGATTATCTGTGAGATAGTGTTCTAGCTGTTGCTGAAAAGGGCTGCTTTCTTTGTCAGCGACTTGTTTCGCGATAGTCGCTGCATTCAAACGAAGCAACGGCGGGTAAAGACTGTGGGGCTGAAGGTTGAGGGTTTCTGAAATGAACCGAACATCTTCATCTAAACCGTCAGAATTGGCATCGTTGAAATATGTTCCAATCAGTTTGCCATATCCGACCCGGATTCCCTTGGACTGGAGTTGAGACGCCATCCCTAAAATGGTAGCTGACTTTCCGCTGTAGGCCTCTGTAGATCCGACTAGCAAGTACTTTGCAGACTTCGACACGCCTTACTCCTCATCAAGTGCTACCGATACGACAAGTGCATCTTGTCACCCATTGTAGAGGGAGATGACGAACCTATGAGTCTAGCGCTGCCAGAAATTCTGAATTCGCAAAACAGAGAGGAAATTTCAAGAATAAGCAATTAATCGTCGAGACGCAGCAACTTTCGGTAGAAAGTTTGGGAAAAATCTGTGGCTCGAGTCGTTTTGACTTGTAAGAGCAAGTCGATTAAGAAGTCGATAAACTCAAAGTTTGCGAGAGTGACTTCGTAGCTTAAATCAGCGTCGCCATCGAACTGTACTCGACAACGAGTCAAATCAGCAGGCAGCATCGACACGCTCCATGTCGCAACGAATGGAATACTGTCGCCTCCTTCAATACGGCGTGTTCCTTCTAAGTTGCCTTGCTTGTAGAGACTGATGGCATAGGGAAGGGCACTCCGCTTGCGCCCCTGGTAATAAGGGGTATAAACGTTAACTTCACCTTGTTTTGCGGGTTGTAACTTCTCAACAGTCATCCTGGACGATTCCTTCAACAAATGGGCAGAACCTAAATCAGAGTAGAAACGACCTGCGGGGTTACTCTGGAATGAACAGTGCTCCGCTCAGGAGTCATGCTTGTTAAACGCAGCAACCTTAACATCATTCCTGACTAGTCATCAATCTTCGCTGATTAGTAAACAATGGATCGACGTTGTTTGCCAACCAGCAGGTAATGAAATGCTGAATGCAGGGCTGTGATGCAGACATGCTATTAGTTTTCATAGTATGCCCGATTCCCAGGACTATCATTACACCCTGCACCCTACACGACATCTTATAGTGCTACGCGCTGATATAAAACCAATAGTTGATGGAGAAGCCGCGCACCG
>CAKZMO010000249.1 GCA_937128595.1 uncultured cyanobacterium | reverse complement strand
TGCCGGGGCAGGCGGCTGAGGTCACGCTGGTCTGGCCGTGGGATGGGGAGCCGTATGCCGCGCTTCAGGTAGGCAGTTATCGCTTTGCGATCCAGCTTTAAAAATAACTGTTGAGATTCGATGGCCTGGAACCTGATTCATCCGTGCCATCGATGCAACCATCTTAGTTCATGGTTGCGACGTATCCGCCATCAACACGGATATTTGCGCCGTGAACATAACTGGCGAGTGGGCTGGCAAGGAACATCACAACACTGGCAATCTCATCAACCTTGCCCATCCTTTTGAAGGGAAACGTGGCTGGCATCATACCCGCAAAGGCGGATTCTGCTTCTTCCCATGTGGATGCCATGCCCTGTTCCTGCGCCATCTGCACCATCGCCGGGGTGATAATTGCACCCGGACTGACGGTGTTGATGGTCACGCCATCCGTCTGCATGGATTGAGCAAAGTTCACCGTGAGGTTGTTGACCGCTGCCTTTGTGGTGGAATACACGCCCATCCCCGGTGATGGCTGGACGGCTGCCGCGCTGGAGATATTGATGATGCGCCCCCAGCCCTGCGCCTGCATCTCCGGCAGCACCTTTTGAATCAGGCGCACCATCGACAGCACATTGATGTTGTAGCTATCCAACCACGCAGCAGCCGGACTTTGCATATCATTTTGATGCTCACCACCAGCGGCGTTGTTCACCAGAATATCTATCCCGCTTACCGCATCAGTGATTCGTTTGAGTACATCTGCTACACCCTCATCGGTTGAGAGATCACCCACCGCGACGATTGCTTTGCCGCCATCCGCTTCGATTTCAGCGGCAACCCTTTTGGCTTCATCTTCGCGCCGACCGTTGATAATCACTGTTGCGCCTTCTCTGGCAAAGCCTTTGACGATGCCTTCACCAATGCCACCGGTGCTGCCTGTAACCAATACACGTTTCGTAGTCAGTTGTAAATCCATGAGTTATTCCTTGTTGATTAGGTTAGGTCAAGAATTGGTCGGTTAACGTACTGTCGAGCGGAAGGCGGTGTATGCGAACCACATCCCCGCTATAGCAAATAGAGTTATCGCTGCGAAACACTGCCACAGTGGGATCATGTCACCGCCTGCCAGCATGTCACCGTTTTGCAACACCATTTGCCGGATACCATCAACGACATAGGTAGTGGGATTCAATCGTGCGCCGATTTGCATCCATTGAGGTAGTGAGGACAGCGGATAGAGCGCATTACTGAGAAATAGAAGGGGTAAATTCAGTAGGAAGATCAAGGCATGGTAAGCTCCGGAGTCCTCGACTTTGCTGGCGACTGCCAGTGCGATTCCCGCAAAACCCAGGCTATATCCTGCAACTAGAACAATGCCACCGATCCAGCCAATCGGATTGCTGGCGAGTTGTGCGCCCATCAGCACACCCACGATGAAGATCACGATGGCCTGAAACAGACTCTTGGTGACGATGGTCAGAGTGTTGCCGAGTAGAATACTCAGACGCGGAATGGGCGCAACGAGGTATTCTTTGACAATGCCGCGCATCCGTTCATCCAGCCACACGCTGCCGCCTGCAATCGCGCCGCCCAATGCGCTCAGAGCAACGATACCCGGTGCCATGAACGCGATGTAGTCCTCACCGCCAGCAACCGCTGACCCCATGATGCCCTTCATGCCGACCCCGAACAGCACCACCCACAGGATCGGTTGGATCAATAAGCCGAAGGTTTCCTCCCCACTCAATTTGCTCATCTGCTTGTTCCAGAGCGTGATTGCCGCATTCATTATCGTTATCTCCTGTGGTTAGTGGTCGCGCAGTTCGCGTCCGGTATATTTCAGAAAAACGTCGGCTAAACTGGGTTTGGCAACCGAAATATCTTCAATCGTGAAATCTGATTGATTCGCCAGTGTGACCACCTCAGCTAGGCGTCGATTGCCTGAATCAACAGCAAGCTGTGTAATGGTTTCCGCCGTTGTCACCGACTGCACAAACGGCAGTTCATCAATACGGGATAGAAATCCGTCGCGGTTGCCATAACCGGATACCGTGATCGCGTCGCTGCCCATCTGATCAATGAGGTTACGCGGTGCGCCCTCAGCGATGATGCGTCCACCGTCGATAATGCCGACACAATCCGCCAATTGTTGTGCCTCATCCATATAGTGCGTCGTCAGAAGCAATGTCAGCCCGTTGCGCCGCTTCAGGTCTTGAATGTAATCCCAGATTTTGGCGCGATTTTGTGGATCAAGTCCCAGAGTGGGTTCGTCGAGAAATAGCACCTTCGGATCGGTCATCAGCCCACGCGCCAACTCCAACCGGCGTTTCATGCCACCGGAATAGGTTCTGACCGCACGATCTGCGGCATCATCCAGTTCAACCAGCGCCAGCAATTCGTCTGTTTTGGTTTGGCGCTGTGCTTTACTCATGCCGTACAACCGTCCGTGATAGGTCATCACCTGTCGTCCGGTGAGCGCATCATCCAGCACTGTTTCCTGAAAAGTTACACCGATCTGCCGCCTGACTTGATCCGCCTGCTTTACAACGTCGTATCCGGCGATGGTGGCGCTGCCTTCGGTCGGTTGTATAAGGGTGGTCAGCATCGAGATAGTCGTGGTCTTGCCAGCACCATTGGGACCGAGCAGGGCATAGATGCTGTTTGGCTGAATGGTCAGATCAACTCCGACAACGGCGGTGATTTCCCCGTATCGTTTGACAAGCTGACGGGCTTCTACTGCGGGTTTAGTCATGTTCATGGGGTTCCTTTATCTGATTAATGACATGATCGAGCCATGTCAGTTCGGATTTCAAATGGTGAATCTGATGGTCGATGATGAGTTGTCCGCTGCCAGGATGCGTGCCTAGATTCTGTGTATCTTTGAGTAATCCTTCGATTTTTTCCCGTCGCTGCTCCAACAGTGGCAGTGACTCATCGCGTGGCAGCATATCCAGATAGCCGATTGCAACGTTCCCAAGAAAATCGGCAGGTTTGTAATCCGCGAGGCTATCGATCAGCAATTGACGAAAGGCTTGTTCTCCGCCCTTGCTGATGGTGTAGACGCGCCGGGGTGGTCGATTGCCCTGTTGTTCTTCGGTATAGGTAAGCCATCCATCATCTGCCATCGTGCCCAGGAGCTTATAGATCAGTGATTTCTTGAGCTGCACACCGCTGCCGAGATGCGCTTCGATCATTTCGTTGATCTGGTAACCGTGCATCTCCGCGTTCATCAGCAATCCCAGTACGAGTAGTTTCTGTTCCATACTCTCAACCAATAGTCATGAATGAATAGTCATATATGACTATAAACCCTCTCATACCCATACGTCAAGTTAGATTTACATCAGAGTGCTGAAACACATGGCTGGTGTGATTCTTGCGGATCTCGAAAATAAGGAGGCCAAAATTTGGAAACAAAAAGGGACGTCATATAGATGAGAAATGTTTACATATGGTACTAATTTCACCATCTCCCCACTGAAATAATTCCACACCTCACCACGCTGCCCCTGCTACGCTGAAGGCGTGGTCTGAAGGGG
>CAKZMO010000248.1 GCA_937128595.1 uncultured cyanobacterium | reverse complement strand
AAGCGTGACGCACGGCGAAGATATAGCTGTAGCCATTGATCTTAGGCCAATGGTGATCCATCTTGGAAGATCAGCTAAGGTGTTCCACTTGCCCAATGACAGTTCTACTGACAACGACGGCGAGAAATGTGCATTCTTTAGCAAAACTCGATTGCTTTTATCCAAGCAGCCACTGAACAATAGACTTTTGCTAATGAGTCCCATGAGTTCTAATTGTCTTGAGCGAGAGGCGAGGGGCGATCGCCATGAGAAGATAGAGTTTTAACAGGAGAGTTTATGTCTGCTGCATACATTCAAAATGAAGCTGAGTTTGATGAACTGATCGGCGCAGATTCCTTAATCGTTGTAGATTGCACGGCAACCTGGTGTGGCCCTTGCAAGTTGATTGCGCCGCTGATCGATCAGCTCGCCGACGAATATGGCGATCGCGCGAAAGTATTCAAGCTCGACTTAGACAACAACAAGTTTGTGGCGAAGCGCTATGGCATTCGCAGCATTCCCGCCGTGATGTTTATCAACAAAGGGGAAATTGCTGAGACCATTGTCGGCGCAAAGAAGTACGAAGACTACACAACAGCGCTCGATCGCCATTTAGCGGAAGCCTAGATTCTCGATCAGCGGCGGCTCATTGCCCACTGCATCAGTCCTGGAACAAATCGATAGGCTTCGGTGGCGATCGCCGCTGTGCCAACGACTGTTTCAGCCTTGTTGTACTTCAGAGCGTCCCACACGGCATTGGCAATATCTTCGGGCTGGCTCACCATGATGCTGTTGAGCGCAGATTCCATCTGCTGGCGCTGGCGCTGCTCTTCTTCAGCATCTTTGCCCCGAAACATAGCTCGTTCCATAAAGCTGCTGTTGATGATGCCAGGATGCACTGCACAGACGTGGATGCCTTTTGGAGCCAGTTCTGTTCGCAGAGACTCGGTCAAACCAGTCACGGCGTATTTGCTAGCGCAGTACGCCGTCATAGAAGGAATCGGCATTTTTCCAGCAAAGGAACCGATGTTGACAATAGTTCCTTGTTGTCGCTGCAAAAACTGGGGCAGCAGTGCTTGAATTGTATTGACATAACCCCAGAAGTTGGTGTTCATCAGGCGATGCCAATCTTCATGGGTGGTCAGTTCGACAGCTCCCGTTAAACAAATTCCAGCATTGTTAACCAGTACGTCAATTCTTGAAAAGTGAGCCAAGGCCTTCTGGGTCAAAGCCTCAACTTGGGCGCGATCGCCCACATCTGCCGGGATTGCCAAAGCAACTCGACCGTGAGCCCGCACTTTTTCTGCTACCTGTGCGAGCCGATCGGGTGTCCGAGCCGTGAGAACGACGTCGTATCCGTTACGCGCAAACAAAAGCGCAGTGGCTTTGCCACTTCCTTGAGATGCACCTGTGATCAGAACGGTTTGAGCCATAAA
Organism: uncultured cyanobacterium; assembly: GCA_937128595.1. Lineage (GTDB taxonomy): Bacteria > Cyanobacteriota > Cyanobacteriia > CAKZMO01 > CAKZMO01 > CAKZMO01. The sequence continues at coordinate 2,264 of CAKZMO010000248.1, read as the reverse complement.
AATCGTGATGCTGCAACAAGCAGTTTTGAAGAATCCCTTTTACACTAATCGAAGGGTCTCAAAACAGGATTATATAGAACGACAGATTTTTTGCTATTTAGACTGAACGAGGCATTCAGTAGTGGACTCCAGACACAGACACGACACTATGGGCGATCGCAGTTTTGACGATATGAGACGAACGGCAGCACGGTCGATTCGCTTTGCGAAATCCTCATCCCAATGGAAGTGGTTACCCGCTTGGTGCTACCTTTCCTTGGGAGTCAATCTTTTGCTTGTTGCGCTTGTCGGAATTTTAGGGTGGCGCGGGGCTCAAGTGACGGCATCCCCTTCCCAAGGTGCAGATGGAACGGCGATCGCCTCCTCCGATGCCACTGAGTCAAGCCAGCCTGAAGGCAAGGTGATGACAACCGCCGACGCGACAGCGGCCTCCACATCAGAACTGGGGCCACGTCATCAGTTAGCCTACAGCGATTGGCTCGATATTCTCAGCCGAGAAGCTGATGCAATGGCTGTCGAACCGCCCGACCATCTCAGCGTTCTTTTGGGCGATTCTATTAGCCTTTGGTTTCCCCACGAGCTGCTGCCTGCTCACACGACCTGGCTCAACCAGGGAATTTCAGGCGAAATTTCTGCGGGTCTGTTGAAGCGATTGGATTTTATTGAAGACACCGAGCCGGATATCATTTTTCTCCTCATCGGGATCAACGACCTGGTACGCGACGTCAGCGACAGTACGCTACTGGCGAATCAGCAACAAATTGTCGAAGATCTCAAAGAGATGCATCCCGACGCTGAAATTGTGATGCAATCGATTCTGCCCCACGCTGGCGAAGATGCGACTTGGGAAGGGCGAGAGCGCCTGGCGGAAATTTCTGGCGATCGCATTCAAGACCTCAACGAGCGGCTTCAAGTCATTGCCCGCGAAGAAGACGTGGCATTTCTAGACCTACACCCGCTTTTCAGCGACGATCAAGGCTATCTGCGCATGGAACTTAGCACAGATGGCATCCATCTGAACGAAGCTGGGTATATGGTGTGGGCATCAGCGTTGCAGGTCTACCACCAAATCGAACTCGCCCAAGAGTAAAGCTACAGCCCTGAAATACCGGACTATCTTCAAACGCTCCCCAAGCCTCCCAGTGCCGTATCGTCCTCTAGAGCGCGACTCGCCATCACAAGAAAAACCAACCCTGGAATCACCGACGTAATCGCGACGGCAGCCACCAGTCCGTTGTTTCCTCCCTGCAACAGAGTAAATAGCACCATCGGCAAGGTGAAGACACTGCCTCCACCGACGATGAATGTCAGCAAAAACTCGTTCCAGGAGATGAGAAAAGAGAAGAGTGCTCCTACCATGACTCCAGGGGTAATGAGGGGCAGAGTGATGTGGGTAAACACCGCAATAGGGTTGGCTCCGAGCGATCGCGCTTGAATCTCGTAGCCTGTGTCGAAGTTGGCAAAGACACTCGCTAGCACCAGCGTCATGTAGGGAAGGGTCGGCATCAGGTGCACCAGCACCACGCCCAGCAGTGTTCCGTTCAGACCCAACCGAATCAACACATACTGAATGCCCATCAGCGTTGCTAGAGGCGACACAATGATCGGCGTTAGCAAAAACAGTTTGAGTATTGCTTTACCTGGAAACTCCATCACTCCTAGAGCGCGTCCTGCGGGTAGTCCTATTAGTAGCGACAGCAGTGTTGTAGTGATGGCGATCGCCAAACTCTGAGCCAATCCTTCTAGTACCCGCGACGTGGGAGACAAGAGCTGTTCCCAGTTGCCTAGCGTCCACTGCTCAGGCACAAACTGGGGAAAGTACCAACCCTCTGAAAACGACCAGATCAGCAGCGGTAAAAACGGCAAAAACAAGGCCCCAATCACCAGCAGAATCAGAAAATTGCGACCCAACGGCAGAAACAGACGAGAAGATTTCATCGTAAATTTTAACTCCAATCTTCGCAGATTTTTTCTAGGTCAGCGTGACTTCCGCCCCCTTGCAGAAATATTGCAGTCCGTTTCAACAGAATTGTTGTTGTCAATAGGCTGCAATTGATTTGTAAACACTGCAGTGATTGAGATAAAGCCCTACAAGCTGCTTGTGCGATCGCCTCTCTCAGCCCCTCACTCCTGACTCCCGATTCCTCTCTTCTCCGTCTACTCTACGGTTGACTCAGGACAGCAGTATGCGTATCCTTTTTGGTTAAGCTGTCTCACCGATGGCTTAGCTCAGAACTCAAGAACTTGGCACCACCTGTGAGTGC